>JAFGOW010000038.1 GCA_016926265.1 Deltaproteobacteria bacterium | reverse complement strand
CTCTATCTGGCGACCGTCAAAAAGGTGGTGGAGTTTGGAGCTTTCGTGGAGATCTTCCCCGGCACCGAAGGGCTGGTTCACATCTCGGAACTGGACCAGAAAAGGGTCACCAAGGTTACCGACATCCTCAACGAAGGGGATCAGCTGCTGGTAAAATGTCTGGAGATCGACAAACAGGGCAAGATCCGCCTTTCGCGCAAACAGGCCCTTGGCGAAAAACTTCCCGAGGAGTCGGCAAGCTGAGGTTTGCCCTCAAGCAAAGGTATAACCCACAAGAAAGCCCCCGCTCAATTCAACGGGGGCTTTCTGTTTTTTTTTACGCTCGGTGGAGGTTTGAAAAGCATTTCAGCGGTGGCCGCTATGTCCCAGCCCCCCCCCGCCCCGTGCGGTGGTGGTGCTGAATTCCTCGACGAAACGCAACTCCACCTGCATTACCGGTACAAAAAGCATCTGGCAGATGCGGTCGCCCGGCTGGACCGTGAAAGGCTGCAAACCCCGGTTCCAGAGGCCGATCAGAATTTCGCCATGATAGTCGCTGTCGATGATCCCCACCAGATTCGCCAGCACCACCCCGTGTTTGATGCCGAGACCGGAACGGGGCGCCAGCACCCCCATCAGTCCGGAATCATGAATGTTGATGGCCATGCCGGTGGGAACGATTTCCGTCTTCCCCGGCTCCAGAACCAGGGGCTGTTCGATGCAGGCGCGGAGGTCGAGACCGGCGCTTCCTTCGGTCGTATACCGGGGAAAGGGTATTAGAGTTCCCAACAGCGGGTTGAGGATTTTGGCCTCGACTCCTCTTTTCATCTGGATTAAAATCCTCCTTCGTTTCAGCCGGCTCACCATAACAAATGGATGGTTCGGGGGCAATCCCCTTTTCCCGTCGGCGGCACCCAGGGCAATGCCTTTTTTCTGATAACCTTTAAAAAGATTGGGATGTCCCTGATCCGGAATCAGCCACAGGACCTGAAATGATTGTCGCCATCAACCCCGATAATCCCCAAATCCGTCTTGTTCAGAAGGTGGTCGGCTGTCTTCAGGACGGCGGGGTCATCGCCTATCCAACCGACACCATTTACGGCATCGGCTGTGACATCTTCAACAAGAAGGCGGTCAAAAGAATCTACCAGCTCAAACACCGCGATCCCAAGAAACCATTTTCCTTCATCTGCTCGGACCTCTCCGATGTCACCAAATACGCTCAGGTCAGCAACTTCGCCTTCAAGATCATGAAAAGACGCCTTCCCGGCCCCTTCACCTTTGTTCTGGAAGCCACCCGGTTGGTACCAGATCTCCTCATGACCCGCCAACGGACGGTGGGAGTCCGGATCCCCGACAACCGGATCTGCGCTCTGATCCTCGACGAGTTGGGGCATCCGCTGGTGACCACCAGCGCCAACATCAGCGGCGAGAACTCCCTGGGGGACCCTTCCGAAATCGAAGAGATGATGGGGAAGCAGCTCGATTTGGTGGTCGATGGCGGGATTCTGTTCAACGAACCTTCCACCGTCATCAGCCTCCTCAACGACGAGGTGCAGGTGCTGCGGCAGGGGTATGGCGACACCTCCTGGATCACAAACCTCGATTAAAAAAATCATCTGTGCCAACCATAAGGAGGAGTCATGAAAGAACGCACCGAAATGGTAACCCTCAAAGGAAACCCCGTCACTCTGGCAGGTGAGATGCCGGCCATCGGCCAGGTGGCTCCCGACTGCGACCTGGTTGGAAACGACCTGTCTCCGGTTGCGCTCCGAGCCTTTCGGGGCAAGGTCTGCATTCTCCTCTCGGTTCCCTCTCTCGACACAGCGGTGTGCGACACCGAAGCCCGCCGTTTCAATCAGGAAGCGGCCAGGATGGGCCAGGATGTGGCGGTTGTGGTGGTCAGCGTCGATCTTCCCTTCGCCCAGCAACGCTGGTGCGGCGCGGCCGGGGTGGAACGGGTCCTGACCCTGTCGGATCACCGCGATGTCGCTTTCGGAAAAACTTTTGGAGTCCTCATCAAGGAGTTGCGACTGCTGGCACGGGCGGTGTTCATCCTCGACCGGGGCGGCGTTGTACGATACAGCCAGCTGATTCCGGAAGTGACCCAGGAGCCGGATTACGAAGCGGCCCTTGCGGCAGCAGCCGACCTGGTCTGACGCCAAAAAAACGGGCGGGGAAATTCCCCGCCCGTTTTTTTATTTTTTTTGATGGCGGAATCGGCTTACCAGTTTTCCGCTAGCAGTTCGAAATGGGCCTGGGGGTGGGCGCAAGCAGGACAGAGCTGAACCGCTTCTTTGCCGGTATGGATGTAGCCGCAGTTGCGGCAGCGCCAGGTGACCACCTGGTCCTTTTTGAAAACCTTGCCGGCCTCGATATTGGCGATCAGGCCGAGATAGCGTTTTTCATGCTGTTTTTCGGCGATGGCTATCGACTCCATGGCGGCGGCGATTTCGGGAAAGCCTTCCTGTCGGGCGATTTTGGCATATTCCGGATACATGACGGTATATTCATGATTCTCGCCGCCGGCGGCTTCCTTGAGGTTTTCCAGGGTGGTGCCGATGACTCCGGCCGGGAAGGCGGCGGTGATTTCCACCTCGCCCCCTTGCAAGAATTTGAAGAGGCGTTTGGCGTGTTCCTTCTCCTGGTCCGCAGTCTCCTCGAAGATATGGGAAATCTGGACGAACCCTTCCTTCTTGGCTACCGAGGCGAAGTAGGTATAACGGTTACGGGCCTGGGATTCTCCGGAAAAAGCGATCAGGATGTTCTTTTCGGTCTTGGTTCCTTTAAGACTCGGCATAACCATTTCTCTCCTTTGATGGAAATTAAATTCCAGGGTACTCCTGGCAAAAATGACGCAGGTTTATAATAGGCCATTGGACGATTATCTGCACGATTTTTTGGAGGACACTTTGCTCAAGGGGATGCCAAGAGCCTCAGCCACACCCTTCCCGTAGGCCGGATCGGCCTTCAGGCAGTTGCCGATGTGGCGGATCTTGATCATCTCCGGAGCATCCCCCATGGCCCGCGCGGTGTTGCCAAACAGCGCCTGCTGCTGTTGGGGAGTCATGAGACGAAACAGAAGTCCCGGCTGGGTGTAATAGTCCTCATCGTCTTCCCTGAAGTCCCAGTGATAGGCATCGCCCTTCAACTCCAGCGGGGGTTCGGAAAAATCGGGCTGCTCCTGCCATTCCCCGTAGCTGTTGGGCTCATAGCCCAAGGTACTGCCGTAGTTGCCGTCCACCCTCATGGACCCGTCGCGGTGGAAACTGTGGTAGGGACAGCGGGGGGCGTTGACCGGAATCTGGTGATGGTTGACGCCAAGCCGATAACGCTGAGCGTCGCCATAGGAGAAGAGGCGTCCCTGCAGCATCTTGTCGGGGGAGAAGCCGATTCCGGGAACCACGTGGGCGGGATTGAAGGCGGCCTGCTCCACGTCGGCGAAATAGTTTTCCGGGTTGCGGTTCAGTTCCATCACCCCCACCTCGATGAGGGGATAATCCTTTTTCAGCCACACCTTGGTGAGATCGAAAGGATGGAACCGGTAATTGGCGGCTTCCCTTTCCGGCATGATCTGGACAAAGAGGGTCCAGCGGGGGAAATCACCTTTCTCGATGCTTTCGTAGAGGTCGCGCTGGTGGCTCTCCCGGCATTTGCCAATGACCTTTTCCGCTTCCTCGTCGGTCAGGTTCTTGATCCCCTGCTGGGTGTGGAAATGGAATTTGACCCAGAAACGTTCCTGTTTGGCGTTGATGAAGCTGAAGGTGTGGCTGCCGAAGCCGTGCATGTGGCGGTAGCTGGCCGGAATGCCGCGGTCGCTCATGACCACGGTTACCTGGTGCAGCGCCTCGGGCAGGGAGGTCCAGAAATCCCAGTTGTTGAGGGCGCTGCGCAGGTTGGTGCGGGGGTCTCTCTTGACGGCGTGGTTGAGGTCGGGGAATTTGAGGGGATCACGCAGGAAGAAGACCGGGGTGTTGTTCCCGACCAGATCCCAGTTCCCCTCCTCGGTGTAAAATTTAACGGCAAACCCTCGGATATCCCGCTCCGCATCCGCGGCGCCGCGCTCCCCGGCCACGGTGGAGAAGCGCACGAACAGGTCCGTTTTCTTGCCGATTTTGGAAAAGATCTTGGCCTTGGTGTATTGGGTTATGTCGTGAGTTACGGTGAAAGTGCCAAACGCCCCCGAACCTTTGGCATGCATGCGGCGTTCGGGGATCACCTCGCGATCGAAATGGGCCAGTTTCTCCAGGAACCAGACATCCTGGAGCAACTGCGGACCGCGAGGCCCCGCGGTAAGGACGTTCTGGTTGTCAACCACCGGAGCGCCGGCTCTGGTGGTCAGTTTTTTCCGGGAAGGTTTCTTTTTTTCCGCCATTTTTTGCTCCTTTCGTAAATTTCTAAAATTCGGGTTCGATGAGGAAACATTTCAAATCTAGCAAAATCTGGTTTTGACTTTAGAATCATCCCAACAAGGCCGGGAAGCTGCAAATTAAAAATACAATGCTTATTATATAGGAAATTTTCCTATTTAAAAGGTGAAAATAGAAAAATCCGCATTATGAAATATGAATAAAATCTGGAAATTTTCACTAGGAACAGTGGCGACAGCGACCGTGGAGTATGGCTTTTCGGTGGGTGATGGCACCCCAGGAGCTCAATTCCTCGGGGAGGGGGATGCGGTCAAAATCGGGCCAATGGAAATCCACGATTTTTTTACAGGAATCACAGATCAGGTGATGATGGATCTGCTCCTGGACCTCGAAGCGTGCTTGGCTTTCCGTGGTCTGGATGCGGGCCACTAGGTCATGTTCCTCAAGAGTGGCCAGGGTGCGGTAGACGGTATCGAGAGAAAGGGTGGGAAGCCTCAATTGCAGCCGTCTGTGGAGAATTTCCGCCGAGGGATGGTCTGTGGCCAGGGCCAATTCCCGGAAAACCTCCAGCCGCTGATGGGTCAGTTTCATGCCGGAGGATTTGCAGAAACGTTCCAACCGCCGGAGTTTTTCATCCAGACTTTTTTCGGGCGACGGCATGGCATTAACCTCGTTTAAAAATCAAAACCCCTTTATCGCAAAGATTATCGCTTGCCGGGGGCGTGTCAAACAGACCCGAACCTTTGTTATTAATCCGGTGCGGAAAGCCAATCTCCGGCGCCGATTTTTAAAAACGCACGGTTTTATTCCCCTAGGTAGGTATAGCCCTTCAGGGTTTTATCGAGCAGTTGCAGAAAATGGCTCCGTTCCTCAATGGAGATTTCGCAGAGGGAGACCTGTTTCTCCAGCTTGTTGTGGACTTTTTTGAGGATTTCGTTGCCGTCGTGTTGAACGTATTTCAGGATGTTGGAAACGGTATCCCCCTTGATGACGGTGTCGATTTTATAGTTGGTCTTGCGGTTGAAGGTGATGTGAACCGCGTTGGTGTCCCCGAACAGGTTGTGCATGTCGCCGAGAATTTCCTGATAGGCCCCAATGAGGAAGAAGCCGATGAAGTAATCCTCAGCCGGGTCGATTTTATGGATGGGAAGGTAGCGGGTCTTCCCGTGTTCCCCCACGAAGCTGGTGATTTCTCCGTCGGAATCGCAGGTGATGTCGGCGATGGAGGCGATGACGTCCGGCCTCTGGTTGAGTCTCTGGATCGGCACGATGGGGAAAAGCTGATCAATGGCCCAAGAATCCGGTAGGGATTGGAACAGGGAAAAATTGGCGAAGTAGGTCTGACGAAGGCTGAGCTGGAAGTTTTGCATTTCTTCGGGAATCGATTTGAGACGCTCGACGATATCGTTCATCTTGGTGATGATTTTGGTGCAGACCCATTCGGCGATGGCCCGTTCCTGGAGATTGAGGTAGCCGAGTTTGAAGAGGCTGACTGCTTCCTGCATCAACTGGACGGTATCGTGATAATCTTCCCGGAGGCTGTGGCGGTCGATACTTTTGTAGATGTCGAGGAGCTTCTTGACCGTCGGGGAAAGCTTGTCCGGCTGATCCAGCATCGATTCGAAATCGGGGTTTTGGGTTTCCGTGTAGGTGTTGAGGATGTTGGTGATCAGCACCGAATAGTGGGCCACCACCGCCCGCCCCGATTCGGAGATGATATCCGGGCAGGGGACCTTGGCTTCCTCACAGATGTTTTTGACCTGGTAAATGACGTCGTTGGCGTATTCGTCGACGGTGTAGTTGACGCTGGAAAAGTTGCTCGACTTGGAACCGTCGTAATCGACGCCCAGGCCGCCGCCGATGTCGAGATAGCGGATGGGAACTCCCATCCGCCTCATTTCGGCGTAGACCCGGGTGCCCTCGATCAAGGCGTTCTTGATCTTGTCGACCTTGGTGATCTGGCTGCCGATATGAAAATGGAGCAGTTGCAAAGATCCGAGCAGGTTTTTGCGGCGCAGCAGATCGATGGCGGCCAGGATCTCCGAAATGCGGAGCCCGAATTTGGCGTCTTCCCCGCCGGAGGTGGCCCATTTGCCGGTGCCGCGGGAAGAGAGCTTGACACGGATCCCGAGCTTCGGCGCGATGCCGATCTGGGCCGCGAAATCGATGACCTTGTCCAATTCAAAAAGTTTTTCGATGACAATGATGATGTCGAAGCCGATCTTGGTGGCATGCAGGATGGTTTCGATGAATTCGTTGTCCTTGTAGCCGTTGCAGATGATGGGGATGGGGTTGTCGGTGGCGATGGAGAGGGCTGCGACCAGTTCCGGCTTGGAGCCGACCTCCAGACCGATCCGGTATTTCTTTCCGAATTCGGCGATGGCTTCCACCACCTGACGCTGCTGATTGACCTTGATGGGGAAAAAGGTCTGGTATCCGGACGGGTAGCCGTTCTCCTCGATAGCCCATTTGAAAGCACGGCTGATGCTGCTGATCCTCCCTTCCAGAACGTTCATAAAGCGCAGCAGAATCGGGGGGTCGATTTTGCGTTTGAGCAGATCGTCCACCAATGCCTTGAGATCAATGGCGTATTTGGAATGGGGCGAGGGATGGACACAGATGTTGCCCTTTTTATTGATTGAAAAATAGTCGTCGCCCCAATTGTTGAGATTGTAGATCCGCTCGGAATCCCTGGTGGTCCAGTGGCTCATGGCATTATCCTTTGCATGAATGACCGGTGACCCTTGTTATCCCCAAAAAACCCTTCAGGAAAGGCGGTCCCTGAAATCACGGTAATCGAAACTCCGCAACACCTCCAGCTTCCCTGTGTCCGGTTCGAAAACACAGAGGTGTGGGTGGCGGATGCCGTTGAAGGTGGTGGTCTTGACCATGGTGTAATGGGCCATATCAAGGAAGGCCAACCGGTCCCCCGGGTTGAGGGGTTTTTCGAAGGACCAGTCGCCGATGACATCCCCAGCCAGGCAGGAAGGTCCGGCAAGACGGTAGGTCCAAGGCTTCTCCCCCGGGGGGAAGCCGCCTTCGATATCGGGGCGGTAGGGCATCTCCAGCACGTCGGGCATGTGGCAGGTGGCGGAGACATCCAGGATGGCGATCTCCATGCCGTTGCGCACCACGTCGAGAACCTCGCTCACCAGGATGCCGGAACCGAGAACCACGGCTTCTCCAGGTTCCAGATAGACCTGGACCCCATAGCGGTCCTGAAAATGACAGATCAGCGTCACCAGCCCCTCGATATCATAGCCGCGGCGGGTGATGTGGTGGCCGCCGCCAAGGTTGAGCCATTTCATGCCGGCCAGAAATTCGCCGAATTTTTCCTCGAAAACCACCGCCGTTCTTTTCAGGGGTTCAAACAGCTGTTCGCACAGGGTATGGAAATGGAGCCCCTCCACTCCATCCAGGGAACGGCCGGTGAAGTCCTCCCGCCGGACTCCGAGCCGCGATTTCGGGGCACAGGGATCATAGAGGGGGGTGGCCCCTTCCGAATGTTCGGGATTGACCCGCAGGCCGATGGAAACCTGGCCCTTCTTTTCTTCCCACAGCGACCGGAAACGTTCCAGCTGTTGAAAGGAATTGAAGGAAAGATGGCTCGAAACCTCCAGCAGTTCCCGGACGTCGGTCTCCCGCAAGGCGGCGGCAAAGGAGTGAACCGCACCGCCGAATTTGTCGCAGCCGAGCTGCGCCTCCCAAGGGGAACTGGCGCAGACCCCGTCGAGGCTTTCGCGGAGCAGGGGGAACAGCCGCCACATGGCGAAAGCCTTGAGCGCCAGCAGAATCCTGGCATCGCTGCGGCGGCGGACCTCCTCCAAGATGGCGAGATTGGAACGCAGCCGGCCCAAGTCGATCACGAAGGCGGGGGAGGGGGCGAAGCGGCTCATCTCCGCCACATGCCAAGGGGTCAGGTCAGATTCAACCATGCGCTTCCTTCCGCTACCTGGGTGGGCAACCCCATAGACCCCAGGGTTTTCAGAAATGGCTCGGGGTCGAACTGTTCCATGTTCCAGACCCCGGGCTTGTGCCATTTCCGAGTCAGCATCATAATGGCGCCGACCACCGCCGGCACGCCCGTGGTGTAACTGATGGCCTGGGAATTGGTTTCCCGGAAAGCCGTCTCATGGTCGCAGATATTGTAGATGTAAACCTGTTTTTCACGCCCATGCCTGATCCCCTTGGCGACCACCCCGATGCAGGTGCGCCCTTTGGTCAAAGGGCCGAGACTGCCGGGGTCGGGGAGCACCGCTTTGAGGAACTGGAGAGGGACGATCTTCCGGCCCTGAAATTCCACGGGGTCGATGCGGGTCATGCCGACATTCTGCAGAACCTCCAGATGTTTGAGGTAGTTGTCTGAAAAGGTCATCCAGAACTGGGCCTTGCGGATGGTGGGGAGATTTTTGACCAGCGATTCCATCTCCTCGTGGTACATCCGGTAGATGTTCATGGACCCGATGCCGTCGGGGAAATCGAAACTCCGTTTGGTGGCCAGGGGCGGGGTCTCGACCCAATGGCCGTCTTCCCAGTGCCGGCAGGGAGCGGTCACTTCCCGGATGTTGATCTCGGGGTTGAAGTTGGTGGCGAAGGGCTGCCCGTGACTGCCGGCATTGGCGTCGATGATGTCGATCTCCTGAATTTCGTCGAGGTATTTTTGGGCCGCCAGGGCGGTATAGACATTGGTCACGCCGGGATCGAAGCCGCTCCCCAGCAGAGCCATCAGACCCCGGTCGCGGAACCTTTCGTGGTAGGCCCATTGCCAGTGGTATTCGAACTTGGCGGTATCTCGGGGTTCGTAATTGGCGGTATCGAGGTAATCGACCCCCGTTGCGAGACAAGCCTCCATGATGGAAAGATCCTGGTAGGGGAGGGCGACATGGATGACCAGATCGGGCTGTTCCCAACGGATCAGGGTCGCCATCTCGTTTACGTTGTCGGCATCCACCTGCGCCGTTTCGATGAAGGTGTGGGGGATCTCGGCGGCAATGGCGTCGCATTTCGCCTTGGTTCGGGAAGCCAGCGTGATGGCGCGAAAAACCTCCTTGGCCTGAGCGCATTTGTGGACCACCACCCGGCCGACGCCGCCGGCCCCGATAATCAGCACTTTGCTCATGGTCAGGATCCTTTCAAAAAAGGTTGATAGGGAGGGCTCTGTCAGCCCCGATCACCGTCCCGTATAATCGAAAGTGGGAGGAGCCACCACCCATAAAATTTTAGCCACGCCTCTGCCGGGGTTCCGGACCGAATGGCGATGGCCCGAGGAAAAAAAGAAGCATTCGTCCTTGCCTACGGCGTGGACGGCTTCGCCCAACCGGACCTCGATTTTCCCTTGCAGCACAAAACCGAATTCGTCCCCTTCATGGATGTCCTGCTCTTCCATGCGGGCGCCGGGAGCCAACGTCACCAGGGCCGGATCCATGGTCCGCCGTTGGGCACCGGGAACCAGCAACTCGACCCGCACCGGATCCCCCTCGCCGGTGGGGGAAACCCGGTCGTCGGCCCCGAATACGAACCGGATCGCCCCCGGCTCGGTGAAGAACTCCGGAAGCGTCACCTCGAACACGTCCAGGATGTCCTTGAGCGTGGCGATGGAGGGGCAAGTCGTGTCATTCTCCAACTGTGAAATGAACCCCTTGGTCAGATCGGTGCGGTTGGCCAGTTCCTCCTGGGTGAGGGAATTGTGCAGTCGCAGTTGTTTCAGTCTGGCCCCGATTTTCACCCAAACCCCCGAACCAAGAGATTTTTGCCTCCAAAGCAGGGGCGGATGATAAACTTTTTCCCCGGTTTGTCAATGCCGATGTTTAGGTATGATAAACATCCTGATTAATCGCGCGCTCCCAGCCGCTCCCGGTCGACGGCGATCCCTTATGATAGAATATCGGAAAATTGAGGGGTTTGGTTTGACTCCAGCCCTTAATCATCGGAGGAGAAACAGATGCTGCTGACCGATATCACCATGACCGAGTTCGAGGCCGGGCTCCGAAAAACCCAAAGCGTCATCATCCCCTTCGGTTCCACCGAAGAACACGGCCATCATCTGCCGCTGGATACCGACACCCTGCAGGCGCTTCAGGTCTCCATCAAGTTGGCGTCCCAACGCCCTGTTTTCATCGCCCCGCCGATCCATTACGGGGTCTGCCGCTCCACCGTGGGGCATCCGGGGACGATTTCCATCACCACCTCCACCCTCAAATCCCTCACCACCGACATCGTTACCTCCCTGCGGGCACAGGGCTTGAGAAATTTTATTTTTCTCACAGGCCATGCCGGGGGCACCCACTTTTCAGCGCTGGTTGATGCCGGAGAAGAATTGCTGCGAACCTTCCCCGATATCCGCATCGCCGCGGTTACCGAATACCATCTGGCCGCTCAGGAAGGGAGAAAGATCATTGAGACTCCGGACGACTCCCACGCCGGCGAGATTGAAACTTCCCGCCTGCTGCACTCCCATCCCCATCTCGTCAAAGGGACGAGTCCATCCGAACGCCCTCATTTCCCCATGGGGATTTTGGTGCGCAATAAACGGCGGTTGTGGCCGGGAGGGGTATGGGGGAATCCGGAACGGGCCAGCGCCGAAAAAGGAAGGCGCATCGAAGCGTTGGTGGTGGCGGCGCTGGGGAGGCTGGTTTCTGAGCTGGAGGCCTGGGAGGAGGAGCCTGAATGAAAACGGCCGGACGCCTGCTTGGATCAGCCCTTGGCAACGGCGGCGTTGAGTTCCCGGAGCAGCTGTTCGATGTCCAGCTCGTGGAATTCGGCGCAATGTTCCAACGAGCCGATAGCGGCCAGTTGGCAATCGAGGCAGTCGAGCCCGAAGCGCTTTAAAACCTCCAGAGCTGCGGGATATTGGCGGGCAATTTCTTCCAGGGTCAGGTCTTTGTGGATCATGGCGCCATTCCTTATTCTTCGAGGTTGGGGCGGGCGAATTTTCTCATCAGGGCATCCCTGACGAGGGGGGGCACAAAGGAATCGACCGCCCCGTGATGGGAAGCCACCTCCTTGACCACCGAGGAACTCAAAAAAGCGTAGGGGATGGAGGTCATCAAAAACAGGGTTTCGATGCGGGGGTCCAGTTGGTGGTTGGTCTGGGCCACCTGATATTCGTATTCAAAATCGGAAACCGCCCTCAGGCCACGCAAGATGATGTCGGCCCCCTTGGCCTGAAGATAATCGATGAGCAGACCGTCGAAGGTGTCGATCTCCAGGCGGGGGCTCGCCCCTAAAGCGTTCCTGGCCAGTTCCAGCCGTTCTTCTATGGTGAAGAGAGGTTCTTTGCCGGAATTGGAAGCGACGGCCACGATCAGGTGGTCGAAGATCTCCAGCCCCCGGTGGATGATGTCGAGGTGCCCCAAGGTGATGGGATCGAAGGAGCCGGGATAGACGGCGATCGATTTTTTCATTTCAGGCCGATTTCTGGGCTTGCCCAAAGAAATGAATCGCTGTGGAGCCATAGACGTTCTTTTTGATGCGAGCCAGGGATCCGGTCGTCTCGGGGATTTCATCCATCTTCCCCGCTTCGGCGCAGATCACCCCCTGCGGCGATAGCAGTTTCTGCTGGTCGATCAGGGCCAGGGTCGGGAGGACAAGATCGTGGCCGTAGGGCGGATCGATAAAAATCAGATCGAAGATGTTCCCCGCCAACCCGGAAAGAGCTCGGTGAGCCTCTTCCTGAACAATCCGGGCCGAAGTTTCCAGCCGGCAATGGCTCAGATTCTCCCCAATCAAGGCTGCGGCATGGCGATTCTTCTCCACAAAGACCGCCTCGGAGGCGCCCCGGCTCAAGGCCTCCAGCCCCATGGCTCCGGTTCCGGCAAAAAGATCAAGAACCTTTTTCCCCGCCAGGGCCCCCAGGCGGCTGAAGAGGATATTGAATACCGCCTCACGGATCCGGTCGGAGGTGGGCCGGATTTCCTGGCCGGGAAACGGCGCCAGCTTCCTTCCTTTGGCGCAACCGCCGATAACACGCATTCCGAAGGGATCCTAAAAAAAGCTCCGGTTGGCATAACATTACGGAAACGTTAGAAAAAACTACCACGAAGAGAAATACCCGTCAAGGGCAAATCGGTTATTTGAAGGCCTGGCGCTTGATGCTATAGTGTAATGTCAATTCCTTGAGATGAAGGAATTTTTTAGTGGGGGGAATGTTTCATGGAAAGGACGGAATTGGCCTCCTTTGCCGCTCGCAGCGATCGAAGCCTGGGCCGGCGTCATCCCGAAGAGTATAAGGATGACCGCCCCGTTTTCCAGCGCGACCGCGACCGGATCATCCATTGCGCGGCCTTCAGACGGCTCGAATACAAAACCCAGGTCTTTCTCAATCACGAGGGGGATTACTATCGCACCCGCCTGACCCATTCCCTGGAAGTCTCACAGATCGCCCGCGGTATCGCCACCCGGTTGCGCCTGAATGAAGATCTGGTCGAAGCCCTTTCCCTCTCCCACGACCTCGGCCACACCCCCTTCGGCCATACCGGGGAGGAGGTTCTCAATCGGCTGATGGCTGATTTCGGGGGTTTTGACCACAATCGCCAATCGCTGCGGGTGGTGGAGGAACTGGAGGAGCGCTATCCCGGCTTCAACGGCCTCAATCTGACCTGGGAGACCCGCGAAGGGATCATCAAGCATTCCCCCCACTACGAGGATTCCGATCTGCTGAGCGATGACGAGTATTTCCGCGGTCTCCGGCCCCCGCTGGAAGCCCAGATCATCGATGTCGCCGACGAAATCGCCTATAACAACCACGACATCGACGATGGCCTGAAAGCCGGCTACATCACTCTGGAACAACTGAAAAAGGTGGACCTGTGGCAGGAAACCTTCGACCTGGTGGGGCAAAAATACCCCGCTCTCGACGAGCGCCGTCATGTCTACCAGACCATCAGCCACCTGATCGGTTTCCTGATCGATGACGTCGTGGATCATACCCGGACCGCGGTTGCGGCCCACGGGATAAAGACCTTGCAGGATGTCCGGCAGGCTTCTGTCCGCCTGCTTGGCTTTCACCCCGAAACCCTTGAAAAAAGCCGTCAACTGAAACGGTTCCTATACAAGCATCTCTATCGCCATTACATGGTGGAAAGGATGCGGGTCAAAGCCGAATTTTTCATGACCCGGATTTTTGAAAGCTACGTCGATTGCCCTTCCTTGCTGCCCGAGCGGTTCCAGCGCCGGATTGCCCTGTTCGGCAAGGAGAGAGTGATATGCGATTATCTGGCCGACATGACCGACCGCTACGCGATGGATGAATACCGCAAGTTGTTTGAGCCGTTTGAACGGGCCTGAAACGGGCAGGTCAACACCCAGTGGCCGTTCCGCGGCCCCCCGATGGGAAATGAACCATGTCCCTTTACCAGCACTTTTTTGGGCTTGACGAAGAACCGTTCCGGATCACTCCCGATCCCGCCTTCCTGTTCCTCAGCAAAAACCACAAAGAGGCCTTCGCTCATCTCTTTTACGGCCTCAGGGGGCGTTCCGGATTCATCGCCATGACCGGGGAGGTCGGGTCGGGCAAAACCACGGTGCTGCGCTCGCTGTTCAACCAACTGGACAGTGAAGCTTACCGCCTCGCCTACATCTTCAACCCCACCTTGACTCCGGAGGAGATGCTTCACGTCATCTGCCAGGAATTCAGCCTGGACCATCTCGGAAAGAGCAGGGCGCTGCTGTTCGATGGTCTCAATCGATTTCTGCTCACCGAAAACGCCGCCGGCCGCACCGTTGTACTCGTAATCGACGAGGCCCAGAACCTGGGTACGGAAGCGCTGGAACAGGTTCGGCTGCTCTCCAATCTGGAAACCGACAAGGACAAACTCATCCAGATCATACTGGTCGGCCAGCCAGAACTGGGCTTTCTTCTGGAACGTACGGAATTACGCCAACTGAATCAGCGTATTTCGGTCCGCTTCCACCTCGACGCCCTCGATTTTGAGGATTCCATGGCCTATGTCCGGCACCGCCTGAAATTGGCCGGTTCCCCCAACCCGGACCTTTTCACCCATCGAGGGCTTAAAAAAATTTACGATTTTTCCGAGGGATATCCTCGTTTGATCAATCTGGTCTGTGACCGGGCCATGCTCATTGCCTACACCAGAGAGTCCCGCCGGATCGGTTGGGGCATCGTCCGCGATGCCGTCCGGGAATTGGGGGGCGCCTTCTTCACCGGGGCGCGGATGGGGCGTCTGCTGCCGGTGATCGGCTTGGCGGCGGCGCTCTTTTTCAGCATCGGATTGCTGATCGGCAACCATTTCCGGAATTCGGAACCGTCCGCTGCTCCGAGGGGGATATCGGGAAAGAGGTAACCGACGCCAGGGAGCTGCCAAAGTGATTATTTTTGAAAACCCATCAAAGGGAGACGGATATTGAGTTCCATTCTGGATGCCCTCAAAAAGCTGGAGAGGGAGCAGGCGGCCCGCCGTACCGGAACCCTGGATATCGGCGCCGAGATTCTGAAAAATCGCGAATCCTGCCGTCGCCGCTGGAAACTCGGGCGTTTCGGTATCTGTTTTTGGCTGGGTGCCGTCCTGCTGTTTGGTCTTCTCGCCGGCGGCGGGCTTTTTTGGGGGCGTCTCTTCTCCCCCGTGGTTTCTGGTCCAGATGTGGCCAACCGGCCTTCATCCACTGCTGCCTTGCCCCACCCCGCAGCTTCCGTTCCCATTGCCTCCACTCCGGCTTTCGACCCAAGTCCGAACTCGGCGGTTGGGCCTTCTCGCATCCCGGAGGGCAAGCCGTCCGAGACCAGGAAGAGCGGGATTGCCGACTCAACGTTTCATCCGGCGTCGGCATCGAAATCCTCAACCGCTTCCATTCCCAACCCCCGCAATTTGCCGCTCCCAAAAAAATCGGGGCCTGCTCCCGACAGCAATACCTTCGCGCCGGCCTTGACGCTGATCGGAATCGCCTTCCAAGCGGGGCAGGGGAATGCCCTGGCCATCATCAACAATCAGCCGCTGATGGAAGGCGAAACCATCCTCGGCGCCAGGGTTGAAAAAATTCTTTCGGACCGGGTGCGGCTTTCCTGGCGTGGGCGGTCCATCGAACTGCGGTTGGAAAATTCTTTTCGCTGAGGTTCCATGGATCCCTGGAGAAGGAAAGGGCTCCGTTTGCCGCCCCCCTCCAATTAAACCTGAGTTCCTTTTTTCAGCCCTGGAGAAAATGATGATTTACCGGAGCAACGAATCCGGGTTTAAAGAAGTCCTTCCCGGAATCCAGATGAAAACCTTGGTGCATGGCGATAAAACCTTGCTTGCCGAATTTCACCTGAAGAAAGGAGCCGAATTGCCTCTTCATCGGCACCCTCATGAGCAGAGTGGTTATCTGGTTTCCGGGCTGATGGAACTTACCGCCGGCGGCCAGGTTTATCGCCTGGGCGCCGGTGATTCCTGGTGTCTTCGGGGTGACCTGGAGCACGGCGCCAAGGTCCTTGAAGATTGCATCGCCATAGAGGTGTTTGCGCCCCGGCGGGATGAATACATCACGCGATAGCCGGGACAATCCTCCATGCCGTCCACCGGCCGGCGTTGGAGGGCTATGACCGATTTGCCCAGAGAGTGAATTTCCAAAAACCCCGGGACCACGGGGGGTTATTCCATCCTTAACCTTTTCTTTCTCCATGGGCCTTGCCGCCGATATTATCGTTATCGTTCTCGCCGCTTTAGCCGGTGGGGTTGTTGCCCAGCGCCTGAAACAGCCACTGATTCTCGGCTACATTCTGGCCGGGGTGCTGATCGGCCCCTACGATTTCGGGTTTGTCTCCAAGGTCCATGACATCGAACTGCTGGCCGAAATTGGGGTGGCGCTGCTGCTCTTTGGCCTGGGTCTGGAATTCTCCCTCAAAAAACTGCAACCGGTTCGGAAAATCGCCCTGATCGGGACTCCCATCCAGATTCTGCTGACTCTGATCTTCGGAACCCTCATCGGCATGGGGCTGGGTTGGGAGCCGGTCCCTTCCCTCTGGTTCGGTTCCTTGATTTCCCTATCCAGCACCATGGTCCTGCTCAAAACCCTCATGAACCAGGGGTGGATGGGCACCCTTTCCAGCCGGGTCATGATCGGTATGTTGATCGTGCAGGATTTGGCCGTGGTGCCGATGATGATCATCCTTCCACAGCTCAGCCATCCCGAAACAGGGGTTCCCCTGCTGGCCTGGGCGGCGCTGAAAGCCGTCTTTTTTCTGTTCATGGTGATTCTTGTCGGGAATCGGATTCTCCCCTGGATCATGACCTGGGTGGCCCGCTGGAATTCACGAGAGCTGTTTTTGGTGGCAATTACCGCCATCGGCCTCGGAATCGGCTACGTGACTTATCTGTTCGGCCTCTCTTTTGCCCTGGGCGCTTTCGTCGCGGGAATGGTTTTGAGCGAATCGGAATATTCCTATCAGGCGCTGAGCGACATCATTCCACTGCGGGATCTTTTCGCGCTGCTTTTCTTCGCCTCGGTGGGGATGCTGCTCGATCCCCAATTTTTGTTTGAACACCTCTCCACCATTGGATTGCTGGTGTGCCTGGTGGCCCTTGGAAAAGGGACGATCTTTTTCTTCCTGACCTATTTTTTCGGATACGGCAATGTCGTGCCGCTGGCAGTGGGGTTGGGGTTGTTTCAGATCGGTGAATTTTCCCTGGTGCTGGGGCGCCTGGGGGTTCAAAGCGGATCCATCAACCCTCAACTCTATTTCCTGGTTCTTTCCACCGCCATCGTGACTATGGTGATGACCCCCTTTGTTTCCGGTCTGACGGCCCCATTGTATGCTTTCGGGAGGAAGTGGATCTTTAAAAAAGCGCCTCTGCAGAACATCCAAACCCCCGGCGTGGAGCTGGAAAACCATGTGGTGATCGCCGGCGGCGGCCGGATCGGCCAACATGTGGCGGCGGTACTCCGCAGGCTGGAACTTCCCTTCGTCATAATTGAAAATGACTACCACCGCATGGTTCAAATTCGCAACGCCCAATTTCCCCTGATTTACGGGGATGCAGCCCATGAAATCGTTCTCGAAGCCGCCGGAATCGGGCGGGCCGCACTGCTGCTGGTGACGACCCCCGCCGCGGTGGTTGCCCGTCGGGTGGTGGAACAGGGTCATCACCTGCGCCCGGATCTCCACATCACGGCTCGCGCCGAAGGGGTGGAGCAGATGAAAGACCTTTATGAAAGGGGCGCCCACGAGGTGATCCAGCCCGAATTTGAAGCCGGTCTCGAAATGACCCGCCAGGCCATGCTTCACCTTCGGATTCCCGCTTCGGAGATCTTCCGGCTCACCGACCACATCCGGTCGGAACTCTATGCCCCTCTCCATCGGGACTATTTCGACTACAAAACCCTGGCTGATCTTCACAAAACCTCGGAGCAGCTGGAACTGACCTGGGTGCGGCTGGAAAGGGAAGGGTTGGGCGCCGGGAAAACCATTCGGGAACTCGCCATCCGCAGCCATACCGGCTCCAGCGTGGTCGGCGTCATGCGGGACGGGCATCTTTTCGCCAATCCGGAGCCCGATTTTCTTTTCTGCCAAAACGACATGGTGGCCGTGATCGGACGTCCCCAGGAGTGCCGGGCCTTTGAAACGCAGATCAACTCCGGTGGGGCTGAAAACCAGCCGTCGGAATAGTTGCTAAATGGCAAGCCAGGGGATAGAAAAGTCGCCATGCGTCTTCTGATGTTCGGCGGCGGAGCTGTTGGGCCGGGGCCGGCAACCTGTCTCTTGAAATTCATTCGAGATTTTTCATTCTAAAATCGGAGTTTTATTTTGAAAGAAAAATTCCAGCGGAGGCCTTCCCGTAAAAAACCCTCGTGCCCCTCCTGCCATGGCAAAGAAGTGGTCCGGAAAATTTCCATTCCCAGTCTGGTTTTTTTTGGGCTCGCCTGGTATGCCTTGGTGGATACCATTCTGCGGCAAATCCGCGGTGGGGGAGGTGTCCCTACGGGTCTGTTCGCAATTTTCCTGTTCGGGATCATCGGACTGGTTCTGTGGCCTTCAGCGGGCTTTCAGTGCAAAAAATGCGGAACTCTTTTCAGCACCACCACCCGTTCCGGGAAATGAGAAGCAGCCTTGCCAATGTCAACCGATCCCGCGAGAGGCAAAAAAAGCCGTCATAAACAGGTCAGGCGCCGGTTTTTTGCGGTCCGACGGAAAACGGGGCTTCGGCCTTTTTTGCGAGCTCGTCCAATTTTTTGAAAAACGTCCCAAGAGATTTTCTTTCCTTGCCGGCAGGAAAAAACTCCGCTTTTTTAAAAAAAATAATTATAATAGCTTGCATTCAGGATGCGGGGCACCTGCAAATGCCAGGTTGTCGCAATCGACAGTTCAAGCCAAAATCCGGATTGTTTTCCAACCCGGATTCCGAACCAGGTAGAGGGGGTGACCCCCATGGAAAATTTTCTTGAAAAAACCGGCTTGATTCTGGAAGGCGGTGGCCTGCGGGGGATCTATAGCTCCGGTGTGCTGCGTTTTTTCATGGAGCGGGGTCTTTTTTTCCCTTATGTAGTCGGTGTCTCCATGGGGGCCTGCAACGCCGCCAACTATCTATCCCGTCAAATGGATCGCAACCGTATCGTCAATATCGATTTTGTCAAAGATCATCGCTACCTGAGTCGCCGGCGCTGGTTTTTCAAGGGGGAGCTGTTCGGGATGGATTTCATTTTCGACACGATCCCCAACCATCTGGTACCCTTCGATTACGCCCGTTTTTTTGCGGCTGGGGAGAAATTTTGGGTCGGCACCACCGATTGCCGCAGCGGACGCCCTCTCTATTTTGAAAAATCCCAGCTTGGAAATGATCTCATGACGGTGTTGCGGGCTTCCTGCAGCCTCCCTTTCATTTCCAAAACGGTTTCTTTTCAGGGTCGGCATTTGATGGATGGCGGGGTGGCCGATCCGATCCCCATATATAAGAGCATGGTGGATGGCAACACCCGCCACATTTTGATTCTGACCCGCCCTCGTGGATATCGAAAAAATCCGATTCCGCTTCAGAAGATCCTGCTTTTACGGTATGCCCGTTTCCCCGGCCTATGCCAGGCTCTGGCCAGAAGATACCTCCGTTACAACCGGGTGATGGATTACATTGAGGCCCTGGAAACCAATGGCACCGTGTTCGTGCTGCGTCCCTCGGCGCCGCTCAAAACCAAAAGAGCGGAAAAAAATCAGGGGCGACTGATGCAGTCATTCGAACAGGGATACAAAGACGCTGCCTCCTCCTTCCCCTCCTTGATCGGTTTTCTTCGAAAACCGGAAAAAATGATCGTCCCTTTCCGGTTCCCTGGGGAAATGACCGGTTCCTTCGTGACCCATTCGGGTTTTTGACAATCGAGGGCTTGGGGCCGACCCCGTTGCCCAACGGGAGATGGCGTCTCTCATAATCCGCTTTTCCTCAGATATGATTTTTTTTTGGCGGTTTCTAAAATTTTTTTTCCTGTTGGCTGGCGGCTTATTTTTGGCGTTCATTCTCATCGTTGTCAACCTTCCATGCCATTCAGATTTCGATGAGACCCGCTGGCGGCTTCAAACCACTCAAACATCGCCCGGCCAACTCTACGCTCATCATCACCGGGGACAGCATTTTTTCAATCCCTGGATGCCTTCTGGATTTGATACCCTTTCCTTTTTCCAATGGCTCTTGCGTCCGAGGCAACGCCACTATACCAAGGAGGAAAAAAGCCACCTCCCCGCCGTGATCCCCGATCCCCTGCAGCGGATCGCCGCTTTGGGAAACAAGGATTTTATCCTCTGGATCGGACACAACAGCTTCCTGATCCGGATCAAAGGCGTTTTTTGGATCACCGACCCGGTTTTTTCCGCGCGGGTGCTGATGGTCAAAAGAAAAATCCCGCCCGCTCTGACCGCTGCCGAAATCAATGGACTGACCCATGACCTTCGGGTCATCATCACCCATAATCATTACGATCATCTGGACCTGCCCAGCCTGAAGCAACTTTCCAGCGCCTCCCAAATATTTCTCCCCCTGGGACTCGGAGCCATGGTGGCCAAACTGGGCAATGCCGAAATTTTCGAAATGGACTGGTGGCAGGAAAGGAATCTGGGGGAGGGGGTCGAACTGGTCTGTCTTCCGGCGCAGCACAGCTCCGGGCGCCTGGGCCAGAAAAAAGACAGCACCCTTTGGGCCAGCTTTCTTCTCAAAACCCCCAAAACGACATTCTTTTTCGGCGGTGACAGCGGTTATTTCCGGGGTTTTGGCGAGATCGGCAAATATTATCCCAAAATCGATTTCGCTTTTCTGCCGATAGCCGCTTGCCATCCCCGTTGGTTCATGCATTACAATAACCTGGATGTCGAGGAATCCCTACGGGCCTTCGAAGATTTAAAAGCCCATTTTTTCATCCCCACCCAATGGGGGACCTTCAATCTCAGCGAAGAACCCCCAGGCTACCCGGCGCTGGCTCTTCAAAGGAAAATCGCCGAAAGCAGGCGGGATCCCACCCCCTTTCGGGTGATGGATGTCGGGGAGCTTCTGATTCTTGACGAAAAAGCTCCTGGAATGCGGATCAAAAGATGAAAAAACACGTGGTTATCCAGATATTCGGGAGGGTGCAGGGGGTATGCTTCCGTGCCCATGCCCAGAAAAAAGCACTCCAGCTGGGATTAACCGGTTTCGTAAAAAACCTGCCAGATGCCAGTGTCTATCTGGAAGCGGAAGGGGAGGAGGGGGCTTTGCAAACCCTCGCGGAGTGGGCCCATTGCGGCCCCCCGGCCGCCAAGGTCACCAAAGTGGTGGTTGATTTTTTTGACTTCTCGGGAACTATGAAGGACTTTGAAATCAGATATTGGTGATTTCCTGGGGGGGCTTTCCCCCCGAACATGAGGTTTTCCAGGACATGCTGCCCCCATTTAAACTGGAGCGATATTTCGCCCGCCACGAGTTTCACGTCAAACACCTTTTATGCGCTTCCGACTGCGAATCGGTGTCCGTCGCCGATCTGCTCGCCCTGGAGCCGAAAGCCGCTCCGCGTTTGAACCGGATGCGGCTCGGCTACACGGAATCTTCGGGAAATCCCCAATTGAGGCAGACGGTAGCGGCGACTTACGAGACCCTCCAACCGGACCAGATTCTGATTCACAGCGGAGCCGAAGAAGCCATCTTCCTATTCATGCAGGCCGCGCTGGCGCCCGGCGATCATGTTATCGTCCATTGGCCCTGCTATCAGTCCCTGGCCGAGGTGGCCCGTGCCATCGGTTGCCAGGTCTCCCTGTGGAAGGCACGGGAGGAAAGCCGCTGGCAACCGGACACAGCGGAACTTGAAACCCTCTTTCGCCCCGAAACTCGGGCCGTTATATTGAACACTCCCCACAATCCCACCGGGGCATTGTTGGACCGGCAGAACTATTTGGAACTGGTCAAAATGACCGAGGCCCGGGGGATCATCCTTTTTTCCGATGAGGTTTACCGGGGCTCGGAATACCATGTGGGCGACCGCCTCCCTTCGGCTAGCGATTTGGGGCGCGGGGCCGTAGCTCTGGGGGTGATGTCCAAAACCTATGGCTTGGCCGGCCTGCGAATCGGCTGGATCGCCACCCATAATCGGCAAATCTACGATAAAATGGCCGCGCTCAAGGATTACACCACCATCTGCAACAGCGCCCCGAGCGAATTCCTGGCCGAGATCGCCCTTCGCCACCATGAAGTCCTCGCCGACCGCAACCGGGGTATCATCTGCTCCAACCTGGCTCTTTTGGACGATTTCCTCCAACGGCACGGCGACCGTTTCACCTGGCAACGGCCACAAGCGGGCCCCATCGCGTTCCCCCGGCTGCTCGGAGAAAAGGTGGATAGTTTCTGCGCCCGCCTGGTGAAAGAGGCCGGCGTTCTGCTGCTGCCCGGAACCGTTTACGATCATGACGGCAACCATTTCCGGATCGGTTTCGGCCGGCGCGACTTTCCCCAGGCGTTGAACCGGCTGGAGGAATTTTTGACGTCATGACGAGGCGTTTGGTCCCAGAAAAGGAAAGATCATGACCCCGGCCCGGTTTTTTCTGGAACTAGCCGAGACCATTCTGGCTGGACAAGAACCTTCCCGGTCGGAATACCTTCGCCTCGCCGAGCTTCCCGATACCGAGGTTATCCATCTCCTCCCAGCGGCGGATCGGCTGCGGGATGGTTTTTGCGGGCGCCGCATCCATCTCTGCACCATTCTCAACGCTAAATCGGGGAACTGCACGGAGGACTGCGCCTTCTGCTCCCAATCCCGCCGATCGCACAGCGCCACGCCTTGTTATCCACTCAAATCGGGCCACGAAATGGAGGCCGCCGCCAGGAAAGCCGCCTCCACCCCCATCCATCGCTTCTCCCTCGTTACCAGCGGGAAGGGGCCGACACCTTCGGAAGTCGAGAAAATCTGTGCCGCCGCCAGCGGGCCCAAAAAGGAGCGCTTGGGTTTTTGCGCTTCCCTCGGGATATTGGACCGCGAACAACTGAAACGGTTGAAAGACGCCGGTTTCAGCCGCTATCATCACAACCTGGAAACGGCTGAAAGTTTTTTCCCTTCCATCTGCACATCCCACACTTGGGAGGAACGGGCCGCCACCGTTCGGGAAGCCAAAGCGGCCGGCTTTTCGGTCTGTTGCGGGGGGCTGTTCGGTCTTGGCGAAAGCGACCGGCAACGTCTGGAACTGGCGTTGGAACTAAAAAAACTATCGGTCGATGCAGTGCCGATCAACTTCCTCGCCCCTATTTCCGGTACCCCTTTGGAAGGGGCCAGTTTCCTGACCCCCTGGCGATGCCTGAAAATCATCGCTCTGTTCCGTTTTGTTCTGCCCGACCGGGAAATCCTGATCTGCGGCGGCCGGGAACACAACCTTCGCTCCCTGCATCCCCTTGTTTTCACGGCCGGCGCCAGCGGCATCATGACCGGAAACTACCTCACCACCGAGGGGCGCCAATTGAAGGACGATCTCGAAATGCTACGCGACCTTGGGTTTCAACCCCGCTGATCCGAAAAACGCCACAAATTTCAAAATTTCATTAAATTTCCCCCTATTGAAGTATCGAAATAAACCTGCTAAAAATGTGTCGTCCCTGAGCGTCACTCCTCGTGTCCACCCCCATCTTCAATTTAAATAAATTTCATTTTTGGATTGGGGACAAAAATCAATAAGTGCCCCACTCACGACAGGGCAACGATGCGGGGGATCACCGTCAGCGTTTTAAAAATTTCCATTATCACTCCTGAGCGGCGGTTCGGGACCGTCCTCAATTTCCGGAGAGGCCTCAATCTGCTCTGCGGAAACCCCGTCTCCGGAAAAACCACCTGTCTTAAAGCCATCTTATACACTTTCGGCCTTGAAAAGATGATCGGGCGCGAGGGCAGGGAAATGCTTCCTCCCGTATTGCGCAGCGAAGTCATTTTCAAAAACGAGAAATTCACCGTCCTGGAATCTTTCGTTGAACTGGAGGTTGAAAACCATAATCACGAGACGGTGACCCTGCGAAGGCAGATCACCGGAGAAATCGACCCCAATCTGATTGCCGTCTGTCGGGGGCCGGTACTTTCCAGACCCGCCGCCCACCCCTACCCGGAAGAGTGGTTTTGCGTCCGAAGCCAAAACCCCGACGAAAGCCTGTTCCAGGATTTTTTGAATTCTTTCATCGGCTGGAACCTCCCTTTGGTTCCTGGTATCCAGGGGGGGGACCTGCCTCTGCCTCTGGAAACGATATTTCCGCTGTTTTTTATCGACCAGCGGTCCGGTTGGCGCGATTTCCCAACCCGGATTGAACAAAGTCACGGAGTTCAACATCCCGGCAGTTCAGCCTTTGAATTCCTTCTTTGTCTGGATGTTGCTGAAATTGCAAGAAAAAAACGCCAACTTCTGCAAGGGATGAACGACCTTAAAAGGGAGTGGGCTGAGCTGGAAGCCTTTTTCAAAAAGATGGCCACCGATGCCGGTGGGGGGGTTCACAATTTTCCTGCCAAGCCGATTCTTTCTTTTGAGGGGGGGAGGTACCCCGGTGTTTTGGTCCCTCGCCAGAACGGTTGGGTCCCCTTGCGGGAAATGGTTTCTTTCCTGCGCGAAGAACACACGGCCCTGAAAATGGCGAGAGAAAACAGCCTGGAGAACATCTCCTCCCCTGGTCTGTTCAACGAGCTGAAAAGGCTGGAAAAAGAATTTTCCAGGGAGCAGGCGGCCCTGACCGAAATTCGGGATGAATATTTCGAACACCGCGAAAACATCAAATTTTTGCAGGACAGGGTGGAGAAATTCGACCGCGAGATTGAATCCTTCCATGAAAAAACCGATGAGGATTGTTTTGAAACCACCCTGGAATCCCTTTTCCCCAGCGCCCTGGGGTCATTTGGAGGGGGTTTGACCGAATATGACCCGGTGCGCACCGGAAAATCCAGCCAAATGAATCTTTTAAATCAAAAAAAAGCTGATCTTCAAGAGCAAAGGCAGGCAGCGCAGCTTCTTTACAAACGGGCATACCGGGATTTACAGGATCGCGGGAAGGTGTTCGAAGAAAAAAAATTCAAGGTATCCGAGTTGAAGAAACAACTGTTCCGTCTTCGGAAAGAATTGAATATCGAAGAGGGGGAAGAACCAAATCAACGGTCCACGGATTTGACAAAAAAGGAAGAAACGATCCTCAAATTCGTCTCCCTGATTGAGAAGATTGACAAAAAAAATGCCGAAATAACCAAGTTATCCAAACGTTGGAAGGAATTGCTTAGCGAGCAGGCCCGTTTCCAAAAGGAATGTCATTCCACCCAGGACAAGGAAAAACTAAAAAAATTTTTAACCCTGTTTTTCGAAAAAGCCCGTCTCTTCGGTTTTACCGGGCTTCATCTTAAAAAATTGAAGCTCTCTCTGGATAGTTATCAGCCCATCCTCGACAATTTCGACCTCTCCTCCGATCTTTCGGGGAGTGATCATGTTCGTCTGATTTGGGCCTACCATATCGCGCTGTTGGAAACTGCCACTTTTTTCAACTGCAACCATCCGGGTTTTCTGGTGCTCGACGAACCGGCTCAGCAAAATGTCGGGAAGGAAAACCTCAAGGTCTTCATCCGCCATCTCTCCAAACTGGATCCGACGGTCCATCAAATCATTGCCGCCACCAGTGGAAACGCCTCAGATTTGCAGGAAACCCTGGGGTCGGAAACCATCCACTGGATCGATTTGGGAGAAAATTCCTTTCCGCCGCTTTCGGAATAGAATCGTTTCCACCGCCATTCCGCTCCTTTCCCAATCGCTATTCCGTTCCCCTTGGAAAGGCGCTGCGAACCGACGGGCTTGTCCATTCGGATGGGGAAGGGCGCGGACTACTGGTTTAAATTAATTACAAGAATTTTTTCCCCAGGAAAACCCGTAAACCATCAAGGAGGGTCCCATGATGAAAGTCATCCGGGGGGATATTACCCAACTGACGGTGGAAGCCATCGTCAACGCCGCCAATAACTCCTTGCTGGGCGGAGGTGGGGTGGACGGCGCCATTCATCGGGCCGCCGGCCCCGAATTGCTCAAGGAGTGCCGCGCTTTGGGAGGGTGTCCGACAGGAGAGGCCCGCCTCACCAGGGGCTACCTGCTGGCGGCCCAATTCGTCATTCACACGGTGGGTCCGGTGTGGCGAGGGGGCAACCACCATGAAGAAGAGGATCTGGCGAACTGTTACCGGAATTGCCTTCGATTGGCTGAAGAACTCGCCATCCGAAGCATCGCATTCCCTTCCATCAGCACGGGGGTCTACGGTTTTCCCATCGACAAGGCCTGTCGTATTGCAATCAGGGAAGTAAAAAATTTTTTGGATAAAGGATCCAGCGGGCTGGAGGTTTGGTTTGTCTGTTTTTCCACCCAGGATGAAATGGTTTATCGAAAGACGTTGGGGGAGATGCTGGGGCTTTTGGAGGATCCCGCTCAATAGGGGATCTTTTTCCCGTCCCGGTAGCCTTATGGAGATGACGGTTTCCGGGCCAGGGAGCATTGGCGCGGCCCTGGACAGGGCCTCTCCTTGCAAGGCTCGAGATGAATGGTGACATCCGCTCCCTTGATGGCGGATTCAATCCTCTTCTCCAGGGCGTCGGCGATTCCGTGGGCCTCTTCCAGGGAAAGTTTGCGGCAAACAACCAGATGAAAATCCATGATTTTCTGGGAACCGGCGCGCCGTGTCCGCAGGTTGTGGAACTCGATAATCTGGCCTTCTGATTCCTCAATCAGGTGGATTATTTCCTGACGTAACTGCTCGGGGAGTTCAGCGTCCACCACATCCCGGAGGCCGTGGCGGAGCAGGAAAAAAGCCTCGTAAATAATGTAAAGCCCCACCAGCATCGACAGAACCGAATCCAGCCAGGTGATCTGATAATAGCTGATCGCCGCCAAGCCGATTACCAGGGCGGCGTTGGTGTACACATCCATGGAAAAATGGATGGAGTCCGCCTTGAGAGCCGCGGAATCGGTTGCCGTGGCCACCCGTTTCAAATAGCGGGCTATGACCCAGGAAACCAGGGCGCCGATCGACAGAACCCCGATTCCCCCTTCCAGCCGGACCAGCCGTCCCCCAGCCATAAGGCGCCGATACGATTCATAGATAATCCAGAGTCCGGACGCGGAAATGATGGTCGCCTGGAGAATGGTAGCCACGGTCTCAAATTTGCCGTGGCCGAAAGGATGTTCTTTGTCGGGAGGTTCCTCGGCGCGCTGGATCGCCACAAAGTTGATCCCTGACATCACGATGTCAAGCAGGGAATCGATGCCCGAAGAGAGAACCGCCAGTGAACCGGTGAGAAAACCGGTCAGGAGTTTTGTCACGCAGAGGAAAAAAGCGGTGACCAGTGAGATCAATGCCGCGCGAATCTTAGGGTTGGCCAGCGTCATGGCAGCACTGCTTCCTGAAAGGGAAGGGGAGTTTTAAAAATCAATCTTTCAGGGTACATTCGGCTTCCCACCGGAAATAGCCATCCTTTTCAATTGCCCAGAAATCATCGATCCTTTGGCGGTAGAATTCCAGCTGGGAGCAGGCTTCGGACAGTTCCCGACGCCTTTCCTCACTGATAATTCCATGGTTGTGGCAGAACTCGAAAAAACTGTCGATACCGGCCAGAATTTCCGACAATTCTTCAATATTTGGTTCCAGATTCTTGACGATGTACCAGTTTCCAGCAAATACAGTGACGTCGCGAGGCGTCACCTCGAAAATATTTTTGCGACGTTCCGATATGACGAAATCCCGCAAAAAATAGTCGGCGCCATGGGCTTTGCCCCCGGCAGCCTCGGCGGTAAACCCCTGGCAAAGGCTCAATTCCCGGCAAAAAACCCGAAGCAGGTTTTGACAAAGCCGGTCCACCACGATTTCCTCCTGCAGAGACCCGAAGGAAAATCGTTCCTTTTCAAATATTATTTCAGAAACATGAGTTATTTCGGTAGAATTCATAAAAAATGTCTCCTGCATCAGTCTATTATCATCCTCCGCTGCGGTCAAGCGGGGACCCTTTTTGCGCCGAGGAAAGAACGCCTGATCTGTCGGCGTCACCCTTTCGCTTTTTCGCCTGGAATGGTATGATACCGATCAAAATCCTTCAGGAAAATTCCGCTTCATGCCTTTTCGCAAATTTTGGATTCTGGTTTTTGGGATGGTGGTTTTAGAATTCGGCCCCAGTTGGACAGTTGCGGATTGCCAAGCCGCTGAAAAATCTACAGAGTTAACCAGAGAGAAAAAGCCCGAAGAATCGGAGGCCAAACAGGGGAATCTCTTCAATCTGATCTTCGGATCGGCTCCCGGCGTGCCGACAGAAAAAGGGCTCCTTATCATCCATGCATTCCACGACCGCAACGGGAACCAAAAAAAGGACCCCGGAGAGGAGTTCTTAAGGAACGAAGTTTCCTGCGTCGTGGATGGGATCGTTTACCGAATACCCGCTTTCATTCCAGCCCTGAAGCTCCATCAGAGTTACGGAATCCGATGCGCTCCGATTCCGAGCTCCAATAATTTTCATCCGGCTCAATCCGAAGAGGAAATTTTTGTGGAACGCCGCGGCCAGGTTTTCGATATCGGGCTGCCATGCAAAAGAATTAGACCCGCCATCTCTCATCCCAACCCTGCCGTGGGAGGGGGTCCATAAGCTCTCTCTTTTCCGTTATCCCTTGATCAGCCTGTACGATTTCCTTTCTGGTGATAAAATTAATGAGGAATGGACGGTTTGTAAAGATTTTTTGACCTCAGGAAAGGAGGAAATAATGACTGACACCGGTTTGATCAAATGTCGAAGTGAATTACTGGTTCCCGTCATTGAAGATATTACCGAACTAATTCTATTGATAAGAAATGCGTTTAATCGACAGAAAATTTCCTACCTAAACGATGCGAATCAAATTCAGAACCGGGTCTCTCAGGAAATTAGCAACGGAAAAAATAATTTAAAATCATTTTCTGGAAAGGAACTAGAAAAAAAGAAAGCAGTTCAGATTGAAAGTATCTTTTCACACCTTGAATTAGTAAGTGAGGCAACTTCTGAATTAAGAGACCCTATTCGAAAACAAATATCGGAAGGAATACTTTTTTCAGACAAAGCGATCTCTCAAACTAATTTTCTTTTTGATCATCAGGCCGGGTTATTCCGATCATTGGCGGATATTTTTTTGACTGACAACCAAATTCTTGAAAATTATGTTACTTCCAAGGTTGTTGAAATGGACAAACTCTGCATTGATTTCGCCACCGATCATGAAGCCAGACTGATTGAAGGGCTTTGTCAACCCAAAGCTGCCCCAATATTTTTGGCAATTTTGGACAGCATTCGTATTATTTCTCATCATGAGCGGGAAATCCTTCAACTGCTCAAAAATTGATTCCAAGATTTTTCCTGACGATAAAACTCCACAATGCATGAGAAAAATATTTTGAATTTTGGCGGTCGAAAGAAGATTATCATTGCCTGCCCGATATGCGGGAAAACAGTAGATTGGGGCCAGTCTCCCGATCGGCCTTTCTGCTCACCGAGATGCCGCCTGATCGACCTCGGGAACTGGTCCGGCGAAGAATACCGGATTCCCTCCAAAGAACCAATACCGCCGGAGAACGAGCCGGCCCTCCAAACCGACCCGGAGAGATGACCTGATGTACCACCTGACCATTCAAACCGATTTTGCCGCTGCCCATAATCTTTTGAACTATCATGGGGATTGCGAAAACCTGCATGGCCACAACTGGAAGGTGGAAGTGACCGTTTCAGCTCCGGTTCTTGATCGGGCCGGGCTCGGGGTGGACTTCCGCATTCTGAAGGGAGAAACCAAAAAACTGCTTCAGGGGCTGGACCACAAATACCTCAACCAATTGCCTCCGTTTCGGGAGGTCAGCCCCTCCTCCGAGAATATTTCCCGTTTTCTTTTCGAACAGTTGGAAACGATCTTCGCCCCCTACCAGGTGAAGGTGGAGAAAGTCGCCGTCTGGGAGTCGGATCGTGCCTGCGCCGCCTACACTCGTGACTGACGCCTGGCTTCTGGAAATTTTCTCTTCCATCCAGGGTGAGGCCACCTGGCTGGGCCGCCGCCAGATCTTTATCCGTTTCGGCTGCTGCAACCGCTCTTGCGCCTATTGTGACACTTCCGTCGAGCCCAGCCCCAACTGCCGGGTGGAAAGAAAACCGGGAGAAGGGGCTTTCGTGGAAGTCCCCAATCCCGTTTCCTGGCCTCGGCTCCGCCAAATTATCACCTCTTGGATACAGGCGGCGCCACGATCCCATCATTCCATCAGTATTACCGGCGGGGAGCCTTTGCTTCAGGTCGATACGCTGCGCCAATGGCTTCCGGCCTTGCGCTCCCTGCTGCCCATCTACCTGGAAACCAATGGCACCCTGCCGGCGGTTCTGGAAGAACTGCTCCCCCACCTCGATTATATCGCCATGGATATCAAACTGGCCTCCATGACCGGGGAACCGACCCCATGGCAAGCCCATGGCGATTTTCTGCGTCTGGCGGCGGGGAAAGAAGGATGTGTCAAAATCGTCATCGATCAAGGGGTTGATACGGAGGAACTGGAACAGGCCGCCGCCATGGCCGCTGTCCACGGGCCTGGGCTGCCGGTGATTCTGCAGCCCCGCAGCGGCGGCTCTTCGCTCCCTGGTGCGGTCCTGATGAAATTTCAGGAACAACTGGCCCGTCTCCATCCCGATGTGCGCGTCATACCGCAGATGCACCGCTTCATGGGGCTTCTTTGAAAAGGGGGTAAAACGCTCCCAATCGGTCCTGTATATTTCTGTAAACATCGGATATCGTTAAAATCCCTTTTCAAAAATCAGCCGGGGGCCATGGCACGGAGGGCTTGGTGCACTTCTTGGCCATGCCCATCGACCTTGACGTTGTCCCAGATCTTTTTGACGATCCCATGAGGATCGATCAGAAAGGTGCTCCGTACCACACCCATCGATTCTCGTCCGCACATTTTTTTCATCCGCCAGACGCCATAGCGCTCACAAACCTCGTGGTGAGGATCACTCAAAAGCTGAAGCTTCAAGCCATTTTTAACGACAAAATTGGCATGGGATTTCACCGAATCGGGGCTGATTCCAACAATCACGGCATCGAGGGTCGCTAACTCCCCGGCCCGCATGGAAAAATCCAGGGCTTCGCGGGTACATCCCGAAGTCCCATCCTTGGGGTAGAAATAGAGGACCACCCACCGTCCTTGGAAATCCTCGAGCCGAACCTCCCGGCTTTCCTGGTCCCTCAGGACAAATGCGGGGGCCATGCCCTCTGTTTTCACCATCGCCATGATTTCCTCCCGTAAAATATTTTTTTGGGGATTTGGATTTGGAACAAGTTTGATCTTTACTGCTGTTTTTCAAAGCGGCGAAAGATGGTTCCCTGGTGCCAGAGGATGCCGCGTTCCCCTTCATTTATAGAGGCAAAATCGGCGGCGGTGGTCCGGAATTCAATGGCCTCACCGCTGGTGACCAACTGGAAAGTGATGAAATGGTCGCTGTGGGGTTTTTCCCGATCCGTGTCGGTATGGAACTCTTCATTGACCCGTTTTGAAGCCACAAAGGCCTCGTCGCCGCTCAGGGGAAGATCATGTTGGCGGCGCCAGTGAAGATAGTTTTGCCAGATCAAGGAAACCACCAGGATGCCACAGACAATGATCGTCCCCAGAACCAGAATGTTCGGAAATCTGTTCATGCCTCCTCCAGGCTTGGTGGAAACCTCTTGCCGTAGCGGAAAAAGGACAAACAATCGGCAGAATAATGTTTTTGATGTTAACAGCGGCCATCCTCATCTCCGGGGCCGGGGGCGGCGCCGGCTGGTTCGGACGCTGGGAATCAGACCGGGAATCCGCCCTCCGCCTCTCCATGGAAAGCCCGCAAAGCCTCGCGCTCCAAAACCTCGGCCGCTCCTTGGTAGCGGGGAGAGTGGTGGAAGAGCAGATACCTGGCCGCTCTGCATCTTCGCGCCAATTCCCCAGCCATCCGGGCGGTTAGGTGGTTCCTCTCCAGGGCCAGATGACGGTCATGGTGGGAAAAAACGGCCTCGATTACCAGCAGATGGGAATCTGCCGCAAGACAGACGATTTTTCCCAGGTTCTCCTCGGTGGGAGAGATATCGGTCACATAGGCGAGCTTCATTCCCCGTTCCCGATGGGCGATCCGTTGGAACAGCTCTCCGAAGGGGAGGGTGGCACTCCCTCCCGAATCCAGAGGAACCGTGACAAGAAGGTCCGGATCCGTGGTTCTCCTCGCCAACTCCTTAAATTCCGAAAGCCAGGAACCCGGTCGGTAACCAGAGGCTTCAAGCGCGTCCTTGTGAATGGCGATATGGGTCGGCTCCTCCAGGGAAAAAGCCAAACTGGGGATATCCCCATGAGCTAAAGGCACGGCCCGCACAAAACAGTGGGAAAGATCCAGCAGCACATCCCCCTTCAAAGGAATAGGAGCTTCCTCCTCAGGGTGGAATGAAGTTCGGGCTCGGAAATGGGTGTCGCGCCGATAGCCGGATTGAAGTTCCCGGACCGTCAGATGGAAGGGATAATCCCGTATCAGGTTCCAGGTGTATCCCGAAAGCTGGCCGCGAATGCGTTCGGTTATCCCCTCGGGACCGCAGACCAGAAGAGGCGTTTCCCGATAGAGAAAAAACCGAATCAGCGCCCCAAAGCCGATGAGATGGTCAATATGGGCGTGGGAAATGAAAACCGCCCGAATTTTCACTGCCTGCCGTGGCGTCAGGGGATGGATGTCCCCACAATCGAAAAGAAGAGCGCAACCCTGGTGCGCCAGTCGCACATAAAGGGCCGGATCCCCGAAGGGGCCGTTGATCAATTGGGGGAAGAAAACGGAACGCATGGCCCATCCCCGGTGACAAAAAAATTCCCCATTGGCTGACGGCGCGCTGTTCGAGAGCTATTGAGTTTCCATCTGGAAGCTTTGGCTGGAAACTATTGAACCTCCACGGTGGTAAAGGAGAGGTAGCTTCCCCGCTGCACCAGCAAGCGGATGATCTGGCCTTTTTTGAGCCCTTCCAGAGCCTTCCGGAAAGAAGCCACATCGGGAGTCTCGTTGTTGTTGACTTCCAGAATCAGATCGCCGGGGCGAAGATTGGCCGCCGCTGCTGGGCCGTCGGAGGCCACCTGGGTGATCAAGGTTCCCCGATTCCCTTTGAGATTGTAAAACCGGCGCGCATCGGGCGTTACATCGGAAATCGTCATCCCCAGACGGTCGCCAACCTCTTCCGATGCGGGGGCTCGGGTTTCCTCATCGGGCGCCTGACCCAGAGTTACCTGGAAGGTTTTCTTTTCCCCGTCCCGGAAAATCGTCAGTTCAACCTTTTCCCCTACGTTCCGGTCCGCAACCAGGCGGGGAAGGTCATTGAGAGCATTGACCTCTTTTCCATTGAGGGACAGGATGATGTCGCCCCTCTTTAGGCCCGACTTGTGGGCGGGAGAGTCGTTGACCACCTCGGACACCAGGGCTCCCTGGGCCTCTTCAAGACCGAAGGATTTGGCCAGATCGGAAGAAACATCCTGGACTGTCACCCCAAGCCAGCCGCGCACCACCTTCCCCTTGTCGCGAAGCTGAGGGATGATGTTTTTGGCGGCATTGACAGGGGTGGCGAAACCGATCCCCTGACCTCCCCGGACGATGGCGGTGTTGATTCCCACCACCTCGCCCTTGGCGTTGAAGAGGGGGCCGCCCGAATTCCCGGGGTTGATGGAGGCGTCGGTCTGGATGAAATCGTCGTAGGGCCCGGCCCCGATCACCCGCCCCTTGGCCGACACGATCCCCACGGTAACCGTCTGTTCGAGGCCAAAGGGGTTGCCGATGGCGATGACCCATTCCCCTACCCGCAGGCTTTCACTGTCCCCCAAGGTGGTGACCGGCAGTTCCTCCTTACCTACGTCGATTTTGATCAAAGCCAGGTCGAGTTTTGGATCGAGTCCCTTGACCGCGCCCTTGAAGGTTCTGCCGTCGGCCAGCCGGACTCCGATTTCATCGGCGCCGTCCACCACGTGGTTGTTGGTCAGAATGTAGCCATCCCGGGAAATGATGAAACCGGAACCGAGGGAGCGCTCCTTGCGGGGAGCATTGGGCATGTCCCGAAAAAAACGATCGAAAAATTCATTGAAGAATTCATCCCGGGGACCTGGAAGAAGCGGTTTCCGGAAATGAACCGTTTTGGATGTCCGGATGTTGACAACAGCCGGTTTGATCTTTTGGGAAAGCTCGACAAAATCGGGGAGGGAAGCCCCTTGAAGCGGACTCCAAACGGCCAACACCAAAATCGGAAGCAGCAGGCGGGTTAAAAGGAAATTTATTTTCATCATCGCCTCCTCCTGAAAAGTGAAATATTGCCTCACTTATTAATCACACCGCCGCACGATGTCAACGACAGGACTGTAAAGAATTTTAAAGTTCCGTGAACAAACTCAAGAGGTTAAACAAAAAGACCGGGTTCCGAAAAACCCGGTCGATAAAAAAGCTTTGGAGGCTGTCAGATCTTGGATTTGACCTCCGAAACGCAGGATTCAAGAGCCTTGGACAGATGCTCCACAGCCTTTTCCCGGCTCAAACGGGTCCGATAGCCCAGCATCTTCTCGGCTTTCCGGGTGCTGAAATTCCAATCATCGGTGAGGAAGGCGCTGCCGGTCCATCCTTCCTTGGGGACGGCGATCACCCTGGCCTGGGGATTGGCCTGCGCCACAATCAAACGGGCCAGTTCTTCCCAAGTGAGATAAACCGTCCCCAGATTGAAAAGTTCCCCTTTGGGCCGGGCCTTGATGATCCCTTTGACGCCGGTGACGAAATCGTCCAGTTGCAGAAAACTGCCGCCGCTGCCGGCCGGGACCTCGACAACCCCCTTCTGGATCGCTTCCTTTATCATGCCGCGGATGTGTTTGCCTCCGATCTCGTCGCCATAGGCATACCAGATCATCACCGTGTTGACGGCCAAATCGTGTTTTTCGGTGTAAATTTTCCCCAGCTCCTCGGTGATCAACTTGGCCAGGGCATAGGAGGGTTTGCGGGCCTTTTCGACCAGGTGGGGATGGGACTCATCCACGGGGGAGGTTAGGGGTTTGCCGTAGGCCACGGCGGTGCTGGCGTTGATCACATGCTGGACTCCATGTTCCACGGCGGCGTCCAGGAGGAATTTATACCCCTTGACATCGATATCGATCAGATCGAGAAGTTCTTCGGAAAAACTCCAGGCCAGATGCAAAACCGCCTCGACTCCCTTTACCGCCTCGCCGATGCGTTTCGGGTCCGAGATGTCGGCGACCACCGTTTCCACTCCCGGTGCGGCGAGTCTGCTCAGACCATCGGCATCTTTGTCCAGAACCCGGACCTCATGTCCTTCGCCAGAAAGGGCCTTGACAACATGGCCACCCATATTGCCACAGCCGCCGGTTACGAGTATTTTCATAATATTCCTCCCTGCATGAAATGGTTCGGATCGTTTTAAGAAAAGAAATTACCCCATGGAAATTCGATGGAACGGAAATCTTTCCGGTTTCAGGGTGACGGTAGTGATGGCAGATTAAAAAATGATCGGGGCAGCGTCAAGGGGATATTTTCAGGGTACCGGTTTTGGGGCGGGCTCCGAACAGGAATTTGCAATCTCCTCCATGGATCGCCCGCTGCGTACCGAAAGCGGTTCATCCCGGACCGGATTCCTTTGGGGATTGGCGTGTTCATCTCCCATCTTGATCAGCAGCCAGGCTTCTTCGGCTCCGGTTCGGAAACGCCGCAGAGCATATCCTCCGGTGATTTTCTTCCCCACCAGAAAAATGGTCACCAACCCGTTTTCAAGTCCCTCCTCAACAGAAACCCGTTGACCATCCTTGCCCGCCAAAAGCGAATAGCACCCCTCGTCCCAGATCAAAACGGTCCCGCCGCCATATTCTCCGGCGGGAATGTTCCCTTCGAAATCGGCGTATTCGATGGGGTGGTCCTCAGTCGCCACCGCCAGCCGTTTCTCTCTGGGATCGAGGGAGGGACCCTTGGGTACTGCCCAGGATTTGAGGACGCCATCCGCCTCAAGGCGAAAATCGTAATGGAGGGTTGAGGCCTGATGTTTCTGGATCACGAATCGGGGAGGGCTCTCGGAAGCGTGCTCTTCCCCAAGGGGTTCCGCTGTCTTTTGGAAATCCCTTTTGCCGCGGTAAATTTTCAGGGGTGAAGGAGGGGGCATGTTATGGCCGGTCAAATCACATCGGCCCCCAAAGGCGCCAACAATTCACAAGATTCTTCCGGAAGGTCGAAATATTTCAGAAACCGGTTCTGGTCCGAAGCCGAAAGGCGCTTCTCCACCAGCGGGAGGAGGCGTTTTTCCTCTTTGGCCATGTGGCGGCGGTTGAGCTCGACAAAGGTCCATAAGTTTTCCACGACCCTGGTTTTCAACATTTGAATTTGCGGAACCTGTTGCAATACCTGGCGGAAAACATTGTTGAGCAGTTCCTGGGAGGCCTTGTGTTCTGCCTCGAGTTCAACCAACAATTGCAATTCAATTTCCTCAAGATCCTGCAACGCCAGGGTTTGGAAAAGTTGTTCTTCTTTGGGAAAATGGACCTGGTCGTTAAATGCCCGGAAGGAGTTGACGGCCGGGAGAACCTGATCCACCCTCAAAGGATTCCCCTTTTCCAGGGAACGGGCCAGACGAATGGCATTCTGGAGATAGGAAAGGATTTCCCTATGCTCCTGACGGAGCCTTTTGGCGATGCTCATCTCAGCTCTCCCCAAAACAGTTTTTAAGGTTGCTGAAACAAAAGAGGTACGCCGCAGTGACGAAAGAGGAAGCGCAAACCCGCAGATGGACTTTTTGGGAAACCGTAAAACTTAAAGGAACATGTAATGAAATCTAGCCGACAAAAAACATTTCGCAACCGCCCGCGACCGTCATAATCTTCCCGAATCCCTGATTTTTGATAGACTGGGAAAATCGAACCGTCGTCAGGGATCCGGCAGGCCTCTTTTCAGGTTCAGGTTTTTTCTTTAAAAATTTAATCAGGTATTAATTCATAAGGATATGTTTTAAAGGGATTTTTATGGCACATCAAACCTTAAAAAAAGGCTACTCCCAGTTGGTGGAACGGCTGAACCGGTTTCCCCAGGGTGCTCCTCCAAGTCACCTCTTGTTCAAAATTCTGGCGCTGCTGTTCAGCGAGGAGGAGGCGGCCCTGGTGGCCCAGCTCCCAATCCGTCCATTTACGGCTCAAAGAGCGGCCAAAATCTGGAAAGTCAGCCTCATCGAGGCGCAAAGGACCCTGGAAACCTTGGCGGGGCGCTGTATTTTGCTCGACTTGGAGCAAGAGGATGGCGTCACCCTTTTCGTCCTTCCTCCACCCATGGCTGGATTCTTTGAATTCAGCCTGATGCGAACCACCGGAGGTATGGACAAAAAACTGCTCAGTGAACTTTTTGAAACCTATCTGAACAAAGAAGAGGATTTTGCTCGAGCCTTGTTCGCTGGCGGCCAGACCCAATTGGGCCGGATCTTTGTCCAGGAGCCGGCTGTGGACGGGAAAGACGGGCTTCATGTTCTTGATTACGACCGCGCCGGCGAAATGATCCGCTCAGCCACCGACATTGGCATCGGGATCTGTTTCTGTCGTCATAAAAAAGAACACCTGGGCGTGGCCTGCTCCGCTCCCCAGGATATCTGCATGACTCTCAACATGCCCGCGGCATCGCTAATCCGGCACGGTGCCGCCAGGAGGGTTGATGCCCAGGAATGCCTGGACCTCTTGACCCAGGCCTACGAATGCAACCTGGTCCAATTCGGCGAAAACGCCCGCGAGGGGATTGGATTTATCTGCAACTGTTGCCGTTGCTGTTGCGAGGCGTTGACCGCCGCACGCCGTTTCGGAGTTCTCAACCCCATCCATACCAGCAACTATCTTCCTGAAATCGATGGGGAAAAATGCATCGGCTGCGGCCGCTGCCTGAAATACTGCCCGGTTGAGGCGATTTCTTACGACAATGCAGAAATCGGGCAAGGGCTCCCCAAGGCGGTTCTCCATGAGGAAGACTGCCTCGGATGCGGAATCTGTCAACGGATCTGTCCCAACGGCGCCATCCGTTTTCGGGAGCGGGGCCAACGGATTATTCCGCCGCTCAATTCCACCCACCGCATTGTTTTGATGGCACTGGAGCGGGGCAAACTTCAGCATTTGATTTTCGACGATCAGGTGTTGCTCAGCCACCGCATTCTGGGTGCGGTGCTGGGGGCCATCCTAAAACTGCCGCCAGCCAAACGGCTCATGGCCGGCAACCAGGTCCGCTCCCGCTATCTGGAGAACCTGAGCCGCAAATATGGATGAAACGGGAGGGGGAAGGAAGAGGAGGGAAGGGCTTCATTGCGAAAACAGTCTGTAGCGGCGGCTTCCCAGCAGGAAAGGGAGCCGCCGTTAATTTTCCGATTTTTATCCGGGCCGCTATTCCAGGGCGGCGATGTCCGGTTCCACGACAAAGCGTTTGATTTTCTTGGTGGTGGTTTTGGGGAACTCGTCCTCCCGCAGTGAGAATTTCTTGATCCTTTTGAAATCCGCCAGGTTTTTGCAGCGTTCCTGCACCTCGCGGCGGATCAGTTCCTCGACCTGGCGGGCGCCGAAGGGGCCTTTCCCCGACTGGCGGCCAAAATTGTCGACCGCCTCCTGGTTGGGATAGATCAGAGCATAGACCTCTTCGGCCGTTTTATCGATTTTATGCCCGTAAACCATGACCTCGGCAATAAATTCGCTTTTGAGGAGTTCATTTTCAATCTCCTCGGGATAGACATTCTTGCCGTTGGGGGTGACAATCAGATTTTTGAGTCTGCCGCAGATGTAGAGAAATCCATCGGCATCAAAACGACCCAGATCGCCGCTGTAGTACCATCCATCCCGAAGCACTTCCTCGGTGGCTTCCGAGTTTTTGAAATAACCCTGCATAACGTTGGGTCCTTTGACAAGGATTTCTCCAATCCCTTCTTCGTTGGGGTCGAGAATTTTTACTTCGACCCCCGGCAGGACTTTCCCGACCGAACCGAATCGCTGAGAGGTCGGCGACTCTGCCGAAACCACCGGCGAGGTTTCGGTGATCCCGTATCCCTGATAGATGGTCAAGCCGAATTTCTTCAGGCCTTCCTGGATTTCGGGATCCAGCGCCGCGCCGCCGCTGATGAAGATCATCCCACCGCCCCCCATCGATTTGAGGATTTTGGATTGAACGAGTTTTTTGGCGCCGGGCAGGGAAAAGACCGTCTTCAGAAAATGGCTGTCATCGATTTTCTTGCGGATGCGGTTGAAGAAAATCCGATACAGAGCCGGCACTCCGAGCATGAAATTGGGTTGAACCTCCTGGAGATTGGGGCCGATTTTCTTCAGTGATTCGACAAAAGCCACCGTGCCGCCAAGGGTCAGAGGGAGCACGATTCCCAGGACCTGCTCGAAGACATGATGGATCGGGAGTACGGAAAGCATGTGCACCTTGTCCGTCAGCCGGTAAAGATCGATTCCGGCATAGACGTTGGACATGATGTTGGAATGGGAGAGAATCGCTCCCTTGGAGCGTCCCGTGGTCCCCGAGGTATAAATAATCAACGCCGCATCGGAAGGGTGATGTTGCGGGGGAGCAGGGGATTCTTCCTGGCGGAACCCGCTCAGATAATCGAGGCGCCTCTTTTTGAAGAGACGTCTCATCAGGATTTCCTGCCCCCCCAAAAGATGAGCGCCGATGCCGTTTTTCAGATCGGCGGGGGATTCCCGCTTGAGAAGAAAAGCATAGAATTTGTCGGCTAGTTGCTCGAAGTTGGTAGTTTCTTCCCTGGGAAGCTCATATTTCTGGGAGATCCGCCGCCATTCGGTGACCAGGTCGTCAACCATCATCTCCATGACCGGGTCGGCGATCTTGTTGTCCCCATCCGGATGCATGATGACGATCTTTTCCAGCTTGGGAAGACCGGGGAACAGGGATACCACGGTGTCCAGATAAGGCTCCTCGGTGAAAATCACCCGCGCTTCGCAATCGGTGAGGATATGGCGGACCTCTCCGGCCTTGAGCTCCTTGTCCACCGGCACCACAATAGCGTCGGCTTTGAGAATTGCGAGATAGGCGGTGACCCACCGCGGCGAAGGAACCGCCAGGATGGCAACCCGATCCCCTTTTTTGATTCCCGTTTTCTGAAGGCCGGAGGTGATCTGCTCCGATTCAGCCCAAAGATTCCGATAGGAGACCGGCTGCCAGATTTCCCCCACCTTTTGCTGGAATGCGGCCTTGTCCCCCATCCGCAGGCATGACTCAAAAATTTGCCCATCAATGGTTTTCATGGAAACCCACCTCAAATTCTTTAAAAAAATTTGCCCATCGTACCGTCAAAAAGAACCTTTTTGCAAGGGGTTATGTCGAAACCCGAGATCGTGATAAAATAAAAATGTTTTTATCCTGCCGAGAAAGCCCCTTCTGAAGCATAGACCGGGCTCCGGTTGGTGGTATTTTCAAACCCAGGGCCAGTTTGGCGCTCATTTTAAGGAATTCTATTATCTTTACAAGGCCGGTTCTTTTTTGTAACGTGTCGCGTCAGTCTTACCCCCTTTGGGTTTCGTGCGGTTGTTCTCTATGGATCAAAGCCTAATCCGAAATTTTTCCATCATCGCCCACATCGATCACGGCAAATCGACCTTGGCCGACCGGCTTCTGGAAACAACCGGGGCCTTGACGGAACGGGAACGAACGGATCAATTCCTGGATAAGATGGATTTGGAACGGGAGCGGGGGATCACCATCAAAGCCCAGGCTGTCCGCCTCAACTACCGGGCGCAAGATGGCAAGGTGTACGTTCTCAACCTGATCGATACCCCCGGCCACGTCGATTTTTCCTACGAGGTCAGCCGTTCCCTCTACGCCTGCGAAGGCGCCCTGCTGGTGGTGGACGCTACCCAGGGGGTGGAGGCCCAGACCCTGGCCAACGTTTATCTGGCCATCGATCAGAACCTGGAGGTGTTTCCGGTCCTCAACAAGATCGATCTGCCGAGTGCCGACCCGGCCAAGGCCCGTCAGGAGATTGAAGAGATCATCGGACTCGATGCCCACGATGCGGTGGAAGCCAGCGCCAAGGAAGGGATCGGCATCAAGGAAATTCTCGAGGCCCTGGTGCATCGTATTCCCCCCCCCCACGGCGACCCCGAGGCTCCCCTCAAAGCGCTCCTTTTCGATTCCTGGTACGATTCCTACCAGGGGGTCATTATTCTGGTCCGCATCGTCGACGGGCAAGTTTCCAAAGGGGACAAAATTCTCTTCATGGCCAACCGGAAAAGCTACGAGGTTCTCAAAGTCGGGGTTTTCAGCCCCCATCCCGTCGAGACCCCTTCCCTGGGGGCCGGAGAGGTCGGTTTCCTCATCGCCGGCATCAAAGTGGTTCAGGATGCCAAAGTTGGGGAGACCATCACTCTTTTAAACCGCCCCGCGGCCAAACCCCTTCCGGGCTTCAAGGAAGTCAAACCGATGGTTTTTTCGGGTCTCTATCCCATCGATCCGGGGGATTACGACGCCTTGCGTGACGCCATGGAAAAATTGCGGCTCAACGACTCCTCGTTCTCATTCGAACCGGAGACCTCGGCGGCCCTCGGGTTTGGTTTCCGTTGTGGATTTCTCGGTTTGCTGCACATGGAGATCATCCAGGAACGGCTGGAACGGGAATTCAATGTCTCCCTGATCACCACGGCGCCCACCGTCGTCTATTTCGTCCAGACCACCGACGGCAAAACCTTGCGGGTTGACAGCGCCAACAAACTCCCCGAGGAACAATACATTCAACGGATCGAAGAACCCTTCATCCGCGCCTCTATTCACCTGCCCCATGAATATGTCGGGCCGGTTCTGGCCCTGTGCGAGGAAAAGCGGGGACTCCAGAACGAGATCAAATACCTGACCGCCGACCGCGTGATGGTGACTTATGAGCTGCCCCTGAATGAGATCGTGCTCGACTTTCATGACCGCTTGAAATCCATTTCCCGTGGCTATGCCTCCTATGACTACGAATTTCTGGATTATCGGCCCAGCCAATTGGTCCGCCTCAACATTCTCATCAACGGTGAGCCGGTCGATGCCCTGTCGCTGATCGTACACCGGGATCATGCGGCACAGCGGGGGCGGGACCTCACCTCCAAGATGAAGGAGTTCATCCCCCGGCAGCAGTACGAGGTCGCCATTCAGGCGGCGGTGGGCAACAAGGTCATCGCCAGGGTCAATGTCAAGGCGGTACGCAAGGACGTCACCGCCAAATGCTACGGCGGCGACATCACCCGCAAACGGAAGCTGCTCGAAAAACAGAAGGAAGGAAAAAAGCGCATGAAACAGGTTGGCAAGGTGGAAATCCCGCAGGAGGCCTTCCTGGCGGTCCTGAGAGTGAAAGACACCAAGTAAATGGGCAAGAGCAAGGCCAATATCCCGATGTCATCTCATGATTATTTGAATATGCGGCTGTTCGGACTGACCTGCCTGTTTCAGGGCACCTTTTGGATCCTCTTCCCTTTCTATACCATGCCGGGGATTTTAGGGGGTTTTTGGCTGCTCCTGCTGCTGGGTCTCTCCGTAGTTTTTTTGGCGGCCTCTCATCAGGCCCTTCAGAGAGAAAACCTTCGCTGGTTGGAAGCAGCCAGAAAAGCGGCTTTTCTCGGGCTTCCTGTACATTTCACGCTGGCCTTTTTCTGCACCGACACCTTGTTCAACTTTCATTTCACCTTTCAGCAGCCCTGGGGAAGATACCCTTTGGGGTTTCTTCTCCTGGCCTTGACTTCGGGCCTTCCCGGAGATCTTTACCTGATTTTTCTGTCGTCAAAGCTCGGGCGGCGGCTGGCGGACGGCTCTTTCCAGCCGGATCGGCAGGTCTTCAAACAGAGTCATAAGCATTTTGAACTGTTCGAAGCTCTTTTCATCGCCCTGGTGCTGGCCATTTTCATCCGCATCTATTTCGTTCAGGCCTTCAAAATCCCCTCCGGCTCCATGGAGGATACCCTTTTGATCGGCGATCATCTGCTGGTCAATAAATTCATCTACGGCACCAGAGTGCCGGTCCTGGACCGGGAATTTTTCCAGTGGCGGGATCCACGGAGGGGGGACATCATCGTTTTCGAATTTCCCCAGGATGCCACCGAACCTTATCTCAAGCGCCGCGATTTCATCAAACGGGTGATCGGGCTGCCAGGAGACCTGGTTGAAATCCGCGCCAAGCAGGTCTTCGTCAATGGGCAATTGCTGCACTTCCCCCAGCAGGTTCACAAGTCAAGCGAACTGCTGCCGGCGGGGTTGTCTACCCGGGATTTTGTGAGGCCCTTCCGCATCCCGGAAGGAAAATACTTCGTTCTGGGTGACAATCGGGATTTCTCTTTCGACAGCCGCTTCTGGGGATTTGTGGAACGGGAAAAAATCAAAGGCCTGGCCTGGATCAAATACTGGTCCCGCGATCGGGGATGGCCGCGCTGGGAACGGATTGGACGCCCCATCCATTGATTTTATCAACCAGATAAAATTTGCTGTTGCCGCCTCCGGGACAGCCTGCTATAGTTTGTGAAAATCTTTACTCCGATGTCCCTTTTAAGTTAATCCCGAGAGGTTAGCAAAGGTGGCAGGGTCTATAAAAACGCTTTTTTCAAGAATTCATGACGACCTTTCCGCTCCGTTGCGGAAGGGTCTTTTTTTTGCCTGCATGGCGGGCCAACCGGTTCCGAAACAGGAAAGCCGACAAAAATGACCAGCTCCGAAACCATTCTGCTCGATAAAGCGGCGATCCGCCGCGCGTTGACCAGGATTTCCCACGAAATCCTGGAAAAAAACAAAGGGACCGAAAATCTGGTCCTGCTTGGAATCCCCACCGGAGGGGACCATCTCGCCGCCGAACTGGCCGCCATCATCGCGCAGATCGAAGGGGAGGAGATTCCGTATGGGGTTCTTGACATCACCCTCTACCGGGACGACCTGGCCCACAAGACGATCCGCCCTTTGCGCAAGACCGACCTCCCTTTTTCCCCCGATGGCAAGCGGGTGGTGCTGGTCGATGAGGTCCTTTTTACGGGGCGCACCATCCGGGCCGCCATGGATGCCTTGATGGACCTGGGTCGCCCCTGCAACATCCAGCTGGCGGTGCTGATCGACCGCGGCCACCGGGAACTCCCGATCCGTCCCGATTATGTGGGGCGCAATGTTCCCACCTCCCACGAGGAAGAAGTTCATGTCGATTTCGACCGGGACTTGAAAGCCTGTGCCGTCCGCTTGGTGAAACCCTAGGAGCGAAAGGAAACTCTCACCATGACCTTCCGCCACAAACATATTCTCGGAACCCGGCGGTTTTCCGAACAGGATATCACCTTGATTCTCGATACCGCGGAGAGCTTTAAGGAAATCAATGCCCGGGAGATCAAAAAGGTGCCGACGCTGCGCGGCAAAACGGTGGTGAACCTCTTTTTTGAAGCCTCCACCCGGACCCGCACCTCCTTTGAAATCGCCGAAAAGCGGCTTTCCGCCGATGCCGTCAACATCTCCGCTTCTTCTTCCTCGGTGGTCAAAGGGGAAACCCTTGAAGACACCGCCAAAAACATTGAGGCGATGCACCCCGACATCATCGTGATCCGCCATGCCGCTTCCGGCGCCGCCGACTATCTGGCCAGCCGCCTCAATTGCTCCGTCATCAATGCCGGCGACGGCGCCCATGAGCATCCCAGCCAGGCGCTCCTCGACCTTTTCACCATCCGCCAGCACAAGAAAAGGCTCAAAGGGCTGACCGTGACCATCGTCGGGGATATCGCCCACAGCCGAGTGGCCCGTTCCAACCTGTTCGCTCTCACCACCATGGGCGCCCAGGTGCGCGTGGCGGGACCGGGGACCATGATCCCTCCCGGCATCGAAAAACTGGGCGCCGAGGTTTTCACCAGGATGGAGGACGCCCTTCGGGGAGCCGACGTGGTGATGATGCTTCGCATCCAGTTGGAGCGCCAGGGCCGCCACCTGCTGCCGTCGCTGCGCGAATACGCCCGTTTCCATGGGCTCAACCGTGAAAAACTGGCTCTGGCCCAGAAAGACGCCTTGGTCATGCACCCCGGTCCCATGAACCGGGGGGTGGAAATCGCCTCCGAGGTGGCCGACGGCCCGCAGAATGTGATCCTGGAACAGGTCGAAAACGGGGTGTCGGTCCGTATGGCTTTGCTCTATCTGGTCAGCGGCCTCGCTCCCGAAAACACCTAGCCATCGACAGGAACCGATACGATGAAAACAGTGATTAAAAACGGCAGAGTGGTCGATCCGGGGCCGGGGAGGGACGAGTCCCTCGACATCCTGATCGAAGACGGAGTCATCAGCAGGGTGGCCTCATCCCTCCCCGATGCCGGCGCCGAGGTTATCGACGCCCGGGGGATGGTGGTGGCGCCCGGCCTGATCGACATTCATGTCCATTTCCGTGATCCAGGCCAGGAATACAAGGAAACCATCGCCACCGGCACCCGGGCGGCCGCCGCTGGCGGCTTCACCGCCGTGGCCTGCATGCCCAATACCGCCCCCGTCAACGACACTTTGGCGGTCACCGAATACATCAAAAACCGGGCCGCGGCCGATGGATGCGTCCGGGTCTATCCGGTGGGCGCCATCACCAAGGGCCTTAAAGGAGAGACCTTGACGGAAATGGGGGAACTCTCCACCGGAGGCTGCGTCGCTTTTTCCGATGACGGCAAATGGGTGGCCGACGGCGATCTGATGCGGCGGGCCCTCGAATACGTCCGGCCTTTCGGGGTTCCTCTGCTGACCCACGCCGAAGACACCAGCCTGACGGCGGGAGGGGTCATGAACGAGGGTTTCGTCGCCACCGACCTCGGACTGCGGGGCATCCCCTGGGTGGCGGAAAATGCCGCCGTGTACCGGGACGTGATGCTGGCCGCCCTCACCGGCGCCCGCGTTCATGTCTGCCACATCTCCACCCTGGGGTCGGTTGAAATCCTCCGCAGCGCCAAAAAAGCCGGGATCCCTGTCACCTGCGAGGTGACCCCCCATCATTTCACCCTGACCGAGGAAGCGGTCAGGGGCTACAACACCCAGGCCAAGATGTCTCCCCCCTTGCGTACTTCCGAAGATATTGAAGCCCTTCACCGCGGCCTTCAGGACGGCACCATCGATGTTATCGCCACCGATCATGCCCCCCATCACGGCGACGAAAAGAATGTCGAATTCAATCTGGCCCACAACGGCATCGTCGGTTTGGAAACGGCTCTTTCCCTGACGCTGCGATTGGTGGAGAAGAAAATCCTCACCCTCTCCCAGGCGCTCTCCAAAATGTCTTTGGAACCAGCCCGGGCGCTTTCCCTGCCCGGAGGAGAGTTGCGGGAAGGAGCCCCGGCCGACATCGTCATCTTCGATCTGGAGCGGAAATGGATCGTCGATCCCCGCCGATTCCATTCCAAAAGCCGCAATACCCCTTTCGGGGGCTGGGAGCTCAAAGGAGTCGTGCATCGCACCCTGGTAGCGGGAAAAACCGTTTTTTCAGGATCCGGCGCCACGGCATCCTGTTCTGAAGGAAAGTAGAAACATCCCATGAAAGCGATCCTAGCCCTCCAAGACGGCCGCCATTTCATCGGAAAATCCTTCGGCGCCCAAGGGGAAGCCCACGGCGAAGTGGTTTTCAACACCAGCATGACCGGCTATCAGGAAATCCTCACCGATCCTTCCTACCGGGGGGAGATCGTCGCCATGACCTACCCCCTGATCGGCAACACCGGCGCCAATCCGGAAGACGTGGAGTCGGAGCGTCCCCATCTGTCCGGTTTCGTCGTCAAGGAATACAGCATCCATCCATCCAACTGGCGGTGCCGGGAAAACCTCGACGCCTATTTGAAAAGACATGGCGTGGTGGGCATTTGCGATCTGGACACGCGGGCGCTGGTGCGTCACATCCGGAGCCGCGGCGCTCAGACCGGATATATTTCCACGGTCGATTCCGATCCCGCGCGGGTCGTGGAGAAAGCCCGGCAGGCCCCCCCTCTGGTCGGCCGCGACCTGGTCAGGGAGGTCACCTGCCGGGAGCCCTATCGGTGGACGGAAGGGCTGTGGCACCCCGAAACCGGTTATGAAAACCCCTCCGGCCGATTCCGGTTCCGGGTTGTGGCCTACGACTTCGGCATCAAACGCAACATCTTGCGCCATCTGGTTTCCCTCGGTTGCGAGGTGATCGTGGTGCCGGCCGCTACCAGCGCCGAAGAGGTACTGGCCATGAATCCGGACGGGGTTTTTCTCAGCAACGGCCCCGGTGATCCGGAGCCGATCATCTACGCCCAGGAAAACATCCGCCAACTGCTCGGGAAAAAGCCGATCTTCGGGATCTGCCTCGGCCACCAGCTGATCGGGCTGGCCCTTGGCGGAAAAACCTTCAAACTCAAATTCGGCCACCGCGGCGGCAATCAGCCGGTGCGGCGAGGGGAGGGGGCCTGCGTCGAGATCACCTCCCAGAACCATGGCTTTGCGGTGCGTGGCGATTCGGTTTGCGACGCGGCGGTGCTCACCCATGTCAACCTCAACGACAACACCCTGGAGGGTCTGACCCACAAGACCTTGCCGGTTTTTTCCGTGCAGTACCACCCCGAGGCCTCGCCGGGCCCTCACGATGCCCGTTATCTTTTCTCCCGTTTCATCGAGATGATGGAAAAAGACCAGCGGCGTTGAAAAACGCCGGGATTTCGCGCTTTTTAAAAGCCCCCTTGGAAACCGCCATGCCCAAACGAACCGATATTAAAAAAATCCTTATCATCGGCGCCGGGCCGATCATCATCGGTCAGGCCTGCGAATTCGATTACTCCGGAACCCAGGCCTGCAAAGCCCTGCGTCAGGAGGGGTACCAGGTCATCCTGCTCAACTCCAATCCCGCCACCATCATGACCGATCCCGATTTCGCCGACCGCACCTATGTGGAACCGGTGGTCCCGGAAATTCTGGCCCGCATCATTGAAAAGGAGCGTCCCGACGCCCTGCTTCCCACCCTGGGAGGGCAGACCGCCCTCAACACCGCGGTGGCGGTGGCCAAACAGGGGATCCTCGACCGTTTTGGCGTGGAACTGATCGGGGCCAAGCTGGAAGCCATCGAAAAGGCCGAGGACCGCACCCTTTTCAAACAGGCCATGGAAAAAATCGGCCTGGCGGTGCCCCATTCCGGACTCGCCCACAACCTCGGAGAGGCTCAGGAAATCATCGAACGAATCGGATTCCCGGCCATTATCCGCCCTTCCTTCACGCTGGGCGGTACCGGGGGCGGCATCGCCTACAACCGCGAGGAATACCAGCAGATGGCCCAGGCCGGCATCGACGCCTCCCCCACCCACGAAATTCTGGTGGAGGAATCGGTGATCGGCTGGAAGGAGTTCGAACTGGAGGTAATGCGGGATACGGCCGACAACGTGGTCATCATCTGCTCCATCGAAAACCTCGACCCGATGGGGGTCCACACCGGCGACTCCATCACCGTGGCCCCGGTCCAGACCCTGACCGACAAGGAATACCAGTTGATGCGGGATGCCGCCATCCGAGTCATCCGCGAGATCGGCGTCGATACCGGCGGCTCCAACATCCAGTTCGCCGTCAATCCCAGGGACGGGCGGATGACGGTCATCGAGATGAACCCCAGGGTCTCACGCTCCTCGGCGCTCGCTTCCAAGGCCACCGGCTTTCCCATCGCCAAGATCGCCGCCAAGCTGGCGGTAGGCTACACCCTCGACGAGATTCCCAACGACATCACCCGCGAAACCTTCGCCTCCTTCGAGCCGACCATCGATTACGTCGTCACCAAAATCCCCCGCTTCACCTTTGAAAAGTTCCCGCAGGCCGACACCACCCTCACCACTCAGATGAAATCGGTGGGTGAGGTTATGGCTATCGGGCGCACTTTCAAGGAAAGCCTCCAGAAAGCCATCCGCTCCCTGGAGATCGGTTCATGTGGTCTGGAAAGTCGCTTTTTTACCCCCGCCGACGGGCGCCGGATCCTCACCGAGGAGGAGTTTAAACTGCTCCGGGAAAAACTTCGGATCCCCAACTGGGAACGGCTCTGGTATCTCGGCGACGCTTTCCGGGCTGGATTGACCATTGAGGAGGTTCAATCGCTTTCCGCCATCGATCCCTGGTTTTTGTTCAACATCCGCCAGATTGTAGCAATGGAGGAGGAACTGGCCGGTTCCCGGCCCCGATTCGATTCCCGCGCTTCGGGTTGGGAGGAACAACTCCTGGAGGCCAAAAAATATGGTTTTTCCGACGCGCGGCTGGGGGAACTTTTGAGCCGAGGGGAAGAGGAGATCCGGAACTGGCGCCGAAAGCTGGGCATCCGTCCGGTTTTCAAGCGGGTCGATACCTGCGGTGGGGAGTTCGAGGCCCATACCCCCTACCTTTACTCCTGCTATGAGAGCGAATGCGAGGCCCGTCCTTCAAGCCGGAAAAAGATCATGATCCTGGGAGGGGGCCCCAACCGCATCGGCCAGGGGATCGAATTTGACTACTGCTGTGTCCATGCGACCTTTGCCCTGTCGGAGGAAGGGTACGAAACGATCATGGTCAACTGCAACCCCGAAACGGTCTCCACCGATTACGACACCGCCGACCGGCTCTACTTCGAACCCCTGACCCTGGAGGACGTGCTGGAAATCGTCGATCTTGAGCGGCCGGACGGCGTCATCGTTCAATTCGGCGGCCAGACCCCGCTGAAACTGGCCGCCGACCTGGAAAAGGCTGGGGTTCCCATCATCGGTACCTCTCCGGATGCCATCGACCGGGCCGAGGACCGGGAGCGTTTTCAGGCTCTGTTGTTCGAACTGGGCCTCAAACAACCGGAGAATGGCGTAGCCCGGACCCTGGAGGAATCGGAACGTGTGGCGGCCCGCATCGGCTACCCGGTGGTAGTGCGACCTTCCTACGTCCTTGGAGGCAGAGCCATGGAAATCGTCTCCTCTCCGGAACAGCTCCAGGCCTACATGGGTAGAGCGGTCAAGGTGTCTCCGGGCCATCCTGTCCTTATCGACAAGTATCTGGAGGCGGCCATCGAAATGGATGTCGATGCTCTCTGCGACGGCCGGCAGGTGGTCATCGGCGGCATCATGCAGCATATCGAAGAGGCCGGAATCCATTCCGGGGATTCGGCCTGTTCCCTGCCTCCGTACAATTTGCCCCCTGCCATCGGCGAGGAAATCAGGCGCCAGACGGCGATGCTGGCCCTGGAACTGAAGGTGGTGGGGCTGATGAACATCCAGTACGCCGTCAAGGGGGAAACCGTTTACATCCTGGAGGTGAATCCCAGGGCCAGCCGCACCGTCCCTTTTGTGGCCAAGGCCACCGGCCGGCCCCTGGCCAAGATCGCGGCGCGGCTGATGGTGGGACGGACTCTTCGGGAACTCGGTATCGAGAAGGAGCTGATCCCCGGCCACATGGCCGTCAAGGAAGCCATCTTCCCCTTCATCAAGTTTCCCGGTGTCGATACTCTTCTCGGGCCGGAGATGAAATCGACCGGCGAGGTGATGGGGATCAGCGACAGTTTCGGCAAGGCCTTCGCCAAGGCCCAGCTCGGGGTGGGCGTCCGCCTTCCCCAGTCCGGTACCGTCTTCATCAGCGTCCGGGACGGAGACAAAGCCGCGGTAGTCGCTCCAGCCCGCCGCCTTGTTGAACTGGGGTTCGGCCTCCTCTCCACCCGCGGCACCGCCGCGTTCCTCCGTGAGCAGGGGGTGCCGGTTGATCCTGTCCGCCGGGTATCCGAAGGACGGCCCCATTGCGTCGACGCCATCAAAAACGGCGAAATCGCCATGGTTTTCAATACCACCTTGGGCGCCCAATCGATTAAAGACTCTTTTTCCATCCGCAGAACCGCCCTGGTTTACAACGTCCCCTATTTCACCACGGTAGCCGGCATGATAGCGGCGGTGGAGGGGATCGCCGCCCTTGGCAAAGAAAACCTTGACGTCAAACCCCTCCAAGAGTATTATTGCACCCGTCCTGTTTGAATCCTTAAAGGTTGCGGCAGGATGTTTTTTTTATCTTTTAATCAGCCGGGCGGGGAAACCCGCCCCATCCATTTTCAGGAGAGGTAAAAAATGGATGATAACATCCCCATGACCATGGAAGGATATCAGCGTCTCCAGGAGGAACTCAAACGGTTCATCCGGGTGGAACGCCCCAATGCCGTGCAGGCTATCGCGGAGGCCCGCGGCCACGGGGATCTGACCGAAAATGCCGAATACGAGGCCGCCAAAGACCACCAGAGTTTCGTGGAAGGGCGGATCAAGGAACTCAGCGCCAAAATATCCCGAGCCCAGGTTATCAACCCCGCGGATTACAAAAACTCGGAGAAGGTGGTTTTCGGAGCCAAGGTCACCCTTTACGACCTTCAGGCCGAAAACCAGGTCACCTATCAGCTGGTCGGAGAGGACGAAGCCGATCTGAAAGAAGGAAAGATTTCCGTAACCTCCCCGGTGGGAAGAGCCCTGATCGGGCATTTGCTCGATGATGAGGTCCAGATTGAAGTCCCATCCGGAACCCGCGTTTATGAGATTGTCGATGTCCGCTACGAATAATTGATGCTTTCCGGCGACGGGGGCGTCCCCGAAGGGCGCCTCCGGACCCTTTTCAAGCAAAGGGAAAGGCGGTCATGCCCGAAACCCTTCCCAGGCCTGAAGTCCCCCTTTCTTCGATCCCTATTGAATCCATCCCCGGTGTCGGCCCTCAAACCCTCCAGAAGCTTACCCGTTTAGGGATTCGTACCGTCGAAGACGCCCTTTATACTCTTCCGTTGCGCTATGAAGACCGCCGCTTCATTCGCCCCCTGGGGACCATCCGTCCCGGCGAACGCGCCCTGATCCAGGCCACCATACTGGCACGGGGAGAGGTGTTTCAACCCCGCTCCCGCAAGAAAATCTACCATGTGCAGGCAGCGGACCCTACCGGCCAATTGACCCTGAACTGGTTTCATTACAGGCGCCTCTGGATGGAACAGGAATTCACTGTCGGGCGACAACTTTTGCTGTTCGGGGAATTGAAGGTCTTCGGCGGCGGCCTTCAAATGGATCACCCTGAAGTAGAATTCCTTATATCCGAAAATGGTTTGAATGACATTCCTTCAGCCTTGACATCCGCAGCAGGGGAGGGGAGGGGGTTGCTCCCCTGTTACCCCCTGACCGAGGGTCTCACCCAGAAAACGGTTCGCACCATCTGGCGGCGTCTGGTTGAAAGGTATGCCGACAAGGCCGGCGACGCCGTCCCCGAAGAAATCCTCCACCGACACTTTTTCCTCCCCCTTTCCGAGGCCTTTCGAAAATCCCATCTTCCCGAGGGAACGACCCCTTTTCACGAGTTGGAAAATGGCACCGATCTGGCCAGAAAAAGCCTCGTCTTCGATGAATTTTTTTTCCTGGAATTGGGGTTGGCCTTAAAAAAACGCGGGCTGGAAGGACAGCCGGGGCACGCCTTCAAGGTGACTCACCGCTATACAAAACCCTTGGCCGCCCGGCTCCCGTACCGTCTGACTGCGGCCCAGCGGCGGGTATTGGGTGAAATAAAAGAGGACATGATGGCGCCAAGGCCCATGAACCGCCTGTTGCAAGGGGATGTCGGAAGCGGAAAAACCATTGTGGCTCTCATGGCCGCCCTGATCGCCATTGAAAACGGGACGCAGGTGGCGGTTCTGGCTCCAACGGAGGTGTTGGCGGGACAACATTTCCTCCAGTTTCATCCCCATCTCGAGGCCTTGGGCCTAAAGACGTCATTCTTGACCTCTTCCCTGGGGAGAAAGGAGCGGGAACAGGTTTTGGCTGAGCTTTCAGCCGGGAGGATTAATCTCTTGGTCGGAACCCATGCCATTCTGGAAAACCAGGTGGTTTTCCATTCCCTCGGTTTGGTAATCATCGACGAACAGCACCGTTTTGGGGTTATCCAAAAAAGAACCCTCCGGGAAAAAGGGATATCACCCGATACTTTGGTCATGACGGCAACCCCCATTCCTCGAACCCTTTCCTTGACGGCCTATGGGGACCTGACCCTTTCGGTCCTGGATGAAATGCCGCCGGGTAGAGCTCCGGTAACAACAAAAATTGTAACGGAGAAACAGCGAGGAATCGTTTTTCAATGGATCGCCGCGGAGGTTTCGAAAGGCAGGCAGGCGTTCGTGGTGTTCCCGCTGATAGAAGAGTCTGAAAAAACCGATCTTCAGACGGCGGAAAAAAATTTTATTTTATTAAAAAATGAAATCTTTCCCCAATTCAAGGTGGATTTGTTCCATGGCCGGATAAAACCAAAGGACAAGGAAGCGGTCATGGGGAAGTTCAGAACCGGGGAAACGGATATCCTGGTGGCAACCACTGTCGTCGAGGTGGGAATCGACATTCCCAACGCCACCGTCATGGTGGTTGAGAACGCGGAACGGTTCGGCCTCTCCCAGCTTCATCAGCTGAGGGGGCGGGTAGGCCGGGGGCCACACCAAGGTATTTGTATCCTGATGGCAAAGGAATCTGCCGGCCCCAATGGGGAAAAACGCCTCGGGGTCATGGAGCGAACCTCGGACGGATTCCGTATTGCCGAAGCCGATTTGCAGATTCGAGGGCCAGGAGAACTGTTGGGGACCCGCCAGCACGGTCTGGTGGACTTTCGGGTCGCCAACCTGGTCCGCCATCAGGATCTTCTCGAAACGGCCCGATTGGAAGCTTTTCGCCTGGCGGACCGTCCCGATTTTTTTACCAACCCTGATTTGGAAAAAACCCGGATAACCCTCCGGAATCGGTGGGGAGGACGTTTGGGGCTGGCCAGCATCGCGTAACCGAAAGTACTTTTCTTTCTTTTGGTTTACATAATATATAAAATTCTAGTGATTTCATAATGATATAAGGTAGTTCCTCCCCAATCCCATTGAAGGCCGGTCCCGTTTGTCCGACATTCTGGGAAAAAGTCCGACGTTTGTCAAAAGCCGCAGCCTGTACGTCATTTTTTGACGTACACTCCCGACCCCTTTTTGAACCTTCCAGCGGCCCGGAGAACATCCAGGACGGAATCACGGTTTGCCCAGGGGTGTTTTTCGTCCTTGAGCGCCCAATTTGTTCGTTTAACGGCCTCTTTTCGGGGGAATCCGTGAGCAATAAAACCGTCATAGAAGGAGCAAACCTTTTCGGAAAAGTCGGTTTGAACCTTCCGGGCCTTTTCGATCTCGGCCAAGTCAGCCAGTTTTTCCTGAATCAGAACTCCCCGCGTTTTGTTGTCCATGAACCGGAAGAAGGCCCCCAGGTTATCCAGCAAGGAAGTGAAAACCCGCAGCATCCCCTTGGGAACCGCCAAGGTCAGGAAAACAAAGTCCCCTTTGGCCCCCATCACCCGGAACCGGATCAACGGATTATCGTGAAGCGGATTGAAACCGCTGTTGATGTCGCAAAGAATCCGTTCGATGTCGAAGGGCAGGGGGCGAGCGGCCGGCCGCTCCACAGCGCCGCCGCCGCCCCCTTCGATCAGTTTTTGAAGTTCACAACGATCCATCGTCAGAATTCCTCAGGACTGGGAAAGAAGGAAGCTTCCCGGTTTCGTTCAAGAAATCTCATCACCAGATGACGAACGACGAAGGAAACGGAAGCACCTTCCTTGTCGGCGATCTGTTCCAGCTCTTCCATGCGTTGATGGTCCAATCGGAAGGTTACTTTCCGATCCTTGAGCCGATCATCAGGAACCCCGCGCCTCATGACTTCACCCCCGCGGCCCAGCAGTCGAGAACGTGATCGACCACCCGGGCCAGCCGTTGACGATGAGAGAAACAACGCACCTGGAGAGCATAACCACCGGCCAGGATTTCAAACCCGAAGGGGAGACGTTCCAGGCGAGGGACCCAGGAACCCAGGCGATCCAGGAGCGACCCGCCCACAGGGCCAACAGCGGCCCACAGGGAAACGGACCTCGCAGAGCGCGCCAGGTGGCCGCGCTCGGTCCTACTCGCTACGCTCGCTTCCTTGTGGACGCTGTTGACTTGTGGACGGCTCTTCCAATATTTCATTAAGACCCCCTTACCATGTCGGAAATCGGCGGACAAACGAACCCGTTTCGGACCCTCGAAAAGCAGGATCTCCCGGAAACCCCGGAAAAGTGCCTGCGAATTTCGGTTTTCTCGAAGGAAGTCGGGCAGTTGACCCGCGAAAGGAAGAAAAAGGAATGTGCAAAATTTACCCATAAGTGCGGTATTACTGACCGCACTTTGGCCCGCAGGATGTAACCAGCTCCAGAAGGAAAAGGCGATCTGGAAACGCCCCATTTTGGAGACCCGAAAAGATTAAAAATCGCCTTGGTCGAAAAACGGGAGGAATGGAAAGTTCCCACAGGTGGGTTTTGCGCATGGCGTGTTACAAACTCCGCCATGCTTGCAGGGTGGAAGCCTGCTATTGAGCCGGAAAACAGCCCGGAAACGGTAAGGTTCAAAACCGTTCTTTGTTTACATAATATATATTATACGACGTTTTATGGGGTAAAAAATAATTGAATTATTACCAGCTTCGAACCGGTCCGGTGTCGATATGGACGAACCTGGAGCGCGGGTAATAACCAACGCCCCCTTGGTGATATCGCCAGGCCGCGTCGCGCAAATTGACAAGTTCGACACCCTCCACCCGGATGTCAAAAGCTTTCCCCACCAGGTGGAAACTCTGTTTTGCCACTCCATGCCCCTTTTTCCGAAGGGATTCGTTGGTTTCAGGTGAACGGTATGCAGAGATGAGGTGGATGTTGGCCTGCGGCCTGTTTAAAATTTGCCTGATATCGAAAAGCATATCGAGGAGCCGGATATCGATTTCCCTTACGCTGTCATTTCGGAAATCCCTGCAAAAATGGTTAATTATTTCAATTTGCTGTGGAAGATACACACCGTTTTCCCAGAATGGAATTTTCTCTAATGATTCTCCTGTGTTGACATTGTAAAGAGAGAGCACCTTCTCCGCGAAGAAATCGGGCACCAAAGCGTTCCTTGCCCATGATTTCAAAGGAAAAGCGAGGCTGCAACCGGCTAAAAGGCCTGCCGTTAAAAAACTTCTTCGATCCATTGCCGAGCAAGTACACATAGGCATTACCTGAATTTTTTTGCCTTCCTTCTTGAAATTTCAAAAGCAAAAAACATTCCCAGGATTTCGACTTCTTTTAACCCGTTTCTAAGGGTCCGTGCGCTTTCCCCTGAAAAAATTTGAATCAAAAAGAAAATTCCCTATTCCTGGAATTTTTCCCGGTAAAAAATAAAATTTTTCCCGGCATAAAAATAAAAAATAATTTTTATGTTAAACTGAGTGCCAAATGTAAGTGGCCGAGTTTGAGGAAACCCAACCCTACAGGGCATTGCGGACCAAGTTTTAAGGTTTGGTTTTTTGGATCACAAATAAAAATTCTTAAAGTTAACAGTTTTTCGGCAGCTAGTTTCGGCTGCAATTTCAAAAATCGATCCACCGCACGAAAAAGGAGTGAAGTCAATGGCTACTGGCACTGTGAAATGGTTCAACAATGCGAAGGGTTTCGGTTTCATTCAACAGGATAACGGCCCCGATGTCTTTGTTCACTTCTCGGCCATCAAAGGGGATGGTTTCAAATCCCTCGAAGAAGGGCAACGGGTCAGCTTCGATGTCGAAAAAGGAGAAAAAGGGCCCTCGGCAGCCAACGTCCAGAAAGTCTGAAATTTCTCAAAACCTTCCATTGTCCTCCCAACAAAAAAACTCCCCAGCATAGCGGGGAGTTTTTTTGTTGGGAGGGTCATTTTTTCCGTTCGGGAGGGTTGTTGACCCCAATCTTGTCTTCGATATTGTTTTTCACCCAGTTGGGATCCCACCATTCGATGGGGTCAACAGGGAGTCCTGACAAAATGATTCCGAAATGAAGGTGGTCTCCGCCTGCCATTCCCGTCGCACCCGAAGTTCCCAGCAAAACGTTTTTTTTGACCTCCTGCCCTTCGGACACGTCGATGCGGGTCAGATGACCATATAGGGTCTGCAATCCCAAACCATGGTCAACTATTACGCACGAACCGTAGATTCCGAAGAACCCCGCGAATATTACTCGGCCTGAATTGGCTGCTTTGATTGGAGATTGGGCTACCGAGGCGATATCGACTCCAAGGTGAGTTTGACTGTCGATCTTTCGGCCTTGATAATAATAGGATCTCAGGTCCCCGAAAGTCGCCATGGTCGCTCCGGGTTGCCTCAGAAAAGCGCCCTGCCAGAGGGGTTCCGAAACCGACTTCGCTCCATAATCAAAAAGCATCTGGCGGTTTTTTACTCTTAACACCTGGTTAACTTTTAGAAATACTTCCAAAGGGTTTTTGGCGTCAGGAAAATCGTTTTTAAACTGGGGCATCTTGGCATTCAGAAACTGGTCACTGATATTGATACGGTCTTGGCGCTGTTTTTCCACCCTAATGTTGAAATAAAAACCTCCCTCGACTTGGTTTCCGGCTAAATCCTCCGCAAAAACAAGGGGTTGGAAAGTATCTTTTTTAATTTCAAAGGGAAAGCCAAAGAAACAAAAATAGTTGCCCGAAGGCTGTTTGAAGGCGGGAAATTTTCTCTCCCCTACCCTGACTCCGGCCACCGCCGCTTGCTCCGAGAGGGAAAAAACCACCACGGCACTTCCCCCCTGGCGCACATTGTGAGTCCGGCTCAACACCGAAATAACCGGTGGAGTGCGGTCAAAATTCAGCGAATATTCCCGTAAAGTGCCTTTGCCGCCGAGGAAGGAACCGTCTTTAGCCAAAATCCGCAGGATAAATGGTCCTTCCGCAAGAGGGGCTTGTTTCAGGGAGAATGTTTCGCTGCCATGACGGGGCCTCTCCGGGTAATCCCGGGCCAGCAGAGTAATCTCCTTTTCCTTCTGAATGGCGCTGATTTCAAGGGAACGCAGTCCCGATTGCTCATCCTTCAGTTCCAGCACCAATGGCCGCAGAGAAACATACGGAGAATCGGGAATCAAGGTCAGGACAGGTCCTTCCTTGTCCCGGACTACCAAAAATATCCCTCCTCCGACAACCAGGGCGATAATCAAGAGGGCCAGCATCTTCCCTCGAATGGGGCCTCCTTTATGCGTCATTGTGCATCTCCTTTGTTTTTGTCCCGCCTGACCTCATCGGCAGGTAACGGATGATCCGGGGCCGCCCGGCCAGATTTCCAGAGGTTGCCATCCACTCCGAAATGGGCCTAAAATATTTTCGGCAGGCTGTCGAAAAAAGAACAAGATCGTCCCCCACCGGCATACCCATCCCGGATGACAACATAGGAAAAATGAGGCCCGATGACAACCTTTCTCCGCCTGGCGATCCTTCTTTTACCATTAATTCCTCTGAATGTCACCTGGGCGGCTCCGCCTCAGGAGATCAGGGTCTTTGAACTCCACCATATTACATCGGGGGAGGCCCTTCCACCCCTCCGTAAGTTGCTGGGAGAAAAGGGGAGCGTCACCTCCGTTCACAACCGGGTCGTCGTCAAGACCGTTCCAGAAGAGCTCCAGCGAGTGGCCGAATTTCTGAAATCAATCGACATCCCCCGAAAATCCCTGCTGATCGAGGTTCGGCAGTCATCCAATCCTTCCGGTGTCTCCATCGGCGCGGGGGCACGCCATTCCCAGGTCTCGATGCGGCTGGGGAACGCCCGTCAGACCACCGAGCAACGGATTCAAATCCTGGATGGTGAGGAAGCGTTCATCATGACCGGGCAGGAAGTACCCTATTCCAGTCAAACGGCTCTAATGGGCGGTAAGCATCCAGCCTATTCCCGATCCGTCGCCTACCAAACGGTTGCCACCGGTTTTCGGCTGCAACCGACCCTTTTAAAAAAGGGGGTTCGGCTGGAAATAACGCCTTTCCAGGAGGAAATCGCCGAAAAAGACAGCCGCGGGGACCAACCGCCGCGGATTCTGTTTCATCAAGCCGCCACTTCCGTCCTGGTTCCTTTAAATATCTGGCAGGAGTTGGCCCAAACCAAGACCACGAGCGGCTCCGATTCCATTTCCGCGTTCCGTTGGACGACAGGGAGAGCGCACCAGAAAAAATCCATCCAGATCCGGATCGCGGTTCAGGAAATGAACCCCTGAAATTTTGGAAAAGCCTTGGCCCTTTTCCCTGGCACCTGGAAAAATCTTTCCTACCAGGGTTTTCTTTTGTTCTGTTCTTGACAGCCCCGCCTGAGGTTTGTTATCAATAGGCCTGCTTTTGCGGGAACGCAGCAAAGGCCCCGTCGCCAAGTGGTAAGGCAGAGGTCTGCAAAACCTCCATCACCCGTTCAAATCGGGTCGGGGCCTCCAATAAAAAATTCCCCTTTCCAAAATAAGTCCTTCCAAGTCAGCTACGGCTGACTTTTTGTTTTGGTTCCTATGGCGGAATTTTCCTTTTCCATTCTCATCATTCTCGCCCTCATCGGCTGTTTTGCCGGCTTTCTGGCCGGGCTTTTGGGGCTCGGCGGGGGCATTATCTATATCCCCCTGTTTCTGTGGGCCTTCGAGCTTTTCGGCGTCTCCCCGGATATTCTGGTTCATGTCGCCTTCGGCACCAGCCTGGCCATAATCCTTCCCACAGCCCTCAGCAGCTCGCTGGTCCACCTCCGGAACGGTCACCTTCATTGGCATCTGGTTTTTCGTCTGGCCATCGGGAGCGCTCTGGGAGCCCTCGCCGGAGCCAAAATCGCCGCGGCAACCCCGGGCCTCTGGCTCAAAGCCCTTTTCGGACTGATGCTGGTGGCCATCGCCCTGCGGATTTTTTTGTCCCACCCCCACCTGCCCGAAAAGGGCCATGAATCCAGTTCTGCCGGGTCGCTGATTCTGGTCGGCCTCGCCGGGGGATTTTTCGCTGCCTTCTTTGGGGTCAGCGGCGCCGTTGTGGTGCTCCCTTTAATGATCCTGGCGCTGAAACACCCGATGCATACAGCCATCGGCAGTTCCAGCGCCCTCATGGTCATCTCGTGTCTGACCGGAATGGCTGGCTACATGTTTCACGGTTGGGGAAACGCCGCCCTCCCCTCCTTCTCTCTGGGTTACGTCAACTATCTGGTGGTCGCCGTCTGCGCCCCTTCCACCACCCTCTTCGCGAGGTTGGGGGCCCAGGTTGCGCACCGTTTCAGCCATGATAGGCTGGTAAAGGTATTCGCCGTGGTTTTGATCCTGGTTGGGTTGAGAATGCTGGCAACCACCCTGTTTTTTTCTTGACCCCCTCACGAAAGTCAGCCCTCCGATGCTGAGAAACCCTGTCGTAGCAGGTCAATTTTATCCAGCCGATTGCCGTGAGCTGGAGCGTCTTGTCAGGGCTTATCTTAAACCCTGCTCCCCGGGCCTGGAGGCTCTGGCGTTGGTCGTTCCCCACGCCGGCTATGTCTATTCCGGAGCCATTGCCGGCGAAACCTTCGCGCGCGCCAAAATCCCCGAACGGGTTGTCCTCCTGGGGCCCAACCATACCGGGCGGGGGCGCCCCTTGGCGGTCTTTCCCTCCGGCGCTTGGCGGACGCCGCTGGCCGACACCCCGGTCGACGCCGCCCTCTCCCAGTTGATCGTCAGCCGCTGTGCCGGGGCCGAAGCGGATGAATCGGCCCACCGCTTCGAACATTCCCTGGAGGTGCAGCTCCCCTTCATTCAGATCCTCGCTCCTGAGTGCCAGATTGTTCCCATCTGCGTCGGAGGAGGGTCCGCGGCGGAACTGGTCCACTTTGGGCAAGATCTCGCCGCGGTGATCTCCGGTTACCCGCACCAAACCCTTCTGGTGGTCAGCTCCGACATGACCCATTACGAACCGGGGCCCGATGCCGAAAAGAAGGACCGCAAAGCCATCGACCGCATTCTCTCGCTGGACCCTGCCGGCCTTTACCAGACCGTCCGCGGCGGCTCTATCTCCATGTGCGGGGTTCTGCCCACCACCGTCATGCTGGCCGCCGCCCGGGAATTGGGCGCCACCCGGGGCACCCTGGTCCACTACGGGAGCTCCGGGGATATCACCCGTGACTATTCCCAGGTGGTCGGCTACGCCGGAGTCATCATCGAATAATCGCTTGCCCCCTCCACCGCATTGCAGTATAAAAAGCGCGGTCGCCCCACCAGGCGACCTCCTTTTTTTATTTCCCATCATTTTCAACGGAGCCTGACATGTCCACCGTTCGAGTCCGCTTCGCCCCCAGCCCCACCGGCTACCTCCATATCGGCGGGGCGCGCACCGCCCTTTTCAACTATCTCTTTGCGCGGCGCCAGCAGGGAACCTTCATCCTCCGCATTGAAGATACCGACACCGTCCGTTCGACCCAGCAGTCGGTCGATGAAATCCTCAAAGCGATGAAATGGCTGGGCCTGTCCTGGGATGAAGGGCCCTACTATCAAAGCGAGCGTTTTTCCCTTTACAAGGACAAGGTCCAGCAACTGCTTCGGGAGGGGAAGGCCTACCGCTGTTACTGCACCCCGGAAGAACTGGAGCAAAAAAGAGAACGGGCCATGGCGGAAGGGAGAAAACCCAAATACGACGGCACCTGCCGCGAGTGCGGGAAAGCCTCCGAGGGAACTCCTTTCGTAGTGCGGTTCCGCTCGCCGGACAGCGGCGCCACCACCTTCAGCGACCTCATCAAAGGTCCCATCTCGGTGCAGAACGACGAGCTGGACGACATCATTATCCAGCGCAGCGACGGCACCCCGACCTACAATTTCGTGGTGGTGGTGGACGATGTCGAAATGGGCATCACCCATGTCATCCGAGGCGACGACCATGTCAACAACACCCCTCGCCAGATCCTCATGTACCAGGCCCTCGGCGCCCCCCTCCCCGCTTTCGCCCACGTCCCGATGATTCTCGGCGCCGACAAGACCCGCCTTTCCAAACGGCACGGCGCCACCTCGGTGATGTCCTACGAGGAGATGGGATTTCTTCCCGAGGCTCTGGTCAACTATCTGGTCCGCCTCGGGTGGTCCCATGGCGACCAGGAGATATTTTCCATGGGAGAGCTGATCGAAAAATTCTCCCTCGAAAACGTGGGGCGTTCCGCGGGAGTCTTCAACCCCGAAAAACTGCTGTGGCTGAATTCCCACTACATCAAGAGCGGCGATCCGGCGCGGCTCGCAACACTCCTGCAAAAACAGCTGGAAAGGATGGGGCTGGGTGTCGCCGATCCGGAAAAACTCCCGGCTGTGGTCCGCCTATTTCAGGAGCGGGACAAAACCCTGGAGGAAATGGCCAAAAACGCTGCTTTCCTGGTCCGCAAAGCACCCGAATTCGATGGAACGGCCGTCGAAAAGTTCCTGACGGAAGCCAACCGCGGCCTGCTTGAGACCCTCATCGGCGCTCTGGAAAAATGCGAGCCTTTCACCCATGAGGCGGTGGAAAAGTGCGTCGAGAAAATCATGGCTGAAACGGGGCTCAAAATGGGGAAAGTCGCCCAGCCGATCCGGGTGGCCATCACCGGAGGGACAGTCAGCCCCAGCGTCTTCGAAATCCTCCCGCTGCTTGGCCGCGAGGAAACCCTGGAACGGCTCCGCAACGCCTTGGCGCTGCTGAAATAGGAGCCTTGTCGAAAAGAAAAAGCCCCTGTTTGAAAGGGGCTTTTTCTTTTGGGATAAGAGCGAAACGGGTTCAGGCGCGGGAGATGAAGCGTCCGTCGCGGGTATCGACCTTGACCTTTTCACCCGCTTCCAGATAGGAAGGAACCTGCAGCTTCAACCCGGTTTCCAGTAGCGCCTCCTTGGTTTGGGCGGTTGCGGTGGCATGTTTGATGACGGGAGCGGTTTCCACCACCTTCAGTTCGAGGGTCAGCGGGACATCGATGCTGACCACATTCCCTTGAAATACCCCGAGCTGCAACTCCATCCCCTCCAGCAGATAGCCGCGGATCTCTTCAAAGGTTTCCCCCGAGATTTCATACTGTTCGTAGTTCAGAAGGTCCATGAAAACCCCTCCCTCCCCGGACAGATAGAGGAATTGCCCCTTGCGTTTTTCAAAGTCGGCCGGTTCGATCCGGTCTCCGCCCTTGAAGGCTTTCTCCAAAACCTGTCCCGTCAGAAGATTGCGGAATTTCGTTTTGAACAGCGTGTTGCCGCCCCTCGCCGACGGAGACTGGATTGAGACATCCAGAACCAAGCAGGGGGCATGGTCGATTTGGATCACCAGACCGCGTTTCAGATCGGCGGTTGTCGCCATGGCGATTTCTCCTTGGTGAGGGTGGTAGGCGTCAAAAATGTTGGGAATCTACCACAAACCAGAGAGGTTGAAAAGAGCCGGCCAAGGAAGGGAACAACCGGAAGAGGGTTGATTGCCGGCCCTCATTGGGGGAGCGGCACGATCTCGAAAAGGGTGATCTCCGGCGGCGAGCCGAACCGCATCGGGGGGCCCCAGGTGCCCGTCCCCCGGCTGGCATAAAGAAAGGCTCCTTCGGGAAGCTCATAAAGCCCGTTTTGCATCGGATATTCCAGGGCGGTAAAAAAATTGAAGGGAAAAATCTGGCCGCGATGGGCGTGCCCGGATAGCTGGAGGTCGAAGAGACCGCGAGCTTTTGAATCAAAACGGGGGCGGTGTTTGAGCAAAACGATAAAACGGTTTTTTGGGGCTTGTTCGAGAACCTCCGTTTCCTCCACTTGGGGGCGCCCGACGGGATCATCGACCCCCGCCACCGCCAGCCGATCGTTAACGATTTCCAACTGGTTGCGAAGCACTTTAAAACCGCTCTTATGCAGGAAATCCAAGGCCTGCTCCAGCCCGGCGTAATATTCGTGGTTGCCGGTGACGGCCCATTTCCCCAGGGGCGGTTGCAGCTCCCGCCAAAGAACGGAAAGTTCCTCGAGGTGGTTGATCTGGGCATCGACGATGTCCCCGGTAGCCACCACCATATCCGGAGCCAGCTCCTTCAAGCGGGCGGTGATGGGGGCCAGCGCCTCCTCCCGATGGATCAGCCCCAGGTGCAGATCGGAGACCTGAGCGATGGTCACCACGGGAGAACCGGGAGGGAGTTTCGGAGTGACCATCCGAACCCGTTCCACCCGCAGGTCCGTGGCTTCAAAGAATCCATAAAACCCCGCGGACACCACCATCACCAAAATGACAGCGGCGCTCGTGGCGCCATGAAAAGAAAGGCAGGAGAAGGAAGGATGAGCCAGACGCAGTAACCGGATCAGCAATTCCCAGAAACCAACCAGGCCAAAGGCGCAGAAAGAAAAAAAGAGCAGCCCCATTCAACTGAAACCGACCCAGGCCAATCCCCGCGCCATGAAGGGCCACCCTCCCCGTTCCAAAAAACGGATGGAAAGGGGGGCGATAATCATGCATCCCATCCAGATCCAGGCGAGCACCGGCAAAGCGCGATGGCCCCTGAGGAGCGGATGGACCCCCCAGAAAACAACGCCGTGCATCATCAGATAGACCAGGATAAAAATGAAAAAAAACAGCCTCATATAGAGATATTATTCGCAATCAGGATTAAAGGAACTGGGACCCCGGAATGCCGCTGCGTCGTCCGGGAACCGGAATCCCCACAAAGAATCCGGATCTCGATCCACGCTTTTTTTACCTCCACAGGATAAGGGGATTCGGCCTTTAAAAAAAACGACTTTTTTGACCATTTTCAAAAATCGGCTTTAGTAATAGAAGTCGGTACATCTTTTCCCCAACCTTTTCAAAATATCTTTTTCTCCGGCAAGAAGGGGTAAGGGAATCCTGGGGCATGGAGTTATGAAACCAGCCTTAAAAAACGGCTTGCTGCTGACAACCGCCATTGGCATGGTGCCCCTGGCCATGGCGCTCCCCCTGCCGATGGCGCTGCCGACACGCATCGGAACTGGTATTTTTCTTTTGGCGCTGCTCCTCTGGGTGACCGAGGCCATCCCTCTTTATGTCACGAGCTTTCTGATCCTCTTTTTTCAGGCCGCTTTGCTGGCCCCGGCCCTCCATATCAGCCATGCGCCCTTCCTCGCACCTTTCTTTTCCGACATCATCGCTCTGTTCCTGGGAGGATTGCTGCTGGCTGAGGCTGGCCACAAATACCGCATTGACGAATGGTTTGCTGAAATGATCCTGAAAGGTGCCGGCTCCCGCCCCGCTCATGTCCTGCTGGCCCTGATGCTGACCACCGCCTTCCTCTCCATGTGGATGTCCAATACCGCCACCACAGCCATGATGCTACTCATCGTCGGCGCCATCGCCGGCCCCCTGGGGCCCGGCCATCCTTTTGCAAAGGCTTTTTTCCTTGGAATTCCCTTCGCGGCCAACCTCGGCGGCATGATGACCCCGGTAGGAACCCCGCCCAATGCCATCGCCATGCAGGCCATCAACAACCATTTTCCCGGCTCGATGACTTTTTTAAAATGGATGGCGGTCTCCTGCCCCATCGTTATTTTACTGTTGGTCCTGCTCTGGGGACTGCTGCTGATCCTTTATCCTCCCCCTCAAACGGCCATCGCAACCCACCCCGGTTTTCACATCGATCTCAACCGTGCCACCCTGATGGTGATCGCTGTCTTTCACATCACCGCCCTGTTGTGGCTGACCAGCAGCCTGCACGGACTATCCCCTGGGACCGTGGCGCTGATTCCAGCCATCATTTTTCTGAGTCTCGGGATCCTCGACAAACATGATTTCAAAAGGATTTCATGGGACGTTCTGTTCCTGGTCGGAGGGGGGTTGGCACTCTCCGCGGGGATGGACAAAAGCGGGTTGAACGATTTTCTGGTTCAAACCATTCCTTTCGCCAAGCTTTCTCCCCTGGCCCTGCTGGTGGTATTCATTTTAACCGGGGCGATTTTGACAACCTTCATGAGCAACACCGCCACGGCCAACCTGATCATTCCACTGACGTTCATCATACCCGCCATCCCTGGACCGTCGCTGGCGGTCTGCGTCGCCCTGGTGGTCTCTTCGACCATGATCCTGCCGGTTTCAACGCCTCCGAATGCCATTGCTTACGGTTCGGGGATTGTCACCATGAAAGAGATGGCTCTGGCCGGGTTTCTGATTTCTCTGTTTTCCGCCCTGCTCATGATGTCGCTGGGGTCATGGTGGTGGAAGCTGCTGGGTCTCTAAATGGCTGCTGAAAAACAGTATTGGGTCTTTTGGGCGAGGCGCAAGGTTTGTTCAGCAGCCTGCCAAAGGGAGGAATGGGGGATGGGAGAAGACCAGGGAAAAATCGGGGACGCGGCGGTTCAGGAAAAGTGCCCTTTATGCGGCGGCAGGGAAATGCGCAACAGCCATTACCTGGAACGCCAGAAACACGACCGGGTGTTCGTGGAATGCGCCACCTGCGGTCACCTGGTGGCCAAATATATTCTCAGGAACTATCTCGATCCCGATTACGGGTACGAACAGATTTTAAAATTGGCAAAATTATCCAAGGGACACGGCAGTGGCCGCAAAACAGTCAAAGCCTGGCAGGGCTTGCCAGAAAAAGCCCGCAGTCAATTCCGCCGGGTCAAGGAGTTGCTGGAAAAAGGAGGCACCGAAGTGCCCCTGGAAGAACTGATCGCCCGCTTTCGGATCGTCGAGGACGATTACATCAGTTTTGAGGAGTGATCAGTACCCCCCTCTCCGCTCCCCATTGAACTCAGGGTGTTTTCAGCTTGTCTTCGACACTGCGGATTTTATCCTCGATGCTCTGGTCACGGTCGACGCGGGTTCCGCATTTGATAATGGTGGAGATGCGGGGCGCCCCCATTTCATGAACCACTTCGTGGCAACGTTTGATGGCAGCAAACACCGCGTCCCATTCCCCTTCGATATTGGTCCCATAACCATGAAGTTGGGTCTTTAAACCGGCTTCGTTCAAAACCCGCTCGCAGGCGGCAATGTATTTGGATACGGAAATTCCGCCTTGAATCGGCACCACGCAGAGATCAACGATGACTTTCATATCGGCCCTCCTCAAATTCCGTTCTGATGTTTTGGGAAAGGGTAAACCGCCTACCCCCACCTATTGTCCGGGGACGATGATGCGGGATTCGCTTTTGCGCTTGAGTTCCTGCGCCTCCTTGACCATTCTTTCCATCTGCAAATGAACGGCCTCGGGAAATTTCTCGATGGCTTCCATCAGCGTTTTGGCGGGGATGTCGCATTGCACCGGAATGATATCGTTGCTGCTGATCCGCACCTGGGTTTCGCCGATAAAGACCATTTTCCGGTTTTTGTCGGGGCCGCCATCCACCCGGATCGGTGTCAGCTGCCGAATCCTGCCGACCTTGAAATCCGTAATCAGTTCCTCCCGGTACAGGTTGTTGGGATCCATGGACATCTGAAGTTTGGCTTTTCCTTCAGTTTCGGTCATTTAAAATCTCCTTTAATCCGTTGACTGGGGCCGGGTGTCTGTCCACCCGCGAGGCTTGAAGAAATGCTGGCATGATAGCGGCTTGGGCGAAATAGTCAAGTCGCTTGCGAGCGGATGCCTTGCCCCGAGGGCAAGGCCGAATTTCATGGCAGGGACAAAAAATACCGCTTTATAATCCACCCAGAGAGCCCTGCTGACGCAGCGCCTCGTAAAGAACAATGGCCGCAGCGGAGGAGAGATTCAGGCTCCGGACCGCATCGTTGAAAAGGGGAATACGAATGGAAAATTGGGGGTTTTGAGCCAACAGGGCGCGCGGCAGCCCCTCCGTTTCCTTGCCGAAGAGCAAGAAATCCCCAGGAAGAAAACGGGCCTCGACGTAACTTTTCTCCGCGCTTTTGGACGTCAGCCAGAAACGCCCCTCCGGATAGGCCCGCCGGAACCCCTCCCAGGAGGGCCAGACCAAAAGATCAACCGAGGGCCAGTAATCGAGCCCGGCCCGTCGAAGATACCGGTCATCCAGAGAAAACCCCAAAGGCTCGATCAGGTGGAGAGTAGTGCCGGTGGCGCCGCAGAGACGGGCGATGTTGCCGGTATTGGGGGGAATTTCCGGTTCTACCAGGACCAGGTGAAAAGGGGATTTCAAGGACATGGAAAAAGTTTCATTTTATTTACGGTTGCAGGGCGGGAGGAAGATATCAAAATTGGGGTCTGTTTTCAACCAAGGCCGCCCTTCCCGGCCCGATATTTTTTTTAACGGCCCCTAATCGGAACCGGAAGTCCCTTTCTTCGGGAGGATTCCATAAATTCCTGTTGCATTATTCGGGTATATTTGCTAAAAAAATCGGCGTGCCGAAGTGGTGGAACTGGTAGACACGCTAGGTTCAGGGTCTAGTGGGGGTTGCCCCGTAGGAGTTCGAGTCTCCTCTTCGGCACCAAAAATGAGCCGTCCTTTTCGTTTTGGAAAAGGACGGCTCATTTTTTTTGCACGCCCTTGCGTTAGTCCCCAACGGTATTGGGAGGGACGGCGGAAAAGGCGCCATGCTCCGATTTTTTGTTGCCAAAAAGCCATCGGACCGACATGATTTAAAGAAATCCGGGTCCCCGCGGAGGAGGCGCCCATCAGCCAGATGAAATGGAGCATCAACGATCTGATCGACCTGGAGTACTTTATCCTCGGCGATGACGAAAGCGACCAGCAGGATCTCATCCGCCGCGACCGCGCCATCTACCTGGCGCTGAACGACGCCACTCGGAATTCCCGTTCCCGCCCGCTCCTGATCCGACATTGGCTGCAGGTCCGCCGCCGGTCGGAAACGGGCGAAAAACCGGAAAATTATCCGCTGCCGGGGACCGTGTTCCGGGAAACCCGGCGGCTTCTCACTTGGGGCGCTCTTTTGGTCGGGTTCTGCTCCGGCGCCGGGCTGGCCCTCTCCCTGTTGCGCTACCAAGGGGTGCGACCCGTCAACGTTTCCGACTACGTGGCCACCCTGATTGGAATACAGATCGCGCTTCTTTTTCTTCTTCTGGCTGCGGCATTGTTGCACCGTCCGCTCCGGTTGTTGCGACAGCGCCCTGCGGCGGCCTCCTTTTGGGGCGCCCTGCTGTTCCGGCTCGGGAAACGGGGGGTCGAAGCCGCCGGGGCCAGGTTCCCCGCGGAATTCCGGCACCGGTTTCTGGCAGCCTTCGGATTGCTAAAAAATCGCCACACGGTTTACGGCAACCTTTTTCTGCTGCCGCTTTTTCTGATCGGGCAATGGTTCGGGCTGGCATTCAACCTGGGCGCCTTGGCAGCCACTTTGGCCAAGGTGGCGACCACGGATCTCGCCTTCGGCTGGCAAACAACCCTCCAGGCCGCACCGGCCACGGTCCATCAAATCATCCGGGGGCTCGCCCTTCCCTGGTCCTGGCTGTTCCCCGAGGGGATGGGTTTCCCCACCCTGCTTCAAATCGAAAACAGCCGCATCGTTCTAAAGGACGGAATGGCCCATCTGGCGACACCGGATCTGGTATCCTGGTGGCCTTTCCTCTCCCTCGGGCTGCTCTGCTACGGGGTTTTTCCGCGTTTGGCGATGGCTGTCTTTACCCTTTCCTGGCAACACCTGCTCCTGGCCCGGCTCGATTTTTCCCATACCGGCTGCGACCGCCTGGTCGGACGGCTGCTGACTCCGTTGCTGGAAACTGGTCCGGCTTCGTCCGGGCCCTCCCCGGAAAAACCGGGGGCCCCACTTTCACTCTTTCCGGAGAAATTTTCCTGGACCGACAGCGCCCCTGCCGTCCTGCTGGCGGAAAAGGCTTTTTTGGAACGGGCCGGTCGAGAGCAGCTCCAATCGGTGACCGCGGCACGGTTCGGACTCGAGGTGGTCGGAATCTTCCCCATCGGTGGGCCATTGCAAGAGGAGGAGGCCACCCTGGCCCATCTTTCGGAAAGGGACTGGGGGGGGAAACGCCCCGCCCTGGTTCTGATCCAGGAGGCCTGGCAGCCCCCTATTATTGAAAGCCTGTCCCTGCTCCGGAAACTACGCCCGATCGCAACTGAAAACGGAAGGATCGCCATCCTTCTGGTCGGCAGGCCGGCGCCGCCCAATTTTTGCACCCAGCCTTCCGAAACGGATCTCCGGGTCTGGAAACGTCAGCTCCAGGCTTTGGGAGACCCGTACCTGGCTATCGCCACCCCAGGGAAAGAGGTTTGAGGCATGGACGCATCAACCCCCTTACGTTTCGCCATCGTCGGCCATCCCAATGAAGGGAAATCCTCGGTGGTATCGACCCTGGCCGAGGACGACACCGTGCCCGTCAGCCCCATCCCAGGGGAAACCCGCAGCTGCCGCCACTATCCGGTGGTCATCGACGGCCAAACCGTGGTCGAGTTCATCGACACCCCCGGATTCCAGAGCCCGCGTCGCACCCTGGCCTGGCTGGAGCAAAGCGGCGCCCACGACCAGGAGGCGGTGCGGTCGTTTCGGGCCGCCCACCGCGACGATCCTGAATTCCGAAACGAAAACGAACTGCTGCACCCGATCGAGGCCGGCGCCGGAATCATCTATGTGGTGGACGGTTCCCGGCCGTTGCGGGATAACGATCTGGCCGAGATGGAAATCCTGCGCCGCACCGGCCGTCCGCGGCTCGCCATCATCAACTGCAAGGAGCGGGAGGACCGCTACCTGCCCGAGTGGAAAGCCGCATTCCGCAGGCATTTCAACGCGGTGCGAGTATTCAACGCCCATCGGGCGACCTACGCCGAACGCCTGGCGCTGCTGGAAACCCTGAAAAATATCGACCAGGACTGGCTGCCGGCCATGGCACAGGTCATCGAGGCGTTCCGGCGCGACTGGGACCAGCGAATCGCCAGGACCGCCGACCTGATCGGCGAACTGCTGGAAAACTCCCTGCGCCATACCGCGTTCGCCGAATACCAGGACAGGGCGGAGGACATCGCAGAAGAACGGCTCAAGGAACGTTTCTGCCGGGATCTGGCAGCGATGGAACACGATTTCCATGAGCGCATCCGCAAACTGTTCAAACACAACATCTTCCGCTACCAACCTCCTCCCAACTCCGCCCTGCGGGAGAACCTCTTCAGCGAACGGGTCTGGAGAGTGCTGGGGCTCGACCGCGGCCAGTTGACCTGGGCCGCAACCTTGGCCGGCGGTGCCGCCGGCGCCGGCCTCGACGCTCTTTTCACCGGCATCAGCGCCGGGGTTTTTACCGCCACCGGGGCGCTCCTGGGCGCCTTGACCGCTTATTTGGGCGGCGGCAAGCTGGCCCGTGTCAAGGGGCCGAGGCTGCGCCTGTTGGGAATCGATCTGCTCCCGCCCATGGGGAAAACACAGATCCAAATCGGCCCTTTGACCAACATCCAATTCTTCTTCGTACTCCTCGACCGGGCGCTGATTTTCTTTTCTTACGTCATCAACTGGGCTCACGCCCGCCGGGCGCCCCTTCCCGACGAGAACCCGGCGGAAATCCGCGAAGGGTATGCCGCCCGCTGGTCAGAGCCCCAACGCCGCACGGCGATCGGGTACTTTGAGGCCTTGAAGAACCCGGACGAATCCGGCCGACTGGATCGGAAGCGGGGTGATTTTCAAATCCTGCTGCGGACTGTTCTCTCCCGGTTGTCGGAAGAAAAATCCTTTGATTCCTGATGCGGCCTGACTGCCAACTTTGTTTGGCTCTTTTCAAGGTCTTATGCTAAAAATGAAAGCTTCTTTCCGTCGGGGAAGCTATTTTCTTTAAAGGAGCCGTCCTATGTCTGAGCTGAACAAACCCGCCAATTCCAACAACGAAGAACTGGATCGATTGGCGATCAATTCGATCCGTTTTCTTGCTCTTGACGCCATCGACAAGGCCAACAGCGGTCATCCCGGAATGCCGCTGGGAGCGGCGCCGATGGCCTATGCCCTCTGGTCCCGGTTTTTGAAATTCAACTCCCGCAACCCTGCCTGGCCAAACCGGGACCGCTTCGTACTCTCGGCCGGGCACGCCTCGGCCCTGCTCTACTCCCTGCTCCACCATGCCGGATACGACCTCACCCTGGACGAAATAAAGAATTTCCGCCAATGGGGCTCCAAGACCCCCGGCCACCCCGAATTCCGCCACACCCCCGGCGTAGAGGTCACCACCGGGCCCTTGGGCCAGGGTTTCGCCATGGCGGTCGGCATGGCCATCGCGGAGCGCCACCTGGCGGCCCGCTTCAACCGGGAGAACTTTGATATCGTCGATCATCGCACCTTCGTGCTGGCCAGCGACGGCGATCTGATGGAGGGCGTGGTTTCGGAAGCGGCGTCGTTGGCGGGCCACCTGCGGCTCGGCAAGTTGATCTGCCTCTACGACAGCAACAACATCTCCCTCTCGGGTCCCACCCATCTCACCTTCAGCGAGGATACCGCCAAAAAATTCGAAGCCTTGCATTGGCAGGTACTGAAGGTCGAAGATGGCAACGACCTCAAGGCACTTGAAAGCGCCATCGCAGCCGCCTGTAGCGAGACCCTCCTCCCCTCACTCATCATCGTCAAATCCCATATTGGTTTCGGAAGCCCCAAATTCCAGGACAGCCACGAAGCCCATGGCTCCCCCCTGGGCGCGGAGGAAACCCTGGCCACCAAAAAGTCTCTCGGATGGCCCCACAAGGAGACCTTCTTTGTCCCCGACCCGGTCAGGGAACTCTTCGTCGCCGTCGCCCGCTCCGGCATCACAGCCAACTCGGAATGGGACGGGTTGCTCCGCCGTTACACGGGAGAATTCCCCGGCCTCAGGGAGGAATGGGACCGCCTGCAGGGCGGGGCGCTCACCCCCGAATGGGAAAACGAACTCACCGCCTTTGCCCCCGGCGGCAAACCGGTCGCGACCCGAACCGCCAGCGGCCAGATTCTGAACCACATCGCCCAAAAGGTGGACAACCTGGTCGGGGGTTCCGCGGATCTGGACCCCTCCACCAAAACGGTCATGAAAAAATTGGGCTTTTTCCAATCCCCCGCCACCCTACCCCCGGGGCTTCAGAACCTTCCCGAGGGAGGATGGAGCTATTCAGGACGCAACCTCTCTTTCGGAGTGCGGGAACACGCCATGGGGAGCATCCTCAACGGCATCGCCGCGCACGGCGGCTTGCGTCCTTACGGCAGCACTTTCCTGGTTTTCTCCGATTATCTGCGCCCCGCCATCCGCCTCGCGGCGCTGATGAAATTGCCCGTCATCTATCTCTTTACCCACGATTCCATCGCGGTGGGCGAAGACGGCCCGACCCATCAACCGGTGGAACAGACGGCCAGCCTCCGCGCCATCCCCGGCTTGGCCGTAATCCGCCCCGCCGACGCCAACGAAACCCTGGAGGCCTGGAAATATGCCCTGAAGGCCAAGGAGACGCCGACCGCCTTCATCCTCTCCCGTCAGGACCTGCCGATTCTGGATCGCTCCAAGTACGCCTCGGCCTCAGGCCTTCATCAGGGCGCCTACATATTGGCCGGCTCCGGCCAGGCGCCCCCCGAACTCATTCTGATCGCCGCCGGGGCCGAACTCTTCCCGGCCCTGGAAGCCTACGAGAGACTTGTTTCAGAGGGAATCAGCGCCCGTCTGGTGAGCATGCCATCCTGGGAGCTGTTCGAGGCCCAGCCGTTGGGTTACCGGGATGAGATTTTTCCCCCGGCTGTTAAAAAGCGGATCGCCGTGGAGGCGGGATGCAGCCAGGGATGGCACCGCTACGTCGGATTGGAAGGGGTCGTGATCGGGGTGGATCGTTTTGGGGCTTCCGCCCCCGGAGGTACCGCTTTGAAGAATTTTGGGTTTACCGTTGAGGAAATTCTGGCTAAAGCCAAGAATCTACTTTAACTATTCAGACAACGGGGAGCGCCGCTACCCCTCCTCCGCCGTCACCACCAGATCCCGTCCTTGGGATTTGGCCCGGTACAAGGCATCGTCGGCGGCCTGGATGCATTTGTCCAAGGTGGCAGATTCCTGAAACTGGGAGACCCCGATACTGATGGTCAGGCGCAGGGACGGCTGTTCGGGCAGCAGACCCTCCGATTCGGCGACCTGTTGCCGCAGTTTGCAGGCCAGCCGCTTCCCTCCCTGCAGGTCGGTGTCGGGGAGCAGAATCAAAAACTCCTCCCCCCCCCAACGCGCCACCAGATCCTGTTGGCGGATCTGCCCCTGAATCAGACGGGTGAGATTCCGTAGCGCCTCGTCCCCGGCATGGTGCCCGAAACGGTCGTTGATGGCCTTAAACTGGTCGATATCGGCCAGCAGGACCGTGAACGGTTCCCGGTTGCGTTGATAGGCAACCACCTGGTAAGCGAGATGTTCCTGAATGGCGCGCCGGTTGAGCAGACCGGTCAGGGGATCGGTGCGGGCGGCCTCGATAAGGGCCTGCTGGATTTTCCGCCGTTCGGCGATTTCCCCCTTCAATTGTTCATTGACCACGGCCAATTCTTCGGTTCTTTCCCGGACGCGGATTTCCAGGGCTTCGTTGGCCTCGGTCAGGGCGATTTCCGCCCGGCGGGTTTCCTGGCGGCTCTGGGCCAGATGCGCCGACATCCTGTTGAAGGCGGCCACAAGCTGGGCGAGTTCATCATCGGATCGGAAGGTCAGTTCCTCGCCGAGACGGCCGTCGGCAATCGCCTGGCACCGTTCGATCAGGAGCCGGATGCCGGCGATGAAATGGCGGCTGAGGACCCGGCTGAACAAATAAGCCAGCAGCAACGAACAAACCAGGGAAACCGCGCCGGAGATCTTCAAGGCCCGGAATTTTTTTTCCACTTCGTCGGCACGCATGTCCATCCCTACCAAAAACCGCCCTTTGCCGTTGACGATCGGGGCATAGCCGGACATAAAGGCCCCCCACGGATCATGGACGATCTGGTCGTCGACGGAGGGGGCCTCGAATCCTTTCATCAAAGCCGCCACGATATCGAGATAGGGTTGGCCGGGGCAAGCCTGCTGCTCGCTGGTGTCGGTATCGATGACGAAAAAGACCCGGTCGCCGTCGCGACGCATCACATAAAGATAGGCGATATCGGGATTGGTTCCCCGCAGGTCCCGCATTTTGGAGAGATAGCGGCTGTAGACGGGAAGCTGCGCGTCTTCCGGCGCCCGAAGAATTTCGATCTCTTTGGCGTCTATGGTCCGGCTGATGAGGGCCGCGCTGTTTTCAAGGCGGCCTTGAAGGTTGCGCTTCAGACTGGAATAAGCGCTGTGATAAAAATAGGTGCCGATGCTGCCAGAAACCAGCAAAACGGCCAGAAAATGACTGAGAAAGAGTTTTTTGCCAATGGTGGCTGCCGGTTTCTTCATCGGAATTTCATCCTGGTGCCGTCGGGCAAGACCCACCTGAACCCTTGGCGAAGGCGTCGGGCTGTTTTTGGGGCCGGCCGCCGAAAAATCCGCCGCCCCGATTTCCCGGGGGAGCGGATCGGAAAGAGGCGCGTCGTCCCCGGATCCGGAGTTGCAATTTGATAACAATTTTCCGATGGCCCTGGCAAGCTTAAAAATTCCAAATGGCACAAAGAAGTGGATTTTTCCCCAATCCAGATGGAATGTCGTGGTTCCGTTGGAAGGCATTTTCCGTTAAAGTTGTACGGTACCGGCAAAAGCAGCCCCATCAAAGGAGGAGGATAGGCGATGAACAACGGTAACCCGTTAAAAAAGGTCCTGGCCTTGGGACAGAGCCTTTGGCTCGATTATCTTCATCGGGAGATGTTGCGATCCGGGGAATTGGAGCGATTGATCGAACGGGACGGGATTCGCGGCATCACCTCCAATCCGGCCATATTCAAAGAAGCCATTGCCGGCAGCAAAGCTTACGACGCGGCCATAACCGACCTGGTCCGAGAGGGAAAAACCGTCGAAGAAATCTATCAGACCCTGGTTCTGGAGGATGTCCGCGCCGCTGCCGACCAGTTTCGCCCCCTCTTCGAGGAGAGCCGGGGGCTCGACGGGTATGTCAGCCTGGAGGTCTCCCCCTATCTGGCCCGCGATCTGGACCGGACCCTGGAGGAAGGGCGCCTGCTTTGGCGGCTTCTCGACCGACCCAACGTCATGATCAAGGTTCCCGCCACTCTGGAAGGATGCCAAGCGATCCGTGAACTGACCGCCGAGGGCATCAATGTCAATGCCACCCTCCTTTTCAGCCTGGAGCGCTACCGGATGGTGGCCGAAGCCTACCTTGCCGGCCTGGAGGATCGCGCCGCCCAGGGCCGGCCGGTGGCCGGGATCGCATCGGTAGCCAGCTTTTTCCTGAGCCGCATCGACACCTTGCTCGATCCCCGCCTGGAGGAGCTCTCCCGCTCTGCCGACCAAAGCGTCGCCACGGCGCGGAGCCTGATCGGCGCCATCGCCGTCGCCAGCGCCAAACTCTCCTACCGCATCTTCCGGGAGCTGTTCGGAGGCGCTCGCTTCGAGCGCCTCGCCCAACTGGGCGCCGCTCCGCAGCGCCTGTTGTGGGCCAGCACCGGGACCAAAAACCCCGCCTACAGCGACGTCAAGTACGTCGAGGAACTGATCGGGCCGCAGACCGTCAACACCATCCCCGTCAAAACCCTCAACGCCTTCCGCGATCACGGCCGCGCCGAGGCCACTTTGGTCCAGGGCCTGGCCGAGGCCGAAGGGGCTTTGCGGGGTCTGGCGGAACTGGGAATCGATCTGGAGCAAGGGATGCGCCATCTGGAGGAGGACGGCATCCAAAAATTCATCCAGCCTTTCGACAGCCTCTTCAAGAAATTGGATGAAGAACGGATCGCTATTCTTGAGCAGACCTGCGAGCGTCAACATCTCGATCTCGGTCTCTACGCTCATTTTGTCCAAAAAAGGCTTAACCACATGGAAGAGGAAGGCTTCAGCCGCCGCTTCTGGGCCAAAGATCCCTGCCTCTGGAAACGGCATCCCCAATACCATCGGGAAATCCGGGGTTTCATGGGCTGGATGGAGATCGTCGAGGCAATGCGGAACCGGCTGGAGGAGGTCGAGACCTTTGTCTCCGAAATCAGGGAGGCCGGCTTCAGCCGGGTCGTGATCATGGGAATGGGGGGGAGCAGCATGACCCCTCTGGTTTTCCAGCGGTCCTTTCCTCTCGGCCGGGGGGGGATCCCGCTCACCGTCCTGGACAGCACCGATCCCGATACCGTACTCGACCTGGAAAAGAAACTCCCCCTGGCCCAGACCCTCTTCATCGAAGCCAGCAAGTCGGGAACCACGGCCGAGCCTTCAGCCTTTTCCGATTACTTTTTCGATCGCCTGAGCCAAATCAAAGGCAGCCGCGCCGGTGAGCATTTCGCCGCCATCACCGATCCTGAAACCCCTCTCGTCGCCCGTGCCAACAAACTGGGATTCCGCAAGACCTTTCTCAATGACCCCGAGATCGGCGGCCGCTACTCGGCGCTCTCCTGTTTCGGGCTGGTGCCGGCCGCCCTGATGGGCCTCGATCCCCGTCAAATACTTGCTTCCGCCCATCTGATGAAACAATCCTGCGGCCCCGACATCCCGGAGCGGAAGAATCCGGCGCTGGTGTTGGGCGCCGCCCTGGGAGAACTGGCGCTGGGCGGCCGCGACAAAGTGACCTTTTTTCTTCCGGAACCGATCCGGACCTTCGGTCTCTGGATCGATCAGCTCATCGCCGAAAGTACCGGCAAAGAGCAAAGGGGCATCCTTCCCGTCACCGGGGAACCGCCAGGGGCCGCTTCCGCCTACGACGATGACCGCGTCTTCCTCTTTTACCGGCTGGGCGGCAGCGGCGACGAAAGGCTGACCGCGCTGGTGGAGGATCTGAAAAAACTCAACCATCCCGTCATCGCGATCGATATCGAGGGGCCCGCCGATCTGGCCGGGGAATTCCTGCGCTGGGAATGCGCCACCGCCGTCGCCGCCAGCGTCCTGGGGATCAACCCCTTCGACCAGCCCAACGTCCAGGAAAGCAAAGCCAACACCCACCGCATCCTCGCGGCGCCCATGGCGCCCTCCGCGGCCGGAGGCCATGCTCTGCATGAAGGAGGCCCCCTCCTTTACGGCGAACCGGCGGCAAAGGATTTTCAGGAGGCCCTGAAATATTTTCTGTCCCGGCGCCGCACCCGCGATTACGTGGCGCTGATGGCCTATCTGCCGGAAACCGAAGCCAGCTCCGCCGGCTTGCGGGAGCTCCAGGCCCTGCTTCGGGACCGCACCCGCTTGGCCGTCACCCTCGGCTTCGGGCCGCGGTTTCTCCATTCCACGGGGCAATGGCACAAAGGGGGTCCCAACACCGGCCTCTTCATCCAGTTGACCGGAAGGCCTCATCGGGATGCCCCCATTCCGGATCTCCCATACAGTTTCGGGACCCTGATCCGGGCCCAGGCACAAGGGGATCTGGAGGCGCTCGCAAAATACGGGCGCCGGGTCATCCGCATCGAGTTGGGGGACGATCCGCTGGCGGCTTTAACCAAACTGACCGCCTTGGTCAGGGACACCCCGGAACTCTGACCGGCTGTCCCATGAATAAAAAAACTTACCCCCGGGGTTACTTTCGGGCGGCCGTCCTGAGCGGCTATGTTGCGGTGCTGGTATGGCTGTCGCTGGCGCCCGCTCTCCCCAAAATCCCGCTCGGCGCCCTCTCCTGGGACAAGATGCAGCATTTTTTGGCCTATTTCGTCCTCACCCTGCTGGCAGGATGGTGCTTCAGTCCCTTGTTCCGTTCGGAGCGCCTGATCTGGTGGGGAGCCTTTTTCTTCGCGCTGGCGTTGGGAGCGATCATGGAGCTGGCGCAGGGCCTTTTCAGCACCGTCCGCAGCGCCGATCTCATCGATCTGATCGCCGACGGTCTCGGAGCCTTGGCCGCCTCGCTGGCCGCTCTGACCCTGCTCCCAGCGAAGTGGGGAAATTCCCCTCGGCGCCCCAACCCCTCCGGCCAGCCATGACCGGATTTCACCTCTACACCGGCAATCGTCTGGAAACCCTCCTGGAGGCCCTGGCCGAGGTTCTTCAAAAGAATCCGCCGCAACCTCTGGATCCGACCCTAATCCTGGTTCAGAGCAAGGGCATGGAGTCCTGGCTCTCCCTGAATCTGGCCCGCCGTTTCGGGATCTGGGCCAATTTCGCGTTCCCCTTTCCCAACGCCCTGATCGACGCCCTGCTGACCGCCGCCCTGGGAGAGGAACCGGAAAAAGACCCTTTCGACCGGGACCGGATGACCCTCAGCCTCCTGGACCTGCTTCCACAGCTGGCCACTCAGCCCCGCTTCGACTCCCTGAAACATTTTCTGACCGGGGAGGCGCCCGATCTCAAGACCTATCAACTGGCCCGCCGCCTGGCGCATCTTTTCGACCAATATTCCATCTACCGCCCCGACCTCCTTCTGTCATGGGAGCGGGGCGAGGAAACCGACTGGCAGGCCGAATTGTGGCGCCAATGGGTCGCCGCCAACCCGGCTCCGCACCGCGCCCGCCGCCAACGGGAATTTTTGCGGCGCTGCCAAACCGGCCACTTGCCGTCGGGTGTGTTCCCGGCAGCTCTCAACATCTTCGGGGTCTCCGCCCTGCCCCCCTATCATATCGAGGTGTTGGCGGCGGCCGCCCGCTTCTGCCCGGTCCATCTCTTCTTACTCAACCCCTGCCAAGAGTTCTGGCTCGACCTTTCCTCCCCCAAAACCGCCGCCCGCCGAGAGGCGTCGGCTCCGGAAGCTTTCGAAGCCCTTCATTATGAGGTTTCGCAACCGTTGCTGGCTTCCTGGGGGCGGTCGGGCCGGGACTTTTTCGGCCTGCTCTGGGAACAGGGGGAACTCTCGCAGTTCGACCTCTTCCAGGAGCCCGGGGAAAACACCCTCCTCGCCGCCCTGCAGGGCGATCTGCTCCATCTGCATGACCGGACGATCCAATCGGAAAAAACCGCCGTCGCTGCCGGCGACCGATCCCTGCAGATCCATTCCTGCCACAGCCCGCTGCGGGAAATCGAGGCGCTCCACGATTTTCTGCTGGGCTGTTTTCAGGACCTGCACGGTCTGACCCCCGGCGACATCCTGGTCATGGCCCCCGACATCGGCACCTACGCCCCCTACATCGCCGCGGTTTTCAAGACCCCGTCCGTTCCGGGCCGTCGCCTCCCGTTCTCCGTCGCCGACCTCGGAGTGCGGCGGGAAAATCGCCTGGCCTCCCTGTTTCTGGAATTACTGGCGCTCCGTAATTCCCGTTGCGGCGCTCCCCAAGTCTTCGATCTTCTGGAAGCGCCACCCATCATGTCCCGGTTCGGATGCCAACATCAGGACCTCGACCGGATCCGGGTCTGGGTGGAGGAAACCCGTGTCCGCTGGGGCCTGGACGCCGCCGACCGGGCCCGTTTCGGGATTCCCCCTTTTCAGGAAAACAGCTGGGGGGCGGCGCTGGATCGTCTGCTGCTCGGCCATGCCCTTCCCGACGCGGGGGGACTCTTCGAGGGAATCCTTCCTTACGATGCCGGCGAGGGCGAAAACGCCGCCATTCTGGGGCGGCTGGCGGATTTCATCGCAGCCGTCGCCGAACATATGGAGGCCCTCCGCCTTCCCCGTTCGATGCGGGACTGGGGGGAACAGTTTCTCTGGATACTGGAGCGGTTTTTCCAACCGGATGAAGGGTCGGAAGCGGATTATCTCTTTCTGGAGGAGCTGTTCTCTTCCTTGGCCGCCACCTCGGGAAGCTCGGGAGCCGCCGCGGCGGTTCCCATCGAAGTGGCCGAAGCCTATCTGGGCGACCGTCTCGAATCCCAGGCCGCGGCGCCAGGCCGCTTCCTGTCGGGAGCCATCACCTTCGCCTCGCTGTTGCCGATGCGCAGTATCCCCTTTAAAATCATTGCTCTGATCGGCCTCAACGACGACGCCTTCCCCCGCGCTTTTTCGGCTCCGGCCTTCGACCGGATCGCGGCCCGCCCGCAGCGGGGAGACCGCATTCCGCGTCACGAGGACCGCTATCTGTTTCTGGAAACCCTGCTGTCGGCGCGTCAGCGGCTTTTCATCAGCTATGTCGGCCAGAGCCAACGGGACAACTCGGAGCTGCCGCCATCGGTTCTCGTCAGCGAACTCTCGGATTATCTGGAAAAGGGTTTCCAGGGCGCCCGGTCGGCAATTTTTTTCCAGCATCGCCTGCAGGCCTTCCATTCCGGATATTTCTCGGCCTCATCCCCCTTGGCGAGTTTTTCCCCGGAAAATTATCAGGCCGCGCTGGCTGCCCGCCGGGGACCCACGCCGCCGATTTCCGATGCCACCAGGCTGCCGGAAGCCGATCCTTCCTGGAAAACAATCGATTATTCGGACCTGATCCGTTTTTTTTGCCAACCAGGACGTTATTTCGCCCACCGCCGCCTCGGCATCGTTTTCAGGCAGGTGCCTTTTTTGGCCGAGGAACGGGAGCCCTTTGCCCTCGCCCCGCTAGATCGCTACCGGCTCGGCGAAAGGTTGACGGAGGCGGCCTTGGCGGGAAAACAGCTGTTCCCTCTTTATTCCGAAATACGCGAAGAGGGGATGCTGCCGCCCGGAGCGGCGGGACATATCGTCTTCACCGATCTGGCTCTCGAAGCTGAACGCCTGGCCCAGGCCATCCATGCCGTCGCCGGGGAGGAACGCCACCAAGACCCCCCCCTGGCACTCCGGATCGGAGAGTTTCAAATTCGAGGGCTTCTTCCCCATCGGCATGGCGACCGGATGGTACACCACCACTTTGCCCGGCTCCGGGCCGTGGATCGGCTCCAGGCCTGGTTGACCCGGCTCCTTCTCGACGCCCTGGAACAGCCGGCGGCCCAGGCCGGGAGTTGGCTGTTCGCCAGGGACGGCACCTGCCGCCTGGCGCCGGCCCCAAACCCCTTCCCTTTTCTTGAGCGGCTGCTGGCCCTCTACTGGGAGGGGTTGCATCGTCCTCTCCCCTTTTTCCCCGAGACTTCCCTGGGATTTGCCGCTACCTTGGCACGCCACCCAGAAAACCGCGACCGGGCACGGGAAGCGGGGCGAAAAGCCTGGGAAGGAACCCCTTACCAGCGGGGCGAAAAAGAGGATCCCTCCCTGCGATTCTGTTTCGGGGAAACCGACCCTCTGGATGCGGATTTTGAAGCGAAGGCCGAAGAGATTTATGCCCCGCTTCTGAACTCCCTGGAGAAAATTCCATGACCCCGCCGCCGTGGCTGCAGCCGGGACCCCTGACAGGGCTCCATCTCATCGAGGCCAGTGCCGGCACCGGCAAGACCCGGGCCATCACGGACCTTTTCGTGCGGTTGCTGGTGGTTGAAAAACGCCAGGCGGGTGAGATTCTGGTGGTGACCTTTACCGAAGCGGCGACCAAGGAACTCAGAACCCGCATCCGCAAACGCCTCGCGGAAGGCCTCGCCGTCCTGGACGGCAGCTGCCGCGACGAAACGATGGAAACCCTTTTCACCGCGGCGGGGGATTCGAACCAGACCCGCTCTTGTCTGCAAGCCGCCCTCGCCGGCTTCGACGAGGCGGCGGTTTTCACCATCCACGGCTTCTGCCGCAAAATCCTCCGCGAACACAGTTTTGAAGCGGCGCTCCCCTTCGATACGGAGCTGATAGCCGATTCTTCCACCCTGCTGCAAGAGGCCGTCGATGATTTCTGGCGCCGCCTGACGGCCGCGGCCACTCCCCTATTCCTCCGGTTCCTCCTTGAGCAGCGCCAAGAGCGGGATCGCCAGCTCCAAGGACCTGATCTGCTGGCGGATTTTGCCCGCCAGGTCCTCTCCCGTCCCGATCCCATCCTGCTCTCGGCGCCCCCTGACGGCTCCGTGGAACGGCGCGAATCCACGGTGGCGGCGTTGTTTGACCAGCTGCGCCGTCTGTGGCAGGAGCAACGGCCGCGGATCGAACAGCTTTTGGGGGATGAGGGACTGAACCGAAGAAGTTACCCCAGGGACCAGATCGGCGCCTGGATGGCCGGCGGAGACGCCTTTTTCCTTTCGGGAGACCCCCTTTTCGCCTGGGAACACCTCGACCGCTGCACCCAGGAACGTCTTGACGGCGCCCTCAAGAAAGGGGCGGCACGAGTCACCCATCCCTTTTTCGATTGTTGCAGCCGGTTTTCACGCCAACGGCAGCTTCTCTTGGATGATTTTCACCTTCACTGGTCCCAGGTCCGGGAGCAATTGCTTCATTATCTCCGGGCGGAACTCCCCCGCCGCAAGGAACAGTTCCGGGTTCGAGCCTTCGACGATCTGCTCCGCGATCTGCGCCAAGCCCTCAGCGGCCCAGGCAGCACGCTGCCCGCAGCCATCCGCGCCAAGTTTCCGGCCGCCCTGATCGATGAGTTCCAGGATACGGATCCCATCCAATACCGGATTTTCCGCTCCATCTACGATGCCCCCAATTCGCTGCTCTTCATCATCGGAGACCCGAAGCAGGCCATCTACAGTTTCCGCGGCGCCGACATCTTCACCTACATGAACGCCGGCCGGGACGCGGTCCGGTTCCCGCTGTCCGTCAACTGGCGCTCGGCCCCGGCGCTGATCCGCGCCTTCAACGCCCTGTTCCGGGATCACCGCAATCCTTTTCTTTTCGAAGCCATCCGCTTCCACGAAGCGGTTCCCGCGGCCCCCGACGAAGCCGAGGTGCTCCAGTTCTCGGGCGCTCCCCTGGAAAACCCCCTGCGGCTCTGGTTTTTCCCTCGGGAGGAGGGGGAGAAAGAGATTCCGAGGACCCGGGCCGACGATTTCGTTCCCAAGGCGGTGGGCAACGAAATCCTCCGCCTGCTCGAAGCGGGCAGGGAGGGGAAAGCCAAGCTGACGGCGGTCCGGACCACCCCGATGGCGGCGGCGCGGCGCGGTCCGGATAGACCCCTGGAGGCCGCCGACATAGCCGTCATCGTCCGCACCAACCGGGAGGCGCGCCTGATCCGGGACGCCCTGGCAAGCCTGGGCCTTCCGGCCGTGATCCATGGCGATGAAAGCCTGTTCGCCTCGCCGGAGGCCGGCGATGTCCTCCAACTGCTGCAGGCGGTGGCTGAACCGGGCGAGGAAACGCTGGTTCGGGCGGCCCTCGCCACTCCCCTGTTCGGACTCTCCATCCGCCATTTTCAGGAATTGCAGAATGATGAGGCCGGCTGGGAACAGTGGCTGGCCTGCTTCAACGAATGGCACCAACTGTGGCTCCAGGACGGGTTGCTCGCCATGGCTTCCGACCTGATGAGCCGGCACCGGGTCCGGGAACGGCTGCTGACCCTCCCGGATGGGGAACGGCGCCTGACCAACCTGATCCATTGTTGGGAACTCCTTCACCGGGTTTCCGAGGAACGCCACCTGGGAATGAAGGCCCTGCTCAAATGGTTTGCCCGCCAACGTTCCGAACGTCCCCAGCAGGAGGAATATCAACTGCGGCTGGAAACCGACGACAAGGCGATCCAGGTCCTCACCATCCACCGCAGCAAGGGCCTTGAATACCCGGTTGTATTCGCACCGTATTGCTGGTTGGGGGCGGGGAGCCGGGAACTGGTCTTTTTCCACGACCCGGAAGCCGGTCAGGCGCTGACCCTCGATCTCGGCAGCGACGCTCTGGAGGCCCATCGAAGGGCCATGGCCGCCGAGGAACTGGCGGAGAATATGCGCTTGCTTTATGTGGCGGTGACCCGCGCCAAGCACCTCTGTTACCTGGCCTGGGGTGCCTTTCGGGGAGCCGCCGGCTCGGGGGTTGCCTACCTGTTCCATGGACGCTGCGCCAAAGATCCCCTAGCGGCCCCTTTTTCCATCGATTTCAACACGCTGGATGATGCCGCCCTGGCCGCTGAGATGCGATCGCTGGCGACGGTGCCCCAATCGGGAGTCTCCTGGGTGGAGCCGCCGGTAACGGTCCCAACCGGCCGTTGGCGCCGGTTTGAAGAGAATGGGGAGCCGTTGGTACTCGCCCCCGGCCCGGATCAGTTCCCGCCCCCATGGCGGATCGGCAGTTTTTCGGCTTGGGTAGCACCCCATCGCGGTTCGGAGGGGGACCTGGAGTTCGAGCCCGTGGCGCCCATTCCGACCACCGGGCCTTTAAAAGCCATTCATGGAATGGCGCCCGGCATCGCCGATTTCCCCCGGGGTCCCCGCGCCGGCCTCTGTCTCCATCGTATCCTGGAGCGGATCGATTTCCAGAGCAGGCCGGAGCAGTGGGACAGCATCATTGGCGACGCCCTGCGGAGCTACCGTTTCGAGGAAGGCCCCTGGCTGGAGGTGGTGCGCGCCACTCTGAAGCGCCTCCTTTCGGCCCCCCTTCCCGGCCGGAACGGCACCTTTTCGCTGGCTGAGATCGGAAGAGCGTCCCGACTCACCGAAATGGGCTTTTTCTTCCCCGTTCAACGGGGAGACGGGGCTGATCTGGCCGGCGTTCTCTCCTTCACCCCTCGTTCCAGGACTTTTGCAGACCGCCTGAAACGGCTGCCCGAAAACATCCGCCAGGGGTTCATGAAGGGCTTCATCGACCTGGTGTTCCGGCACCAGGAACGCTATTTCATCGTCGACTGGAAATCCAATCATCTCGGTCCCTCCCCGGACGACTACCATCCCCAAAGGCTGGAGGAGGCCATTGCCGAGGAGTACTACTTTCTCCAGTATTACCTCTATACCCTGGCGCTCCACAAATATCTCCGGGTACGCATCCCGGATTATGACTACGATCGCCATTTCGGCGGGGTTTTTTATCTGTTCCTGCGCGGTTTCGCCGACGGGGCCGCCCCCTCCTCGGGGATTTTCCATGACCGGCCGCCATTGCCGGCCGTCCGGGCGCTGGAACAGGCGTTCTCCGCGGGCGCCAAGGAGTTGGAACCATGACAGCCCCGCTAAATCCCCGCAGCGGAGAATTCTCCACCCTGGAAAGGCATTTCGCCAATCTGATGGAACGGCTTAGCGGCGCCTCCAACCCCGAGCTGTGGCTGGCCTCGGCGCTCCTCTGCCGGCAGACCGCAGCGGGCCACGTCTGCCTCGATCTTTCAAATATCGGGGCGGAATCCCTGCCGCTGCCGCAGGGGATCGTTCCCTTTACCCCTTCCCTTACAGGTTGGCTGGAGGTTTTGGCCCGCACCCCGGTGGTGGGGCCGCCCGGTGCCCGAACTCCCTTGATCCTCGCTCCCGGCACCCGCCTTTACCTTAACCGATACTGGAACTATGAAAGGGAACTTATTGATAAAATTGATTTTCTGATCAATTCCGAGCCGCAGGTCGAGGACTCCGCCCTGGCATCGGGACTGGCCCGCCTGTTCCCGCCAAGCTCAGACAGAGAACCCGATTGGCAGAAGGTGGCGGCAGCGGTTGCGGTTCTCAAACGTTTCTGCATCATCTCCGGCGGCCCGGGTTCGGGCAAAACCACCGTTGTTTTCAAGGTCCTGCTGCTGCTGCTGGAACAGCCCCAACCCCGGCCTCCAAGGATTCTGCTGGCGGCCCCCACCGGCAAAGCCGCCGCCCGCCTCCGCGATACCCTTCGGGTTCTGAAACAGCGCCACGGCCTTGAGACGGCCGCGGCCGAAGCGATCCCCGATGAGGTATGCACCCTCCATCGGCTCCTGGGCTATCATCCCTTATCCGGAGCATGCCGGCACCACGCGGGCAATCCCCTCCCCTGCGACCTGCTGGCCATAGACGAAGCCTCCATGGTTGATCTGCCGCTCCTGGTCCGGGTGTTGAGAGCCCTTCCGGAGCAGGCGCGGCTGGTACTTCTGGGGGACCACCACCAGTTGGCTTCGGTGGAGGCGGGGGCGGTCCTCAACGATCTCTGCGGCGCGCTTCCGGAAAGCCGTTTTTCTTCTTCCTTTTCTCGCCAGTTGGCCCATCTCTGTGGGTTTCCGCAATTGGAAAAAAACGCCGGCACTTTTTCGGCGGCCCTGAACGATTCCCTGGTCATTCTTCAGAAAAGCCATCGCTTCGATGAAACGGGAGGGATTGGACGCATCAGCCGTCTGATCAACGCCGGCCAGGGACGGAAAGCAATGGAGCTGCTTGCCGCCGGCGGCTCCGATTGCCGCCTGGAGCCGTCCGGTTCCCCGGCGCAGTTGGCCTGCCGGATCGTGGATAAATTCCGCAGCCATTACCAGAAACTTTTCGAGAGCCCCGATCCTTCTGTTTTCCTTCAGGAGTTTTCGCGATTCATGGTTCTCTGCGCTCTCCGCCAGGGGCCTTGGGGCAGCCTGGAATTCAATGGCCTGCTGGAGCGGGAGCTGACCCGGCACGGGTGGATTCCGGCCCATCGGACCTGGTATCACGGCCGGCCGCTCCTCATCACGCGCAACGATTACCGCCTCGGACTCTTCAACGGCGACCTCGGGGTGATCTTCGCGGCACCGGGGGATGACCGCCCAAAGGCCTTTTTCCCCAGCGAACAGGGAATGTTGCGATGTTTTTCCCCGGCCCGCCTGCCCCCGCACGAAACCGCCTTCGCCATGACCGTTCATAAAAGTCAGGGATCGGAATTCGAGCGGGTTACCCTGTTGCTCCCCGATCGCGGCGGCGAAACCCTGACCAGGGAACTGCTCTACACCGGTCTGACCAGGGCCAGAACGGAAACCACCGTTTTCGGTTCCAGAGCCGTCGTGCTGGATGCGCTGGAACGACGGGTAAACCGGGCTTCCGGGCTTTCCGACCATTTCTGGGGTTCCCGTGCGAAGCCGGAGGGTTAAAAAGCCACACCCTCTTTTAACTTGACTTGAAATTCTTCGATATTATAGATTCCAGCAACAAATCAAGGATCTGCGATCGGAGCAAGAAATTCCATGGCGTTGTCGAAGCCGTTCGGCAATATTTGAATCCATCCATTTACCAGGGACGAAGGAGGCACGGTCATGAAAAAGCGGCATGGCGGCAAGAAATTTGAGTGCATTCCGGGCCGGATGGCGGCGTTGTTGTCGAGCGCCATTTTTACGGCGACAATCCTTACCGGCCAAGCCCTGGCCGCCGACCCCATCAAAATCGGGGTAGCCGGCGCCCACAGCGGCGATCTGGCCTCCTACGGCCTCCCGAGCGTCAAGGCCACGGAACTGGTGATCAAGGCCAAAAACGCCGCCGGCGGCATCCAGGGCCGCCCCATCCAACTCCTGATCCAGGACGATGCCTGCAAGCCCGAAATGGCCGTCAACGCCGCCACCAAACTGGTCGCCGACGGAGCGCAGGCGATTCTCGGCCACATCTGCAGCGGCGCCACCAATGCCGCCCTCGGCATCTACAAGGATGCCCGGCTCGTGGTCATCTCCCCCTCCGCCACCAATCCTCCCCTGACCCAGAGCGGCCTCAACCCCAATTTTTTCCGCACCATCGCCTCCGATGACGCTCAGGCGCGCATGGAGGTCGATTTCGCTCTCAACCATCTGAAACTCAAGAAAATTGCCGTAATCCACGACAAAGGCGATTACGGCAAGGGTCTGGCCGAATTCGCCAAAAGTTTTCTGGAAGCGACCCCCGGCACCCAGGTGGTGCTGTTTGAGGGAGTGACCCCCGGCGCCGTGGACTACTCCGCCGTGGTCCAGAAGATCCGCAAATCCGGAGCCGAAGCGGTCATCTTCGGGGGCTACCATCCGGAAGCCTCCAAGATCGTCACCCAGATGCGCAAGAAAGGGATGAAAACTCCCTTTATCTCCGACGACGGCGTCAAGGACGAAACCTTTATCAAGGTGGCCGGGAAATACGCCGAAGGCGTCTACGCCACCGGCCCCAAGGACACCTCCAAAAACCCCCTCACCATCCAAGCCATTGCCGATCATAAGAAGACCTACGGCGAAGAACCGGGGGCTTTCTTCCTCAACGCCTATGCCGCGGCCCAGGCGCTGGTCAACGCCATCGAAAAGGCCGGCTCCACCGATTATGACAAAATCGTTACAGCTCTGCGGACCGTTCCTGTGGAAACCCCCTTGGGCAAGATCACCTTTGACGACAGGGGGGACGCCATCGGAGTCGGTTTCTCCATGTACCAGGTCCAAAATGGCGTTTATGTCGAACTGAAGTGATGGAAAAAGGACGGAATTTCAAGGGGCAGGCCGAAAACCGGACCGCCCCTTGATTTTTATGAGGGGAAGAGCCTTGTTCCTTCCCTGTCAGGAAAACCAATGGACTACTTCCTCGAACTTTTTCTTGGCGGCCTGACGCGTGGAAGCATCTATGCCCTCATCGCCCTCGGCTACACCATGGTTTACGGCATCATCGAGCTGATCAATTTCGCCCACGGTGAAATTTACATGATAGGCGCCTTCACCGCCCTCATCGCAGCCAGCGTTCTTGCCATCATGGGTTTCGGTCCGGTTCCCATCCTGTTTCTGGCCATGTTGCTGGCGATCCTCTACTCCTGCGCTTACGGCTATACCCTCGAAAAGATCGCCTACAAACCGCTGCGCCACTCGAACCGCCTGGCGCCCCTGATCAGCGCCATCGGCATGTCGATCTTTTTCCAGAATTACGTCCTGCTTGCCCAGACTTCCGACTTTCTCCCCTTTCCGAGTCTGCTGCCCGAAGTCCCTTTCCTGGAACCGTACGCCTACATCATCCGTTCCTCGGAAATTTTTATCATTCTCACTACCCTGGTGGTGATGGTGCTGCTCTCTCTGCTGATCCGCTTCACCCGCATCGGCAAGGCGATGCGGGCCACCGCCCAGGACCGCACCATGGCGATGCTGTTAGGGGTCGACGTCAACCGCGTCATCTCCGTGACCTTCGTCATCGGTTCGGCCATGGCTGCCATCGGCGGCGTATTGATCGCCTCCCATATCGGCCAGATCAATTTCTACATCGGTTTCATCGCCGGCATCAAAGCCTTTACCGCCGCGGTGCTGGGCGGAATCGGCAGCATCCCCGGCGCGGTGCTGGGGAGCCTGGTTCTCGGCTGGACCGAAAGTTTCGCCACCGGTTACATCTCCAGCGACTACGAGGACGTCTTTGCCTTTGGATTCCTGGTTCTGATTCTGATCTTCCGCCCCGCCGGGCTGCTCGGCAAAACCGCGGCCCAGAAGGTCTGATACCCCTCCCTTGATCCCGGTCCAGAAGGTTAAATGACCATGCGGAAGCTCTTCACACTCGATGAAATAAAAAAATCGCTGCTGGTGGCCCTCTGGTTCATGGTCCTGACCTTCCCCATCCTGGCGGTGCGGGTCAACCCGATCTACAAAGTGGTGGAATGGCGCTGGCACAACCTGCTGATGGTAGGGATCGGAGCTTTTCTGCTCTCCTTTCCATGGCGCTATTTTCAGGGCCATGGGAAACCCCCCGAAAAATCGGCGGCGGCGGAAAACCAGGCGTTGAAAAACTCGAAAATCCTACTTTGGCGGCGTCATCCCTGGGTCCGGCTATGCGCTGTGGTCCTCGCCACGGGACTGGTGTTGAGCTTTCCTTTCCTGTTTTCCAGTTATCAGGTCAATATCATGACCACCGCCCTGATCTATGTGGTGCTGGGCCTCGGGCTCAACATCGTAGTCGGGCTGGCGGGGCTTCTCGATCTGGGCTACGTGGCCTTCTACGCCGTCGGCGCCTACAGCTACGCGCTCCTCCATCTCCATTTCGGGCTCAGTTTCTGGCTCTGCCTCCCGATCGGCGCGGGTCTGGCGGCGCTGTTCGGCATCCTGCTCGGTTTTCCCGTGCTCCGTCTGCGTGGCGATTACCTGGCCATCGTCACCCTCGGGTTCGGTGAGATCATCCGCCTGGTTCTGGAAAACTGGAACGAGTTTTCCCAAGGCCCCAGCGGCATCTCCAACATCCCCCGCCCCGGTCTCCCCGGCATCGAGATGTCGTTGAACGCCAGCAGTATCTTTCTCTATTTCCTCATGATCGCCCTGACCCTGTTCACCATCCTGGTGGTATCCAGGCTGCGCGATTCCCGCATCGGGCGAGCCTGGCTGGCGCTGCGCGAGGACGAGATCGCCTGCCAGGCCATGGGAATCGACAAGACCCGAACCAAACTGACCGCTTTCGCCCTTGGCGCCACCTGGGCCGGGATGGGAGGCGTCATGTTCGCCGCCAAAACCACCTTCATCAATCCGGCCAGCTTCACCTTCCTGGAGTCGGCCATCATCCTTTCCATCGTGGTGCTGGGCGGAATGGGCTCCATGCTCGGGGTCATCCTGAGCGCCTTCATCCTGATTCTGGTTCCCGAATACCTCCGCGCCTTCTCCGAATACCGGATGCTGATCTTCGGCGCCGTGCTGGTCATCATGATGGTATTCCGCCCGCAGGGACTCATCAGCAACGTCCGCCACCGTTACCGCTTCGAGGGATTGAAAACCCCGCCGGAGGAACTGGGATGACGGCTCTCCTTTCCACCACCCATCTGACCATGGATTTCGGAGGATTGCGGGCCGTCGATGAAGTCAATCTCGAGGTTCGTCAGCAAGAGATCGTGGCCCTGATCGGCCCCAACGGCGCCGGCAAAACCACCCTCTTCAACTGCATCACCGGTCTCTACCGCCCGACCTCCGGCGACATCTTCGTCCAGGCCCCCGGCGCCGCTCCGAAGCGCATCAACGGCCTCAAGCCCAACCAGGTCACCGCCCTCGGTCTGGCCAGAACATTCCAGAACATACGCCTCTTCCCCCATATGACGGTGCTGGAAAATGTCATGATCGGCCGTCATTGCCGCACCACCAGCAATATCCTCGGAGCCGTTCTGAAGGATCGGCATACCCGCCGGGAGGAACAGGAAACCGTCGCCTTCAGCTACCGCCTGCTGGAAAAGGTCCATCTGGACCGCTACGTCAACGAACTGGCCCGCAATCTCCCTTACGGCGCCCAGCGGCGCCTGGAAATCGCCCGCGCCCTGGCCACCGAACCGTTTCTGCTGCTGCTGGATGAACCCGCGGCGGGAATGAACCCCCTGGAAACCCGTGAGCTGGATGACCTGATCACGAGGATCCGTAACGAGATGGGGATCGCCATCCTCCTCATCGAGCACGACATGAAGCTGGTCATGAACATCTCCGACCGCATCTTCGTCATGGAATACGGAAAAGAGATCGCCGTCGGCACCCCATTGGAAATCCGTTCCAATCCCAGGGTCATCGAAGCCTATCTGGGAGCAGACTCCCATGCTTAGAATCAATCATATCCATACCTTTTACGGCAATATCGAAGCCCTGAAAGGGATCTCCCTGGATATCGCCGAAGGGGAAATCATTACTCTGATCGGCGCCAATGGAGCCGGCAAAAGCACCACCCTGATGTCGATCTGCGGCGTGGTCCCACCGCGCCGCGGCGAGATCTATTTCCGCGGCACGCCGATTCATGACATGGCGACGGACAAGATCGTCGCTCTCGGCATCTGCCAGGTGCCCGAGGGGCGCCGCATCTTCCCGATCCTCTCGGTCATGGAAAACCTGGAAATGGGATCCTATCTGCGCCGCGACCCCCAGGGGATCAAGTCGGACCTGGACTACGTTTTCGATCTCTTTCCGATCCTGGCCCAACGCCGCCACCAGGCGGGGGGCACCTTGAGCGGCGGGGAACAGCAGATGCTCGCCATTTCCCGCGCCCTCATGGCGCGCCCCAAACTGCTTCTGCTGGATGAACCCTCGCTCGGGCTGGCGCCCCTCATCATCCAGCAGATCTTCGAGATCATCGTCAAGATCAACCGGGAAAACCGCACCACGATTTTCCTGGTGGAGCAAAACGCCAACCTCGCTCTCAAAATCGCCCACCGCGGTTATGTCATGGAAAACGGCATCATCACCTTGAGCGACACCGCAGCCAACCTGCTCGGCAACGAAGCGGTGAAAAAAGCCTATCTGGGCATCTGAAGGCCCCCCCACCCTTGGGCAGTTTTCGAAAGCCTTTTTTCCATCCCCCCTGAGAATACAAGGCCCTTTTCCATCCATAAAAAATCGTTCTATATCGCTGACTCCTTTCCAAATCGCTCCAAGGGAGCTATGGCGTTGGTCCCCATTCAAAAACACCCTCTGAAAACCTGATTCCCCGCAAAAGGTCGATCGAGGAGACGAATCCTATGGCAAAATCTCACCCCTTTTTATTGAGACTTCGGGAAAAAATTTTTTAAAAATAGACAAAGCCTGTTGACTTTTTGATATAACAATGTTTTATTTTTTATCATTCTGATATTTCTAAAGGGGAGGGAGCATGACGGCAACGGCGGCTGTAAAAAACAGAGGTTGGTCGGTGACTTTTGCCGGCACCGGCATCAATCTGGCTTTGGGAATTCTTTACGCCTGGAGCCTTTTCAAGGTCTACATCAAGAATTCCATCGAGGCCGGAGGGGAAGGCGCCTTCACCTGGGATCTCCAATCTCTGAACGATCCCTATTCGGTCTGCTGCCTGGTTTTTGCCTTCGCCATGATTCTGGCGGGAAAATGCCAGGACAAATTCGGTCCCCGCCTGACCGCCTTTATCGGCGGCATTCTGGTGGGAATCGGCTTTATCTGGGTTTCCCAAACCACCAGCTACATCATCTGGGTCCTCGGCTTCGGCGTTCTGGCCGGCATCGGCATCGGTTTCGGGTACTCGGCGGCCACGCCACCGGCCCTCAAATGGTTTCCGCCTAAAAAAACCGGCCTTATCGCCGGCCTGGTGGTTTCAGGCTTCGGCCTGGCCTCGGTCTACATCGCCCCGCTGGCCAAATATCTTTTGGGGATTTGGGGAATCAGCGGCACCATGCTCTTTTTCGGAAGTGCTTTTCTGATCGTCGTTTGCGCGCTTTCCACCTTCCTGGTAAACCCACCGCCAGGGTACCTGGCCGTACCCCCGCCCCAGGCCGGTGACTCGAGCCTGTCACCGGTCCAGGTCGCAACTCCGCTCAAAATCGATACCTCCTCCTCGGAGATGTTGAAAACATCGTCGTTTTACAAATTGTGGCTGATCTATTTTATCGGTTCCGGGGCCGGACTCATGGTCATCGGCAGCGTTGCCGGCATGGCGCAAGCCACCATGGGGGGCATGGCTTTTCTGGTGGTGGCTCTCATGGCAATCGGCAACGCCGCCGGCCGGATCATCGCCGGCATGATCTCCGACCGCATCGGCCGGAGCCTGACCATGGCCATCATGCTGACCTTCCAGGCGCTCCTGATGTTCATCGCCATCAGCATCGTTGGGGGGGGGAAGAATGCCTACCTGCTGGTCATCCTGGCGACATTGATCGGTTTCAACTACGGGACCAATCTTTCCCTGATCCCTTCTTTCACCAAAGATCTCTGGGGACTCAAAAACTTCGGCACGAACTACGGACTGGTCTTCACCTCCTGGGGGGTGGGGGGGTTTGTCATGTCCCGGCTTTCCCAGATGCTGTACGCCAAATCGGGCAGCTATACCTATTCTTTTATCGTGGCCGGGGTATCCCTGGTTCTGGGTGCGGCGTTGAGCCTGACCCTGCGGAAAAAAAGCGCCTGACACGAAAGGTTCAGGCCATCGGCTTTCAGCAAAAACGCCCGCCGCAAAATAGTTGCGGCGGGCGTTTTTGTCTCAGAAAAAATCCCCGCTCTCAATGGGCGGCGGAAACCGGCGCCAGCAGAAAATCGACGGCAGCCGCCAGATCGCGGAAAACAGGTACCCGGCCGGGCGGCAGTTGTTTGGCGGTCTGCTCCCCGTATCCGGTCAGAACCAGAAGCGGCCGGCAGCCGGCCTTTTCCCCCGCCTCCAGATCGGCGGCTTTGTCCCCCACCATAAAGGAGCGTTTCAGATCGATGCCGAAATCGGCGGCGGCCTTGAGCAGCATTCCGGCCTCCCCTTTCCGGCAGCCGCATTTCACACGGTAGGGGGAAATCCCATCGGGGTGGTGAGGGCAGACGTAAAAACCGTCGATGGCGGTCCCATAAAAGGCCAGCAGTTTCTCAACATGGCGGTGCAGCAGATCGACCTCGGCCAGGGTAAAATACCCACGGGCCACGCCGGACTGGTTGGTGACCACAACCACCAGAAAACCGTGTTCCCGAAGCCGCCGGATCGCTTCCGGGACGCCGGGCAGGAACTCGAAATCCTCGGGGCGATAAAGGTAGTTCTTCTCGACGTTGAGGGTGCCATCCCGATCCAGGAACACAGCCCGTTTCCGTGGCGCTTCATTTCCCGCCATAAAATCAGAACCGTTCCAGAATCCGGTTGATGAGCGCCGTGGTGGAGCGCCCCTCCACAAAGCGGATGATCTCCACCCGGCCGCCGTAACCCTCGACCAGATCGCGTCCCACAACCTCTTCCGGGGCGTAATCTCCCCCCTTGACGAGGATATCGGGGCGCAGCGCCGCAATCAGCTCGCGGGGGCTGTCCTCTTCGAAAACGGTCACAAAATCTACGCAGCCCAAGGCCGCCAGGATATGGGCCCGTTCCTCTTCTCCGATCAGGGGGCGTTTTTCCCCCTTGAGGCGCCGGACCGAAGCGTCGGAATTGAGGCCCAGGATCAGGAGATCCCCCAATTCCCGGGCCTGCTGGAGATACCTGACATGCCCGACATGAAGGAGATCGAAACAGCCGTTGGTAAAAACCACCTTTTTCCCGCGGGTGCGGGCGGCCGCAGCAATTTCCGCCAACTCCGCCCGGTTCTGAATCTTGGCGTCGCCGCCGGGCAACTGACGCCGTTCCTCGCCCAGCAACTCCGCGGGGGCAACGGTGGAGGTGCCGACTTTCCCGACCGCGATGCCGGCGGCCAGGTTGGCCAGCCAGGCCGCCTCGGCGAGTTCCAGTCCGGCGGCCATGGCGGCTCCCAGAAAAGCCAGAACGGTATCCCCGGCGCCGGAAACATCAAAAACCTCCCGCGCCTGGGTCGGAAGATCCCGTTCGGAGCCATCCCGGAAGAACAGGGTCATCCCCTCCTCGGAGCGGGTCAGAACCAACGCCTCCAGCCCCAGGGATCGAACCAGCCGATGGCCGGCCAGACGAAGGTTGGCGTCGGTCATGGGGGACAGATCGGCGGCCTGAAGCAGTTCCTTGCGGTTGGGCGTCAGGACGGCGGCGCCCCGGTATCTGTCGAAATCCCTTCCCTTGGGATCGACCAGCAGGGGCACTTTCCGGTCCCTGGCGAGACGGATCATTTCAGCCAGCAGGCCCGGCGTAAGCACGCCCTTGCCGTAATCGGAAATCACCACCCCGTGACAATCGGGAAGCTGGTCACAAAACAAGGCGGCCAACCGTTTTTCCATCTCAGGAGAAATGTCCCGGCGCTGTTCCCGGTCGATGCGCATCATCTGCTGGTGGCCGGCCAGGATTCGGGTCTTGCGGCTCGTGAGGCGCTGCGGATCGACAGCCACGCCTTCGACCAGAACCCGCTCCCCGCCCAGCATGGCCACCAGCCGCTCCCCGTCGCTGTCGCCGCCGATAACGCTCAGAACCTGAACAAAACAGCCCAAAGTCCGAAGGTTGTTGATCACATTCCCGGCCCCGCCGGGGCGCAGATCCTCCTTCACGACATCGACAACCGGAACCGGGGCCTCAGGGGAAATGCGCTCGGCGCACCCCCACAGATATTCATCGATCATCAGATCCCCGACCACCAGGATCCGGACTTGGGCGACCCGTTCCAGGAAACGTTTCACAAGAGACTGTTTCATGACCTGATAATCCTTGTTCTCTTCCGCAGACTTCCATCCCCGCTGGCAGCCAGGGGAATTTCCAAAGGGACGATCGGCCACGGCATGCGCCGCATCCAGCGCGGTTTTGCCGGCCTCCGGTACCAGGAACCTAATGCGGATCAACGGCAAAAAAGGGGATCTCCTTCCGCAGCCGGTTCGAAAAAGAGTCTTTTTCCTCGTCGCCCAGGGAAGTCGCCTCCAGATAACGGTGGAGGAAGAGCCCTGTTCCAAACGCCTCGATGCGGGCGCGATCCTCCGGATAACGGATAAGATGCTGGAAATTGCGCAGCCGTTTCCAGACAGGGAGCCTTCGGGCCAGGATCTTCATGTCGGAAACGTCGATGAGGCCAAAAGAATCGCCCGCCGGGGAGAGCACGACATTCCCGAAATGAAGGGAGCGGAAAAAAACCCCCGTTTCATGAAGCCGGGCCAGGTAGGAGGCAAAATGGCCGACCAGGCCTTCCCTCCGGCCATCCGCGGCCAGAGCTTCCCGCAAGGTGTTCCCCGTCAAGGGACGGTAAAGGACGAGATGCTCCTTGAGCGCGGGGCAGAAAAACAGCTCCCTGACCTCGACTGTTTCGATCCCGAGTTGGGCGAGACGGCGGGCGTTGCGCTGAAAACGAAGGGCATAAGGGGTCAGGATGTCGGAGCTGAAGATACTCCGCCTGCGAAAAATTTTCAGGAACAGGCCATCGGGCCGTTCGATAACCTTGGGACCTCGGCGGTCCTTGTTGACAATCCGCCCCTCCGCCACCAGCCGTCGGTATTCTTCCACTCCGAGATCATTCATGGGGCTTCTGGGCCGGAAACAGGGTCTCTTCCACCCGCTGGCAGATCATGTGAATGATGGCGATATGCATCTCCTGGATGTGGGGGGTCCGATCGTCGGGAACAATCACCGCCAGATCGACGTTTTTTGCGATTTCCCCCCCACCTCGACCCAGCAGGGCAACGGTACGGCAGCCTATTTTCCGGGCGGCATCCAAGCCTTCAAGGACATTGGCCGAATGGCCGCTGGTGGAGATTCCGACCACGACATCCCCGGCCACCGCCAGGGCCTCGACCTGGCGGCGGAAAATCTGTCCAAACCCGTAATCGTTGGCGACCGCCGTCAGACAGCAGGGGTTGTCATTGAGGGCGATGGCAGCCAATCCCCGCCGCTCCTTCAAAAACCTTCCCACCAGCTCGGCGGCAAAATGCTGGGCATCGGAGGCAGAGCCGCCGTTCCCCATGGCCAGCACCTTGTGCCCGCCTCGAAAGGCCTCAAGCAGCCATTGGGAAAGGCGCTCGACATCAGGGCCGATTTCCTTCTCCGTCCGGTCCAACGCGGCGCGGAGACCGGAAAAATAGCCGTCGACCCAATCAGGATTCATGGTTTTCCTCAATCGTCCGGATCCCGTCGCCGGGCTGTTCGGCGTTGGCGGGCGGGGCCGGGGGACTCTCTTCCTTAACACGGAATATAAAAACGGACAAATCAGGACTCCGGAATTCCTTGACGAGCAGAAATCGTTCGAAGCCCGCCAAAGAAGCTTCCTCCCGTGAAGTGGCGACAATGCAATCGGCGCCTCTCTTGAGCGCCACCGTCTCCAAGTGCCCGCATCGACCCTCTCTGCAAGCGAAATACTGGCCCCGCAACAGGCCGGCATGAAACATGACCCGTTCCTCGGTGACCAGGATTTTTTTGGGGGAGAGCGCCTGCTGCTGGCCCAGCCAATTGCCGGCCTCCCGAATCGCATTTTTGTTTTCCAGGGAATCGCCGATACTCTTTGAGGCGGGATAGACCACTGCCACCAGGATCAGAGCAACCAGAGAGAGCCAGGGGAAACGGCGCTCCTGGGTCCACATCCGGATCCGTTCCAGCCCCTGTCCGACAAAGGGGAGCAGCAGCAGGACAGCCGCCAGCAGATAGCGCGAGGCGATAAAATTGCGGGTCACGATAAAAAAGTAGTTCATGAGAAGATAGGAAAAAACCACCCAGAGAACCAGAATCAGACTGCCTCGGACCTGTCCCCGGCGGGGCCACCCGAAAAGCAACGGGATCAGCAGGAGGGGGGAGATCGCTTTGCCGAGCTTCTGGAACAGTCCCAGGAGATAGATCCAGGCCATATTGTGGCGGGCGATCTCGAAGAAATCCTGGCCCCATTGCCCTCCGAAAAAACGCCCTTCCGAATTTTTCAGAAATTCATAGATGGCGTCGTAGTGTTTGAAGAAGTCCGTCTGAAAATAGTGGCCTCGAAACCGTTCCCAAACCGTCAGCACTTTTTCGATGTCCACGGTCCCCGATACCAGGATTCCGAAGAGGGCCAGCCCACCCAGGATCGGAACCGCAAGAAAAATGGCCAGCCCACGGAGGGAGTCCCGCCGATTTTCCCCGACAATCAGAATCAAAACCAGGGCCAGAACAAAAGCGGCCAGAAACACCACCCCCTCGAGACGAAACAGGGAAGCGGCGCCCCCGCAAACCAGGACCATCAAAAAATCGAGCCCCTCTTTCTCGTCGAGGGCCCGCAGGGCGAACACCATGGCCGTCAGAATAAAGAATAAAAATGGCGCATCCTTGACGATCTCCCCGGCCATGTCATTGAAAACGGGAAGAACGACGAAAACAAGTCCGGCCCACAGCGCGGCGTTATCATCGAAGAGTTTCCGGGTCAACTGGTAGAGAGGGATGACGGTCAGAGTCAGGAACAGGGCGGAAAGAAACTGCCCAGCCAGCAGCCAGTCCCCGACAGCCCGCTGGAAAAGGCCCAAGGTCAAGGAATAAAAAAGCATTTTTTCATGAGTGAAGGCTTGCTGAAAATTTCCCTGCCACAGCTGGTAGGCGGAATTGACATAGCGGACCCCGTCCGGGTTGATGACCGTGACATGGGTCAGGATGAAAGCCTTGATCAGCAGGGAAAACACCATCAGCAACGCCAGGTTGCCGATAGTGCGCCAATCGGGATCGGAAAAAAAGGAAACCATGCCGTCCTCGGGTTTTCAGCGGGTCAATTGCCGGTATTTGATACGATGGGGCCGTTCCGCCTCATCGCCAAGACGCGCCTTGCGATCGGCCTCGTATTCCGAATAATTGCCCTCGAACCAGACGGTGCGGCTCTCCCCTTCGAAGGCGAGGATATGGGTAGCGATGCGGTCGAGAAACCAGCGGTCGTGGCTGATGACCACCACGCACCCGGCGAAGTTGAGCAGGGCGTCCTCCAAGGCGCGCATGGTGTTGACATCGAGATCGTTGGTCGGCTCGTCCAGCAGCAGGACATTGGCCCCCTCCCGCAGCATTTTGGCCAGATGGAGGCGATTGCGCTCGCCGCCGGAAAGCCCGGCGACCTTCTTCTGCTGATCGGATCCGGCAAAATTGAAGCGGGCCACATAGGCGCGGGAACTGACCAGATGCTTGCCGAGCTGGATCTGTTCGTTGCCACCGGTGATCTCCTGCCAGATGGTCTTTTCAGGATCGAGCTGGCGTGCCTGGTCCACATAGGCGAGTTTCACCGTCTCCCCAACCCGGATGGCGCCCTTGTCGGGCTGCTCCTGGCCGGTGATCATCCGAAACAGGGTGGTTTTGCCGGCGCCGTTGGGGCCGATGATGCCGATAATTCCGCCCGGCGGCAGGGAAAAATTCATTTCATCGACGAGCAGCCGATCGCCGTAACCTTTGCAAACCCCTTTGGCCTCGATGACCAGTTCCCCCAGCCGCGGTCCGGGTGGGATGTAGAGCTCCAGGCTGTTTTCGAGCTTCTCCGATTCCTGGGAGAGGAGCTTTTCATAGGCGGTGATACGCGCCTTGCCCTTGGCGTGGCGCCCCTTGGGAGCCATCCGGATCCATTCCAGTTCCCGTTCCAGCGTCTTCTGGCGAGCGGTTTCCTGTTTCTCTTCCTGCGACAACCGGGCCTGTTTCTGCTCCAGCCACGACGAGTAGTTTCCTTTCCAGGGGATGCCGTGGCCGCGGTCCAGCTCCAGAATCCACCCCGCCACGTTGTCGAGGAAATAGCGGTCGTGGGTAACGGCAATGACCGTGCCTTCGTAGCGTTGAAGGTGCTGCTCCAGCCACGCCACCGTTTCGGCGTCGAGATGGTTGGTCGGCTCGTCCAGCAGCAGGATGTCGGGTTTCTGGAGCAGCAGCCGGCACAAGGCGACCCGCCGCCGCTCCCCTCCCGACAGGACTTTGGTGGGGGTGTCGCCGGGGGGACAGCGCAGGGCGTCCATGGCCATTTCCAGCCGCGAGTCGAGTTCCCAGGCATCGGAGGCGTCAAGCTGTTCCTGAACCTCTCCCTGCCGTTCGATCAGTTTGTTCATCTCATCGTCGGACATCGGCTCGGCAAAGCGGACGTTGATCTCCTCAAACTCCTTGAGCAGATCGACGGTGTCCTGAACCGCTTCCTCCACCACCTCCCGGACGGTTTTGGAATCGTCCAGACGGGGCTCTTGTTCCAGAAAACCGACGGTATGGCCGGGGGTCAGAATGGTTTTGCCGTTGAACTCCTGGTCGAGGCCGGCCATGATCCGCAGCAGGGTGCTTTTTCCGGCGCCGTTGAGGCCCAGCACCCCGATTTTGGCACCGTAGAAATAGGAAAGGGAAATGTCCTTGATGACCTGTTTCTTGTTGATGGTCTTGTTGACTCCGATCATGGAGTAGATGATCTTTTGCCCTTCGTTGCCCATGAAACGTTTGACTCCTATAATTAGATGTTTTTTGCTGCGGTCAATCGGAATTTTTGACCCGGTCCAGATATTCCTGCCACTCCAGCGGCAGCAGATATTTTTTGCGGCTGTTGCATTCCTTGCAGGCCGGAACGCAGTTGCCCTTGGTGCTGCGGCCGCCCCGGATCAGGGGCACCAGATGGTCCAGTGTCAGTTCTTCGGGCGCGACCAGGGCGCCGCAATAATAGCAGCGACCGGCGGCCAAGCGTTGACTCCACCAGCGGCTCTTGCGAAGCTCGCGGGCTTTTTCCTTTTCCCGTCGCAACTGTTGATCCGAAACCTCGATCAGAAAACCCATTTTATTCACCTTGCTGAAAACCCCGTTATCCTACCGCAGGAAACCCCATTGGGGCAACAGCTCTT
>JAFGOW010000004.1 GCA_016926265.1 Deltaproteobacteria bacterium | reverse complement strand
ATTTCATGGAGCGGCAAACTGTTTGACCGCAGGGAGTTTTTGCCGCTCCCCGAACCGGCGGCGGCATGGAGGGGACCCGCCGCCCTTTGGCGGGCCAGTCAACGGGGCGCCCTTTTTCGCATCCTTTTTGGGCGCGCAAAAAGGAAGGGGGGTACGGGGCGGAGCCCCGGATTAGGAGCAGACGGGAAAAAACCGGCAGTCACCCGATAACAGCTGACTGCTGAATTGAAGCTTTTGGTTTCAATTTTTCAAAAGGAGAGCCAGCCATGATCTTCGACCAGATCGGCCGCATCCGGGCCGCCAGGCCCCTGGTGTTCTGCATCACCAACTACGTGACCGTGAACGATTGCGCCAACATCCTGCTCGCCATCGGCGCCTCCCCGATCATGGCCGACGACGAGCAGGAGGTGGAAGAACTGGTCTCGATCTGCCAGGGGCTGGTCCTCAACATCGGCACCCTCAACCAGCGCACCCTGCGCTCCATGGTCCTGGCCGGGAAAAAGGCCAACCAGCACGGCATCCCCGTGATTTTCGACCCGGTCGGCAACGGCGCCTCGCGGTTGCGGACCGAAGCCACCAGGACCCTGCTCAAAGAGGTCCGCTGCGCCGTCATCCGGGGCAACGTCTCCGAGATCCGCATGGCCCACGCCGGCACCGGCAGCGCCAAGGGGGTGGACGCCGCTGCCGCGGACGCGACCTCGGTGGCGAACCTGGTCCGGATGGCGCGCGCCTTCGCCGCCGAAACCGGCGCCGTGATCGCCATCACCGGGCCGCAGGATGTCATCTCCTCGGCCGACACAAGCTACGTCATCTCCAACGGCCACGAGGAAATGGAAAGGATCACCGGCAGCGGCTGCATGCTGACCGCTCTGATCGGCGCTTTCGCCGGGGCCGGCGCCGGCGATCCGTTGGGGGTCGCGGCCGCGGTCGGGGCCATGGGGATCGCCGGGGAGATCGCCATGGCCGGCAGCCAAGGGACCGGATCGTTCCGGACCCTGCTGATGGACGCCATCAGCACCATGGACGATCCGTTTCTCAAGGAAAGGATCAAGATTGAAGAATTTGCGTGAAGCGATGAAGCTCTACGTGGTCACCGACCGCAGGTGGCTGCGGGGGCGGGATCTCTGCGATGCCGTCGAGGAGATCCTCGACAACGGCGCCACCCTGATCCAGCTCCGCGAAAAGAACGTCCCGCGCCATCGTTACGCCGCCGATGCCGTAAAAATCCGAAAGCTGTGCCGAAGCCGCGGCGTCCCCTTCGTCATCAACGACGACATCGCCGCCGCGGCCGAGTTCGAGGCCGACGGGGTCCATGTCGGGCAGGAGGACGGCAGCGTCGCCGAGGCGCGGCGGCTGCTGGGCAAAGACAAGATCGTCGGGGTTTCGGTCGATAACGTGGAGCAGGCGCTTTTGGCCGAGCACCAGGGGGCCGACTACCTCGGGGTCGGGGCCATGTTCCCGACCGGCTCCAAGGCCGACGCCGATCGCGTCGCCCTGACGACCCTGGCCGAGATCTGTCGCCGCAGTTCGCTACCGGTGGTGGCCATCGGCGGCATCGGCAAGGAGAACATCGGCCTCCTCAGGGAAACCGGGGTCGACGGCGTCGCCGTGATCTCGGCGATCTTCGCCCAAGAGGATTTGGGCCGGGCGACCCGGGAGCTGCGGGCGCTGCTCGACTGATCTTCAAGGGGGCGGCGGCCCCTTTTTGGATATCTCCACGATGCGTGTGGCGGCCACGCGGTTCGAAATTCGCCTTCAACATGAAGTGCGCCTCCAGGAACAGATCGAGCGCCTTAAAAAAAGTTTGACCCTCAATCCTTAAACCCTGCCCTCTGATCCCTCTCCGGCCGGAATCACCAGGGCCACGAGCAGGGGTTCGGAGTCCCACGTCACCTGGGGATAGAGGGAATTTTCCATCTTGAGATAGCTGCCGTCGATCCCTCCTTCGGCCCACCAGCACTCTTTGCCCCGAACTGGCTTTCGACCGAATAGATAGAGATCGTTGTTTTTGTCTCGGGCCAGATACATTTGAACTCCCTTCACAGGTTGAATCGGCTGGCGGCCGGGGCGCCGCACGGCGCACCCTCGGAACAAGCATCCAGGGAATTTTCACCCCCCGGCGATCATGCTTTCATACAACCTCTCGGCATCTTCTTTCCGGCACAGCTCCGTTCCCGGCGTCATCACCGCCGCGGTTCCCGCGGCCACTCCGAAAAGGATCGACTCCCGCAGCGGCTTCCCCTTGGCCAGGCTCAGGACGATGCCGGCCACCATGCTGTCCCCGGCCCCGACCTTGCTGGCAATGGGAACGGTCGGCGACAGGATGTGCTCGGCGAAATCCCGAGAAATCGCCAGAGCGCCGGCGGCGCCGAGGGAAATTACCATGACCTGGCAGCGGCCGTCATCGACCATCCTTTGCGCCGCGTCCCTGATCTGTTGTTCCCCACCCATCTCCTTTCCGACCAACTCCCTGAATTCACGAATGTTGGGTTTGATCAGAAAGACCCCTTCCCGCAAGGCGTGTTCCAGGGGTTCACCCGCCGCGTCGATGATGGCTTTGGTCCCCCGGCTTTTTGCGATGAGGGTCACCTGGGCGTAGAAATCAGCGGGAACACCGGGAGGCAAGCTGCCGCTGGCCACAAGATAATCGGGGAACGGCTCCAGGGCTGCCAGTTTTTGGAGAAGGCCTTCCCATTCCTTTTTATGGATCTGGGGGCCCGGCATTCCAAAACGATACTGCTGGCCGGTGGCTTCCTCCAATATCACCAAACTTTCGCGGAGGGTTTCCTCAATGGGGAAGGGCTGGTGGGCGAGCCCCTCCTGGTCGAGCAGTTCCCGAAGCCTTTGGCCGGTCAGGCCCCCTGCAGGATAGAGAAGCAGGGATTTTCCACCCAGTTTTTTGATCGCTCTGCAGACATTGACCCCACCACCTCCCGGTTCGAAGCGGGGCGGCTTGCAGTACAGTTTGCGCTCCGCCACCACATTGGCGACACTCGAACTCTTGTCGATGGCCGGATTCATGGTTAACGCCACGATGGTTTTCATAGGTATTCCTTTCTGCAGACCAAAAAACCGCGCCGGGCAGTCCGTCAGGGAAGCGTCGGGCACGGTGATCCATCCCTGTTTCGGAAAGATCGCCAGCCGTCAAAACAAAAGGGTTTAAAAGAGGCGGCGAGGCGTTTTTTCCGCCATCCGCTGTCCGGATAAAAGAATAACAGATTATCCGCAGCCGCCGAACCCGTTTTCGACAAATGCCTCCTGGGCGAATCCATTCCTGGAGGTGTTGTAGGAGTAGCCTTTCATGACGAAAAATTTTTCTTACCCAAGCAAGGCAAAACACCGGGGAAAGGCCTGAATAGTTGAAAGTTTTTAAATTTTGGATCTTTCAATTCCCGATGGTTGACCCGCTCCACCAACCATGGGATTTCTGCCCATTTGCAACTATTAAAACCAGCCCACTAAAGGGGCTCTTCACTCCTTTCTCCCATCCCTTTCCCCTCGCAGCAGCCGCAGGCCGTCGGCCACCACCAGCAGCGACGCCCCCATGTCGGTGGCGATGGCCAGCCACAGGGAGGTGGTCCCCAGCAACGTCAGCACCGCGAAAAGAACCTTCACCCCCAGGGCGAAGCCGGTGTTCTGGCGGATGACGCGGACGGTGCGTGCGAGTTCCGGGGCCAGTTAATATAACCCAAAAAAAAGAATAATCGTTTAGCAAACTGTCTCAGGAATTCGCCCAATCGGGATTAACCAAGTCAAAGGCAATTCCAGGGGAGGAAGGGGGAGCGAAAATCAGAGGGCCTTGGGAAAAATTGGGTTTCCACCGTTGGTTTTTCAATTATTCAAGCCAGGCACCAAAAGGTCTTCCCTCTCGTTTCCGGGCACCCTGGGTCAAGCTTGCCGAAGGATGAAATAGCGGGCGGAATGGCGGCCAAGGATAAACGCCGCGTCGATACCGCCATGAAGATCGCGGGGCTCCCCATGGCCAAAACCAGCGAGGAGTCCGACTTCACCTTTCATCCCCATCTGGACAAGAAAACGGTCATGGAGCTCTTTGACCTGACCATCCTCCCCCGGCATGAAAACGTGATCTTCCTCGGCCCTCCGGGTGTCGGCAAAACCCATCTGGCTATCGCTTTGGCCATCAAGGCCTGCTATCACGGCTTCAAGGTCTATTTCACCACCATGCATACCCTGATCGCCAAGCTGAAGGAGAGCCAGTCCAAGGGCAAAGCCTATCTCAACTCAAGCCTGGTCATCGTCGATGAGGTCGGCTACCT
>JAFGOW010000258.1 GCA_016926265.1 Deltaproteobacteria bacterium | reverse complement strand
TACCGCGACGCCCTGGCCTTCGCCTTCCCGCCGCCGCCGGTCACCGAACTGGGCACCGCCACCGGCTTCGATCTCCAGCTGCTGGACCGCGGCGGCATCGGGCATGAAAAACTGATGGAGGCCCGCAACCGGCTGCTCGGCATGGCATCCCAGAACCCGACCGTCACCAAGGTCCGTCCCAACGGCATGGAGGATGTTCCCGAGTACCGGGTCGAGGTCGACTGGGAAAAGGCCGGCGCTCTCGGCCTTCCCATCAGTTCCATCAACAGCGCCATCGCGACGGCCTTCGGCAGCGCCTACGTCAACAACTTCATTCAGGCCGGGCGCGTCAAGCGGGTCTTTGTCCAGGCCGACGCCTCCGACCGCATGCTCCCCAAGGATCTGAAAAAGCTCCATGTCCGCAACACGGCTGGCACCATGGTCCCCTTTTCCTCCTTCGCCTCGGGTTCCTGGACCTTTGGCTCCCCCCGGCTGGAACGCTTCAACGGCTTCCCCTCCATGAACATCCAGGGCGAACCGGCGCCGGGGAAGAGCTCCGGGGAGGCGATGCTGGCCATGGAGAAGATGATCTCCCAGCTCCCCGAGGGGATCGGCTACGAGTGGACCGGAATCTCCTACCAGGAACGGATGTCGAGCAGCCAGGCGCCGCTGCTCTACGCCTTTTCCATCATCGTCATCTTCCTGTGCGTGGCGGCCCTCTATGAGAGCTGGGCGATTCCCTGCGCCAACCTGCTGATGCTGCCGCTGGGGGTCTTCGGAGCGGCCCTGGCCACCTACATGCGGGGGATGCACAACGACGTCTACTTCCAGATCGGCTTCCTGACCACCCTGGGGCTGACGACCAAGAACGCCATCCTCATCATCCAGTTCGCCCGCGAGCGGATGGCCCACGGCGAGGGCCTGATCGAGGCGACCCTGGGCGCGGCCGGGGTCAGGCTGCGGCCGGTCATCATGACCTCGCTCGCCTTCTTCTTCGGGGTGCTGCCGCTGGCCATCGCCTCCGGCGCCGGCGCCGGCGCCATGAGCGCCATCGGCAACGCCGTGGCCGGGGGCATGCTGTCGGCCACCTTCATCGACCTTTTCTACATCCCGCTGCTGTTCGTCCTGATTTCGCGACTTTTCCGGGTGGAACAGAGACAGGCGGCTAAAATTAAGGAACAGGACGGCAACGGCTTGCAGGAGGCAGACTGACATGAGATACCTCGCCTTGCTCATAGGAGCCCTGATGGGTCTGGGGGGCTGCACCATGGCCCCCAAATACCGGGCCCCGGAAGCCCCGATCCTCGGCGCCTGGCCGCAAGGGCCCGCCTACGGAGAGAGCGCGGAACAGGCGCCCCTGGCCGCCGAACTGGATTGGCGGGAGCTGTTCCCCGACGAGCGGCTGCAAAGGGTCATCGAAATCGCACTGGAGCACAACCGCGATCTGCGCGTCGCGGCTCTCAACGTCGAAATGGCGCGGGCCATGTACGGCATTCAGCGCGACACCCTGTGGCCGGCGCTGGACGCCGTCGGCAGCGCCGCCAAGGAGCGCGTACCCGCCGATCTGTCCCAGACCGGCATGCGTATGACCACTGAGCGCTACAGCGTCAATCTGGGGGTCTTTTCCTGGGAGATCGACCTCTTCGGCCGGCTGCGCAGCCTCAAGGACCAGGCTCTGGAGGAGTACCTGGCCTCGGAGCAGGGGTGGCGCGGCGCCAGGCTGCTGTTGATTACCGAGGCGGCCAACGCCTACCTGACCCTGGCCATGGACCGGGAGAACCTGCAACTGGCCGAATCGACCCTGAAGGCCCAGCAGACGACCTTCGACCTGATCCGGCGCCGTTATGAGGTCGGCCTCAGCTCGGAATTGGAACTGCGCCAGGTCCAGACCCAGGTCGACGTGGCGCGGCGGAATGTCGCCATCTATTCACGGCTGGCGGCCCAGGATGAAAACGCCTTGAACCTGCTGGCCGGAACCGGGCTGCCGCTGGAGTTGCTGCCGGAGAATCTGAGCAGCGTGGCGGCCCCCCGTGAGGTCAGCGCCGGGCTTTCCTCCGAGGTGCTGCTGAAGCGCCCCGACATCCTCCAGGCCGAGCACCAGCTCAGGGCCGCCAACGCCAACATCGGCGCGGCCCGGGCCGCCTTCTTTCCGCGCATCTCCCTGACCGCGGCGGTGGGAACCGCCAGCGCCGACCTCTCCAATCTGTTCAAGGCGGGGCAGGGAACCTGGAGCTACGCGCCGCAGATCGTGATGCCGATCTTCGATCCCCGCACCTGGTCCGCGCTGCGGGCCAGCAAGGTTCAGCAGCAGCTGGTTCTGACCCAGTACGAGCAGGCGATCCAGTCGGCGTTCCGGGAGGTGGCGGACGCTTTGGCCGCGGCGGGGACCGTGGATCAGGAACTGGCGGCGCAGCAGTCGCTGGTGACGGCCACGGCGGAAACCCACCGTCTCTCCGCCCTTCGCTATGACAAGGGGGTGGACAGCTACCTGGGGGTGCTGGATGCCCAGCGTTCCCTCTATGCGGCGCAGCAGGTGCTGCTCGCCGTCCGTCGCGCCCATCTTGCCAGCCGGGTGCGGCTCTACGTGGCTCTGGGCGGCGGCAACGGCGCCAACGGCGGGGAACTCCGTTCCGATCCGTAGCCGTCCACCCTGTTTCTGAAAGGATTTGGCGAACCGATGAACGCCGCGGGGAGGAAGGGGCTGAAAGGGGTCGTCTGGGGCGGTGCGGTGCTCGTTCTCGCCGGCCTGCTGGCCTGGCATCTTTTCCAGCGCAACGAGGCCCCGGACCACATCGCCTCCGGCAACGGCCGCCTCGAAGCCACCGAGATCGACGTGGCCGCCAAATTGCCGGGCCGCATCCAGGCCATCCTGGTCCGGGAAGGGGATTTCGTCACCGCCGGGCAGGTGGTGGCGCGGATGGATACGGAGGTGCTCCGGGCCCAGTTGCGGGAAGCCGAAGCCCAACTGCGAAAAGCGCAGATCGAGGTGGAGGTGTCCCGCAGCCGCCTGGTTCAGCGGGAGAGCGAAAAAACGGCGGCGGCGGCGCTGGTGGCCCAGCGCCGGGCCGAACTGGCGGCGGCCCGCAAGCGCTCGCTGCGCACCGCGGCGCTGGTCGCGGAAGGCGCCGCCTCGCGCCAGGAGGCCGATGACGACCGCGCCCGCATGGAGAGTTACCAGGCCGCCCTCAGCGCCGCCCAGGCCCAGGTGGCGGCCTCCGAAGCGGCCATCGTGACGGCCCGCTCGGAGGTGCTGAAAGCCGAATCGGCGGTGTCGGGGGCCCAGGCCACCCTCGAAAGGATCCAGGCCGACATCGCCGACAGCGATCTGAAAGCGCCCCGGGACGGCCGGGTGCAATTTTTGGTGACGCAATCGAGCGAGGTGGTCGGCTCCGGCGGCCGGGTGCTGAACCTCGTCGATCTGAGCGATGTCTATATGACCTTTTTCCTCCCCACGGCCGCGGCCGGGCGGCTCGCCATCGGTTCCGAGGCACGGCTGGTGCTCGACGCGGCGCCCGACTATGTGATCCCGGCCTCGGTCTCCTTCGTGGCCGACGTGGCCCAGTTCACCCCCAAAACCGTGGAGACCGCCCTGGAGCGCGAGAAGCTGATGTTCCGCGTCCGGGCGCGGATTCCCGCCGAGCTGCTCCGGAAATACCTCCCCCACGTCAAAACCGGCCTGCCCGGCATGGCCTATGTGCGGCTGGATCCCGAACGGCCGTGGCCGACCCGCCTGGAGCTGAAAACGCTGCCATGAGCACCCGGAACCCGGATCCCGCCATGACCGGGAAGGGGCTTCCCCTGAGCCCCCCCGCGCCGGTGATTCGTCTCTCCCAGGTGAGCCTCTGTTACCGCAAGACCGAGGCGCTCAAAGCCCTTGACCTGGAGATCCCCGCCGGCAGGAGGGTGGGGCTGATCGGTCCCGACGGGGTCGGCAAATCGAGCCTCTTTTCCCTGGTCGCCGGCGTCCGGGCGATCCAGCAGGGGCGCGTCGAGGTGCTGGGCGGCGACATGGGGAACCGGCGCCACCGCCTGGAGGTCTGCCCCCGCATCGCCTACATGCCTCAAGGCCTCGGCAAAAACCTCTATCCGACCCTGTCGGTGTCCGAGAACGTCGATTTCTTCGGGCGCCTGTTCGGCCATGACCGGGCCGAACGGCAGCGGCGCGGCGCCGAGCTGCTGGAGGCGACCGGCCTGGCCCCCTTTTCCGATCGGCCGGCCGGAAAACTGTCGGGGGGGATGAAACAGAAACTCGGCCTCTGCTGCGCCCTCATTCACGATCCCGACCTGCTGCTGCTCGACGAGCCGACCACCGGGGTCGATCCGCTTTCGCGGCGCCAGTTCTGGGAACTGGTGGAGGGGATTTGCGCTCACCGGCCCGGCATGAGCGTCCTGGTCGCCACGGCCTACATGGAGGAGGCGCTGCGCTTCGATCATCTGGTGGCGATGGACGCCGGGAAGGTGCTGGCCACCGGCGCTCCGGAGGAACTGCTGCGCCGCACCGGAACCAGCTCCCTGGAGGAGGCCTTCATCGCGCTGCTGCCCCCGGAAAAGCGGCAGGGTTATCAGCCGGTGCCCCTCGCGGATCGCCGGGAAAGCCTCGGAGCCGAGATCGCCATCGAGGCGCGGAACCTGACCAAACGGTTCGGCGCTTTCACGGCCGTTGATCAGGTCAGCTTCCGCATCGGCCGGGGGGAAATCTTCGGCTTCCTGGGCTCCAACGGCTGCGGCAAGACCACCACCATGAAGATGCTGACGGGGCTGCTGCCGGCCAGCGAGGGAGAGGCCTGGCTGTTCGGCCGTGCCCTCGATCCCCGCGACCTCGAAACCCGGCGCCGCGTCGGCTACATGTCCCAGTCCTTCTCCCTCTACACGGAACTCACGGTGCGGCAGAACCTGGAGCTCCACGCCCGCCTGTTCCGCCTCCCCCCTGAAACGATCCCGGCCCGCGTCGACGAGATGGCCCGGCGCTTCGGGCTCGCCGAGGCGATGGCGGCGCTTCCCCACGAACTGCCTCTCGGCGTCCGCCAGCGGCTGTCGCTGGCGGTGGCGATGATCCACGGCCCGGAGCTGCTGATCCTCGACGAGCCGACCTCCGGCGTCGATCCGGTGGCCCGGGACGCCTTCTGGCGGATCATGATCGACCTGGCGCGCCGCGACCGGGTGACCATCTTCATCTCCACCCATTTCATGAACGAGGCCGAGCGCTGCGATCGCATCTCCCTGATGCATGCCGGTCGGGTCCTGGTGAGCGACGCCCCGGGAAATCTCAAGGAGAAACGGGGAGCGGCCACCCTCGACGAGGCTTTTATCGCCTATCTGGAGGAGGCCACGGAGAAAGGGACGGGGCAAAGCCCGGAGCCCTCCCTGCCGGTCGCCCCCTCATCGATGCCGGTTTTTCCGGCCAACGGCGGGCAGGGGGGGATTTCCCACCACCGCCAGCGCTTCAGCCCGCGGCGCATGTACAGCTTTACGCGGCGGGAGACGCTGGAGCTGGGACGGGACCCGGTGCGGCTGACCCTGGCGCTGTTGGGGTGCGTGATCCTGATGTTCGTGATGGGCTACGGCATCAACATGGATGTCGAAAACCTCTCCTTCGCGGTACTCGACCGCGACGGGAGTGCCGCCAGCCGCGATTACATCCTCGGTCTGGCCGGATCGCGCTACTTCGCCGAAAAGCCGCCGCTGGCCGGCTATGACGATCTGGAGCGGCGCATGCGCGCCGGGGAGATCAGCCTCGCCCTGGAGATCCCCCCCGGCTTCGGGCGCGATCTCGCCAGGGGGACGCCGGTTGCGGTGGGGGCCTGGATCGACGGCGCCATGCCGCAGCGCGCCGAAACGGTGCGCGGCTACATGCAGGGGATCCATGCCCACTGGCTGGCAGGGCGCGCCAGAGAAAGGGGCGGCGCCGCGGTTGGATCCGGCGCGGCCGTGGTCGAGACCCGGTTCCGCTACAATCCGGACAACCTGAGCCTGGTCGCCATCGTGCCGGGGGTGATCCCGCTGCTGCTGATGCTGGTGCCGGCGGTGCTGGCGGCGTTGTCGGTGGTGCGCGAGAAGGAACTCGGCTCCATCGTCAACCTCTACGTGACCCCGGTCACCCGCCTGGAATTTCTGTTGGGCAAGCAGATCCCCTATCTGGTTCTGACCACGGTCAGTTTCCTGCTGCTGGTGCTGCTGGCGGTCACGGTCTTCGGCATCCCCCTGAAAGGGAGTTTTTTCGCCCTGACTTTGGGCGCGATGATCTACCTGGTATCCGCCACCGCTTTCGGACTGGTGATTTCCACCTTCATGAAGAGCCAGATCGCGGCCCTGTTCGGAACCGCCGTGCTCACCATCCTTCCGGCCCGCCAGTTTTCGGGGATGATCGACCCGGTGTCGTCGCTGGAAGGGGTCGGAGCCTTGATCGGCGCCATCTATCCCACCAGCCATTTTTTGATCATCTCCCGGGGCGTCTTCTGCAAGGGGCTGCAGATGAGGGATCTCTACGGCTCCTTCATCCCGTTGCTGATCGCGGCGCCGGTTCTGCTTTTTTTGTGCGTCCTGCTCCTCAAAAAACAGGAGCGCTGACCATGCGCCTTTCCCACATCCTGCACCTGGGCATCAAAGAACTGCGCAGCTTCGGCCGCGATCCGATGCTGCAGATCCTGATCCTGTTCGCTTTTAGCATCGGGGTCTATTCCGCGGCCACGGCTTTGCCGGAATCGCTCCACAAGGCGCCGATCGCGGTGGTGGATGAAGACCGCTCCCAGCTTTCCAGCCGCATCGTCGGTGCCTTCTATCCGCCCCATTTCCTGGCCCCGGCGCTGATCGGCCGCGCCGAGATGGACGCCGGCATGGACGCCGGCCGTTACACCTTCGCCCTCGACATCCCCCCCGATTTCCAGCGCGATGTTCTGGCCGGGCGCCGGCCCGCGGTCCAGCTCAACGTCGACGCCACCCGCATGAGCCAGGCCTACACCGGCAGTGGCTACATCCAGACCATCGTCTCCGGGGAGATCGAGGCCTTTCTCCAGGGTGCCCGCGCCGAGGCGCGGTCTCCAGTCGCCCTGGAACTGCGGGCGCGGTTCAATCCCCAACTCGAACCCTCCTGGTTCGGGGCCGTCATGGAGGTCATCAACAGCGTCACCATGCTCGCCATCGTCCTGACCGGCGCGGCGTTGATCCGGGAACGGGAGCACGGCACCATCGAGCATCTGCTGGTGATGCCGATCACCCCCTTTGAGATCGTGGTGAGCAAAATCTGGACGATGGCCCTGGTGGTGCTGGTCGCCACCGCCCTGTCGCTGCTGCTGGTGGTCCAGGGGCTGCTGGGGGTGCCGATCGAGGGGTCGCTGTGGCTGTTTCTGGCCGGCACCGCCCTCCATCTGTTCGCCACCACCTCGATGGGGATCTTCCTCGGCACCGTGGCCCGCTCCATGCCTCAGTTCGGGCTGCTGCTGATGCTGGTGCTGCTGCCGCTACAGATGCTCTCCGGCAGCGTGACGCCCCGTGAGAGCATGCCCGATTTCGTCCAATACCTGATGCTGGCCGCCCCCAACACCCATTTCGTGATGCTGGCCCAGGCCATTCTGTACCGGGCCGCGGGGATGGCCGTGGTGTGGCCGCAGTTTGTGAGTCTGGCCCTGATCGGCGTGGCGCTGTTTGCCTTTTCCCTGGCGCGGTTCCGCAAATCCCTGGCCACCATGGGGTGAGAAAGATGAAGAGAAGGATTGTTTTGTTGCTGGCGGCGGTCGGGATGACCTTTCCCGGCGCGGTCGGGGTTTCCCGAGCCTCTGACCACGGGACGTTGAGTTTCATCCTGGAAAACGATCTGTTTTATAACGTGGACCGGCATTACACCAATGGGGTTGGCCTGACCTGGATGCCGGGCGCCGATACAGCGACTCCCAAATGGGCCGTAACAGCGTTCCGATTGCTGCCGTGGGTCCCCCGGCAAGGCGAGGTGCGTCACGGTTACGCCTGGGGTCAAAGCATGTTCACGCCGAGCGACATCCGCGTAAAAAACCCGCCTCCGGAGGAGCGCCCCTATGCCGGCTGGCTGTACGGGTCGATCGGGTTGGGGGTGGAATCGGGGCGGCAGCTGGACCGTTTCTCTCTGACCATCGGCATCGTGGGTCCTGCCTCTCAAGCCGAGAAGTGCCAGAAGATCGTTCACGAGATCATCGGTTCGGACGATCCCAAAGGCTGGGACACCCAGCTGGAGAACGAACTGGGGCTGGTTCTGGCCTATCAGCACAGTTGGCGGGAGTTTGCCGCCACCACCCTGATCGGCAACCGGCTGGATGTAACGCCCCATGTGGGAGCGGCCCTCGGCAACGTTTACACCTATGGCAATGCCGGTTTAACCCTCCGTTACGGGCCACGGCTCCCCAGCGACTACGGGCCGCCGCGCATTCAGCCCGGCCTGCTTGGATCGGCTAATTTTACGCCGCCGGCAGATTTTGGCTGGTATCTCTTCGCGGGCGTCGAAGGACGGCTGGTGGGCCGCAATATCTTTCTGGACGGCAACACCTTTCGCGACAGCCGCAGCGTCGATAAGGAATACCTGGTGGGCGATCTGCAGTGCGGCCTCGTTCTGGACTGGCCCAAGGTCCGGGTCAGCTATACCCATGTGCTGCGCACCCGGGAATTCCGGACCCAGGACGGCAGCGATGACTTCGGCGCCTTCAGCGTGTCGGTGAAATTCTGAAAGTTTCCTTACGGCCGGTGTTGTTGGCCGGGGGTTTTTCCGATACAGTGGGGCTTCCCTCGGGCGGGTCCGGTTTTTTATATGGATGGCGTCGGTGCGGACGGTTTGTTTTGGCGCCAAAACGCCTATTTGGGAGGTTGTGTGTGAAAAAGGAGGAGCTTTTCAAGCAAACGCCGCTCGATTTTGCGGAAGCAGCCAGTTCCCTGATCTGCTCAAGGGATGAAGGGGCTTTCTCGCCCGAGGGCTGGAGGGTTTTTAAGGAACTCCTGAGCGAGCCCCAGATTCCGGTGGTGATGAAATACCTCTCCCTGAAGAAATATGCGCCGGGGGAGGTGATCTGGAAGGAAGGGGCGCAAGACGCCTCGCTGGCCCTGATCCTGTCGGGGCGGGTCAGCATGATGAAGGAAACGGAGATCGCCGGCAAGCAGATCGTGGTGGGGGTTTACAGCCCGGTGACGCTGGTGGGGGAAATCGATTTTGTCGACGGCAGGCCGCGTCCGCTGACCGCCAAATCCTTGACCAGCACCGAAATAGTGCTGCTGTCGCGCCACAACTACGGGGCCTTGGCGGCCGAACTGCCCAATCTGGGGGAACGGATCATGAAGGGCCTGCTTCAATTGTTGGCGACCCGGTTGCGGACCTCCTATGAGCGGATGGCGGCTATTTTCTGACCGCCTTCCGCTCCCGCTTTTTTCCGCTCCGGCCCCTTTTTCAACGGCGATAAACGGGTTTCGGAAGGGCGGGGGCAAAAAAGCTGCCCCGGCCGGACTGGTCAGGAAGGCGTCAGAAGCCGGTTTGCTGCCGGCGCTGAATCCCGTGGTCGGCCCGCGATAAATTCTTAAAGCGGCAGATCTCCCCATTCAGCGCCAGATGGGGCTGGGCTTCGAGGTGTTTCAGGACCGACCGGATATATCTGGCCCTTTGCTCCGCCGATTCCCATCCGGGCAACCTGAACCTCCATTCGTTGATCTCCGCGACGATGTCCTCGGGTTCCATGGCTCCGGCAGCCAGAGCGGCACATGCGGCTATCAGGTTTTCCTCGTCTCCCCCCAGCCCCACATGCTCGGCCACTTCCCAACCCGGCTCCTGCCAGCCATTGCCGTTGCGAAAGCGAATCAACCCGCCGTTTTCCTTCAGGTGTTCGAGTGCTTCCTTGAAGCGGAGAAAATACATGGATGCCTCCTGGTTTCGGGGTGTCGGACCATGTAACGGGGACCGGAGGGTGTAACGGCCACGGTCGCCTCAGGCGGTTCAATTCTAAGTATAGCCGCCGCCGGAGAATTTTCCGGGGCCGCGGGATTCAACCCAAAAAATTTCCCTTCTTTCCCTTGACATTTTTTTCTTCCAGGCCTAATAACTATCAAAAAGATCGTAATAATAGGAAAGCGAAAATATGAAGATTTCCTACAAAGGGGATTATGCCTTGAAGGCGATGCTCCATCTCGCCCTGCGCTATGACAGCGGCACGGTGACGGCGATCAACGAGATCGCCGCGACCAACGACATCCCCCGCAAGTTTCTCGAACAGATCATGCTGATTTTGAAAGGGGCCGGGCTGGTGGAGAGCCGGCGCGGCATCGGGGGCGGTTTTTTCCTGAAAAGACCCCCCGCCGAGATCCGTCTGGGGGAGGTGGTGCGGCTCATCGAGGGGGACATCGAACCGATCGCCTGCG
>JAFGOW010000037.1 GCA_016926265.1 Deltaproteobacteria bacterium | reverse complement strand
TCCGCCCCGTACCCGGCTTCCTTTTTGCGCGCCCAAAAAGGAAGCGAAAAAGGGCGCCCCGTTGACTGGCCCGCCGAAGGGCGGCGGGTCCCCTCCATGCCGCCGCCGGTTCGGGGAGCGGCAAAAACTCCCTGCGGTCAGGCAGTTTGCCGCTCCATGAAATCCACCCGAACCGGCAGCGGCATTCCGGCTGCGTCAACAAAGGGGTTGAAAAGCAGAGGATCAAAAGGAGAGGATCAAAAGCCCCCCCATTTTTCCGCTCGGCGGAGGGCTTTTTGGCGTGCCTTTGCCCCGGAACCGTTGACTTCGCGCTCCCCCTCGACTTATCATCCTTGAGAGAAACGAATACCCTTGATTACTCATCCATTTTTATCCGCGCCGGGATAAATCCCCCCAAGTTATGGCGGTACTCCGAGGCGCGAAGAAGGAAGATGTCGCCATGGCCATTCTGCCGATCCGTCACTACCCCGACGAGGTGCTGCGCAAAAAAGTGCCGCCGGAAACAAAGATCGATCAGAGCCTGATTGATCTGGCCAAAAACATGGCCGAGACCATGTACGCCGCGCCCGGGGTCGGGCTGGCCGCGCCCCAGGTGGGGGAGTCGCGGCGTCTGATCGTCCTCGACTGCAACCCCAAGGACTCGCCCCGCCTGATTACGGCCGTCAACCCCGAAATCATCCTTCGCGACGGTGAGAGCTACGAGGAGGAGGGGTGCCTTTCGGTGCCGGGCTATTACGCCCAAGTGGCCCGCAATGCCCGCATCAAGGTCAAATTCCTCGACCTCGAAGGCCAGGAAGTGATCATGGATGTCGCCGGGCTGTTGGGAATCTGCTTCCAGCACGAGATCGACCATCTCGACGGACTCCTGTTCATCGACCATCTCTCTTCCCTGAAAAAATCGCTGTTCCGCCGCAAATACAAGAAACTCCAGGCCCAGCAGGAAGAACGGATGTGATCGAGACCGCCGCCATCCGCACTGTCTTCATGGGGACGCCGGAGTTCGCGGTTTCCTCCCTTGAGGCCCTGGTAACCCTTGGGCTGCCGGTGGTCGCGGTCTATACCCAACCCGACCGCCCCAAGGGAAGAGGGAATCTCCTGACGGCGCCGCCGGTCAAGGAACGCGCCGTGGCCCTGGGGATCCCGGTCCGCCAGCCCGCCAAGCTGCGCGATCCGGCCGTAGTGGAGGAATTGCGGGCCCTGGCCCCCGATCTGATCGTGGTGGCGGCCTTTGGCCAGATCCTGCCCAAAAGCGTCCTGGCGATCCCCCGCTTCGGCTGTATCAACGTTCACGCCTCGCTGCTGCCCCGGTTTCGCGGCGCCTCTCCCATCAACAAAGCGATCCTGGAGGGGGAGACTGAAACCGGCATCACCACCATGCTCATGGACGCCGGTCTCGACACCGGCCCCATGCTGCTCCGCAAGGCGCTGGCCATCGGTTTCGAGGAGAGCGCCGGGGAGCTCCACGACCGGCTGGCCCGGCTTGGGGGTGAGGTCTTGGCCGAGACCATCGAGCTGCTGCGCCGCGGGGAGCTGCGGCCCGAGCCGCAGAACGACGCCGCCAGCAGCTACGCCCCGCTGCTCAGGAAGGAGGGCGGCCGCATCGACTGGAGCCGCCCCGCTCTGGAGCTCCACAACCAGGTCCGCGGCCTCGACCCCTGGCCGGGGGCCTACACATTTCTGGCGGGAACACCTCTCAAGCTGTTCCGCACCCTGCCCCTGGCCGGTGATGGCGCCGGGGGAAAACCGGGGACCATCGCCGCCGTGGACGGGGAAGGGGTGCTGGTGATCTGCGGAGAAGGCCTGCTGCTGGTCCGGGAGCTGCAATTTCCAGGGCGCAAGCGGCTACCGGTGGCGGAGTTTCGGCGCGGCCATCCCTTGGCCGCCGGCGACATACTGGAGTCCTGATGCGGTGACCACGTCCTGCTTTTCCAAAGGTGCCCGGGAAGGGAACGGTCCGCTGCTGATCCTGCTGGCCGCCTTGCTGGGGATCTTTCCGCTCCTGGCCTTCCTGGCCTGGTACCTCCCCAGCGTCGGCCTGGTCCACATCCATCCGGTGCTGCCGTGGCTCGCCGGTATCGTCATCGGCGGCGCGGCCCTGTTTCTCTGCCTGGGGCTGACGTTGCTGCTATTGACCCTGGCCACCGGCAAGGATCTGCTCTGCATCGATTTCCTGCGCCGGGTCGCCGTCAAATACCTGCTGCCGGGGGTGCTGGGACTCGGCCAACTGCTCCGCCTCGATCCGGAGCGGCTCCAGCGATCCTTCATCGATTTCAACAACCTGCTGGTCCGTTCAGCGCTTCGGCCCCTGGCCCCGCACGAGGTGTTGATCCTGCTCCCCCACTGCCTGCAGCGCTCCGATTGCCCGGTGAAGATCACCGAGGATCTCGGACAATGCCGGCGCTGCGGCCGTTGCGCCATCATGGAGCTGAGCGATCTGGCGCGGGAATGGGGGGTCGATCTGGCGGTGGTGACCGGTGGTACCCTGGCCCGCCAGGTGATCGCCCGACGCCGCCCCAAACTGATCGTGGCGGTGGCCTGTGAGCGGGATCTGGTTTCCGGCATCCGTGACGCCTGGCCGCTGCCGGTGATCGGTCTGACCAACGAAAGGCCGGAAGGTCCCTGCGTCAACACCCGTGTGGCCGTAACGGAAGTGGCTCGCGTTTTGAAGGAACAAATTGGCGCCGGAAAGACTTGATTTTGCCGGGAGGATGTTTATTTTAACGGAAACGGCGGATGAGGCCGGCATTTCTGACTAGCCAAGAGGTGAAAAGATGAATACCATGCGCACCGTTTTTTTGATGCTGATTTTGACCGTGATTCTGGTGATGGTCGGCGGCGCCGTCGGGGGAAGGGGCGGCGCCCTTATCGCCCTGATCCTGGCCGGGGTCATGAACCTCGGCTCCTACTGGTTTTCCGACAAGATCGTGATCCGTATGTACCGTGGCCAGGAGATGCAGAGCGGCGCCCTGTACGAGGTGGTCCGCGAGCTGACCTCGGAAAACAACCTGCCGATGCCCAAGGTCTACATGATCCCTCAGGAGACCCCCAACGCTTTCGCCACCGGGCGCAACCCCCAACACGCGGTGGTGGCGGCCACCGAAGGGATCCTGCGCATCCTCACCCGTGAGGAGCTGAAAGGGGTGATGGCCCATGAACTGAGCCATGTCCAGCATCGCGACATCCTGATCGGCTCCATCGCCGCCACTCTGGCGGGCGCCATCACCTATCTGGCCCACATGGCGCAGTGGGCGGCTATCTTCGGCACCGGCGGCAGCGACGATGAGGGGGGGCATCCGGCGATTATGATCCTGATGGCGATCCTGGCCCCGATCGCGGCCATGCTGGTGCAGATGGCGGTGTCGCGGTCACGGGAGTACGAGGCCGACAAAGGGGGGGCCCGGCTCTGCCGCAACCCCCACTATCTGGCCAGCGCCCTGCGCAAGCTGGAGATGGCCAATCGCCGCAGCCCGATGCCCCACGCCAACGAGGCCACGGCCCATATGTTCATCGTCAACCCCCTGACCGGCAAGGGGCTGACCTCTCTCTTCTCCACCCACCCCGCGGTCGAGGAGCGGATCCGTCGTCTGGAAAGCATGACCGTGGTGTGAAGCGTCCCCAATGAACTTTCAAACGGCAGGGGCGTTTTTTAAAGCGCCCCTGCTTTTTTTCGCCGTTTCAAAGGAACGATTTTGATCCATATGCAGGATTCCCGAGGAATCGCCTTTGAGGTGCTGTCTCGCGTCGAGCGGGGGGCCTTCGCCGATCTGGCGCTGGATGCCGTCCTCTCCCGGTGTGGAGGCCTCGATCCTCGCGACCGGGGGCTGGCCACGGAACTGGTCTACGGGGTGCTGCGCTGCCGGGGCCGGCTCGATTTCGCCCTCTCCGGCGTGAGCCGTCAGCCGCTGCCGCACCTGGAGCAGGCGGTGCTGCAGGTGCTGCGCCTCGGGGCCTACCAACTGCTGCACCTCGACCGGGTGCCGGAGCGGGCCGCCGTCCATGAGACGGTCGAGCTGACGAAACGGATTGGACTGGAGCGGGCCGCCGGTTTCGTGAACGGCATCCTGCGCGCCCTGGCCCGGGGCAAAAAGCGGCTGATCTGGCCCGATCCCCGCCAACAGCCGCTCGATCACCTGACCCATGCCCTCTCCCTTCCCTCCTGGCTGGCGGAGCGGCTGCTGCGACAGCTTGGCCGGGAGGAGGCTCTGAGCGCCGCCGCGGCTTTTATGACTTCGGCGCCGCTGATGTTACGGACCAATACGCTGCGGCTCGAACGGGAAGCGTTGCTGGCCGAACTGCGCTCGCCGGGGAACCAGGTGGAGGCCGCCCGCTTCGCCCCCGAGGGGATCCGGGTTCTGGCTCGGGGGGGAGGAGAGTCCGTTTTCGAATGGAAGGAAGAGGGGCGGTTTCAGGCCCAGGACGAGGCCAGCATGCTGATCGCCCCGCTCCTTTCGCCGTGTCCAGGGGAGCGGATATTGGATGCCTGCGCCGCCCCCGGCGGAAAGACCACACACCTCGCGGCGCTGACCGCCAACCGCGCCGCCATCGTCGCCTGCGACCTCTATCCGGCGCGCTTGAAGCTGGTCAGGAATGGGGCCGGGCGGCTTGGTTGCCAGGGGATCGAGACCTATGTGTTGGATTGGCGGCAGCCTGCCCCGGATTTCGCTACCGGGAGTTTCGACCGGATTCTGGTCGATGCCCCGTGCAGCGGGCTGGGAGTGTTGCGGCGCAATCCCGAGATTCGGTGGCGCCGTAACCCGGAGCAGGTGGCCGAACTGGCGGCGTTGCAGCAGACCCTGCTGGCGCGGACCGCTCCCTTGCTCCGTCCCGGCGGCACTCTGCTCTATTCGGTCTGCACTTTCACCGCCGAGGAGACCGACGGCGTCGCCGCGGCGTTTCTGGCGACCCACCCCGATTTCCGGGCCGTCGATTTGCGGCCGCTTGTTCCCGTTTCCTGGCTTCCGTTGTTCGATGTCGTTGGGCGTCTGCGGACCTGGTCGCATCGCCACGACGGCATGGACGCCTTTTTCGCCGCCCGTTTCGAAAGGGTGTGAAAGGTGTTCCCATGATGCTGGAGCCCGACCGGATTCAGGAACGGCTGGGAAGCTTTCCGCCGCGGGAACTTCCGCTTTCGGGGCGGAGCCGGGCCGCGGTGCTGGTCCCCCTTTTTTTCAAGGATGGGGAGAGCCATCTCCTCTTTACCCGCCGCACCGACCATCTTCCCCATCACCGCGGCGAGATCTGCTTCCCCGGCGGCGAAAGCGATCCCGCCGACGGCGATGCGGCCGTCACTGCCCTGCGCGAGACGGAGGAGGAGATCGGCCTGCCACCGCAGGAAATCCGCATTCTGGGGCGGCTCGACGACTTCGCCACCCGGTTTCATTTCCACGTGGTTCCCTTTGTCGGCCTGATCCCCTGGCCCTATCCCTTTCGCGTCAACCGCCATGAGGTCGCCCAACTGCTGGAGGTTCCGGTGCGGCAGCTGGCCGAACCGGCCTTTTTCCGGCGCGAGGAGCGCCTTATCGAAGGGCGGCGCCTGCAGCTCTGTTTTTTCGAGCTTCCCCAGGGGCTCATCTGGGGGTTGACCGGGGCCATTTTGCGGCAGTTTCTCGATCGGGTCCTGAATTAGGAAGGGGCTGGATTCCCGTTGCTCCTTGTGCCGGAACGGCGGCTCTGTTAGATTTTAGGCAATTTTCCTGATTCTTTCGCGAAACAGGGGGGGCGGCCATGTTTGGAAATTGCAGCCTGCTGGCCAAGATGACCGTGGTCATCGCGGTGATTCTGCTCTTTTTCTTCTCCATCGGGGCCTATCTCAATTACCGGAGGGAATCCGAACAGGGGCTGTCGAACGCCGTGGAGAAGGCGCGAATCCTGGCGTTGGAGGCGATCCGCGCCCGGGAATACCTCTCCGACCACTATGAGCGAGGGAACGTGGTGCTCTCCGCGCATCGCTTCGGACTGATCCCGGTGGTGGCCTCGGGGCGGATCGGGCAGCAGGTGGCGGGTGACATGGGGTACCGCCTGAGCCAGGTTTCGGGTCGGTTCCGCAACCCAAACAACGCCCCCGACGATTTCGAGAAGGATTTTCTTAAACAGCTCAACAATGTCCCCGACCAGGAGGAACTCTACGCCCTGACCTCCCTGGATGGGAAGTCGGTACTCCGCTACCTGCGGCCGTTTCGCGCCAAACTGAGCTGCCTGCAGTGCCACGGCGTGCCGGATCAGGCGCCCGACTTCATCCATGCCGCCTATCCGCTGGCGACCGACCAGGCCTACCATTACCGGATCGGGGAGCTGATCGGGGCCGCCTCCATCATCATTCCCATGGAACAGGTGAGAGCCGGGATTCTGCAGGCGCTGCGGGCCGATATTTCCCAGCGCATCGGGATCTTCGCTGTGCTGGTGCTGGCCTTGAGTCTCCTGACCCGGAAAGTGGTGGTAACTCCCCTGCGGCGCCTGACCGAGGCCATAGGGGAGATCATCCGCACCGGACAGTTCAGAAGCCAGGTTCCTGACGGGGGGAAAGATGAGATCGGGAGTCTGATCGCCACCTTCAACGACATGGTGGCGCGGCTGCGAGAGCAGACCGAGTCGCTGGAGGAGTCGGAGCGCCGCTTCCGGATTTTGACCGAAAGCGCCCGCGATGCCATTATTTCCTTTCTCGGCAACGGCCAGATCATCCTTTTCAACCGCCAGGCAGAGAGAATCTTCGACTTCGCCAAGAGCGATCTCCTCGGCATGCCGGTGGACCGCCTGGTCCATGAGGATTGTGGCGTGCTGCGCTCTCAGGGGGTGGAGGCCTTTCTCCGAGAACACGCCGACCAGGCTCTGGCCGGTCTGCATAGAATCGTGGGGCGAAGGCGGGACGGCAGCCCGATCTTCCTCGAGGTCTCGCTCTCAATGGCCGAATCCGACGGCCGCATCTTTTATCTGGCGATCCTGCGTCCGCAATCGCCGTCGCCCTCGAAGGCGGAACCCTAGATGGATTCCCAACGGGCGCGCCTTTTTTTCCAGTTGCTGGCGGAACGGGTGGTGGTGGGCGACGGCGCCATGGGGACCCTGCTCTACAGCCGCGGCATCGCTTCGGACACCCCCTGCGAGCGGCTCAACCTCACCGACCCCGACCTGATCTACCTGATTCACCGCGAGTATGTCGAAGCCGGGGCGCAGCTGATCGAAACCAACACCTTCCGCGCCAACGGGCTCTCGCTCGCCCCCCTGGGGCTGGCCGACGAGGTGCGCCGCATCAACAAGGCCGGGGCGCAACTGGCCCGGCGGGCGGCTGGGGCCGAGGCCTTTGTTGCCGGATCGGTGGGACCGCTGCCCCGGCTTGTCTCCGACGCCGGCGAGCTGAGCGCTACCCGCCGGGAAGGCTTGTTCCGGGAACAGATGGCGGCCCTGGCCGAAGGGGGCGCCGATCTGATTCTGCTGGAGACCTTCTCTTCCCTGGAGGAACTGGAGTGCGCCATTGGCGCAGGGGTCGGGCTGGGGCTGCCGCTGATCGCCCAGATGGCCTTTTTCGAAGGGGGGCGGACCCGTGAGGGGTTCGGCGCCGAGGCCGTGGCGCGGCGCTTGAGCCGGTCGGGGATCGCGATTTTGGGGGCCAACTGCGGTTCCGGCCCCCACGGCATGCTGGAGACCGTAAAGAACCTGGCCGCCGCCACCGACCTTCCCCTCTCGGTCTTTCCCAACTCCGGTTTTCCCCAGCGACTTGAAGGGCGTAACGTTTACCTGGCCGCTCCTGAATACTTTGCCGCCCGCGGGAGGGAGTTGGCCGAGAGCGGCGCCTCTCTGGTCGGCGGTTGCTGCGGCACCACTCCCGAGCATATCCGTGCCCTGGCTTCAGCCGTTGATGGGCTGAAACCGGCGGTGCGTCCCAGTCCCCGGCGCCTGGTGGTGGTCTCGCGGCAACCTGAACGATGTCAGAAGCTTCCCGAGTCGACCTTCCTGTCCGACTGGGGGCGTCGTCCGGTGATCACCGTGGAACTCGATCCGCCCCGCGGTCTCGACCCCGCCAAGGTGCTGGAGGCCGCGCAGCTGTTGGCCGCCAAGGGGATCGCCGCCTTCAACGTGGCGGAAAATCCGTTGGCGCGAATCCGTCTCGGCAACATCGCCCTCGGGAGCCGGATTCAGCAGGAGACCGGGGTCCCGGCGGTCGTTCATGTGACCGGGCGTGACCGCAACCTGATCGGGCTTCACTCGGAGCTGATGGGGGCGCATCTGCTCGGCATCCGCAATGTGCTGGCGGTCACCGGAGACCCCACTTCGCTTGGTGGGGAAGCGGGTGCCAGCGATGTCTTCGATGTTACCTCCATCGGGCTGTTGCGGCTGCTTTCCGCCCTCAACGAGGGGAAGACGTACTTTGGGTCCGAACTGTCGGGGGGGCGCACCCGGTTTCTGATGGGAGTCGCTCTCAACCCCAATCTGGCCGGCCTGGACGAGCAGTGGCGGCGCCTGGAAAAAAAGATCGACGCCGGCG
>JAFGOW010000257.1 GCA_016926265.1 Deltaproteobacteria bacterium | reverse complement strand
CCGGCGATGGGGGCGTTGAAGGTGGCCGCGACCGCCGCCGAGGCGCCGCAGGCGACCAGAATCTTGAGGCGGTCGCCGCTCATCTTGAAGAGCTGGCCGAACTGGCTGCCGATGGCGCCGCCGATCTGGGCGATCGGCCCTTCCTGCCCCGCCGAACCGCCGGTGCCCAGGGTGATGGCGCTGGAGATGCCGCGGGTCAGGGCGATGCGCCCCGGAATCTTGGCCCCCTTGAGGTTGACCGCCTCCAGGAAGCGGGAAAAGCTGTATTTCATGTCCTGCTGGAAAAAGATCCAGAAAAACAGCATCAGCACCCCGCCGGCCATGGGAAAGAGCACCACGGAGAGGCGTTCCGGGCTCCAGGCGGCCATCTCCAGTTCGGTCGGCATCGGGACATCGAAGAGCCGCGCGCCGTTTTTCACCACCAGCCAGTTGAAAAACTCGATGGCCTTGCGGAAGCCGTAGTTCCCAAGGCCCGCCGCCACCCCGACGAGCGCCGCCACGAAGGCCATGAAGGTGTTTTCGGAGACGGCGAAGCGGATCAGGAACTGATTGGCGAACCTTCGGAACGGGGCGGCTTTTCGTGACGGCAGTTCCACTTAGGATCCCTTCACTCCACGGTGACGCTCTTGGCGAGGTTGCGGGGCTGATCGACGTCGGTTCCCTTGAGGACCGCGATATGGTAGGCCAACAGCTGCAAGGGGATGACCGTCAGCGCCGGCAAAAAATCGTCATGGGTTTCCGGGACCACCAGCAATGCCTCGGCTTTCTTCGCCAGTTCCGGATCGTAGCGGTCGGTGACGGCGATGATCCGGCCGCCGCGGGCCCTGACCTCCTCCATGTTGGAGAGGGTTTTCTCGAAAATCCCGTTGTGGGCGGCGATCATCGCCACCGGCATCTGTTCGTCGATCAGGGCGATGGGGCCGTGTTTCATCTCCCCGGCCGGGTAGCCCTCGGCGTGGACGTAGGAGATCTCCTTGAGCTTCAGCGCCCCTTCGAGGGCGATGGGAAACTGGTTGCCGCGCCCCAGGAAGAGGAAATCGCGGGCCTCCTTGCAGTTGCGGGCGACGGCCTCGACCTCCGGATCGAGTTTCAGGGTCTGCTCCATCAGCCGCGGCAGTTTGAGCAGCTCTTCGCCCAGGACCGCGCCGTCGGCCGGGGTCAGGAGACCCCGCCGGGAGGCCATCTGCAGCCCCAGCAGGAACAGGGAGATCAGTTGGGTGGTGAAGGCCTTGGTCGAGGCGACACCGATCTCGGGGCCGGCGTGGGTGTAGAGGACGCCGTGACTCTCCCGGGCGATGGAGGAATCGACCACGTTGCAGATCGAGACGATACGCGCCCCTTGACGCTTGGCCTGGCGCAGGGCGGCCAGGGTGTCGGCGGTTTCGCCGCTCTGGCTGATGAACAGTGCCAGGGTGTGTTCGTTCACGATGGGGGAACGGTAGCGGAATTCGCTGGAGATATCGACCTCCACCGGCAGCCGGCAGTATTTTTCCATGAAATATTTACCGACCAGGCCGGCGTGCCAGGAAGTGCCGCAGGCGACGATCACGATCTTTTCGAGGCCGTCGAAGAGTTCCGGGCTCTGGCCGAGGCCGTCGAGGCTGATGAGTTTCTGTTCGCTGACGCGCCCCGTCAGGGTATCGACGGCGGCCCGCGGCTGCTCGAAAATCTCCTTGAGCATGAAGTGTTTGTAGCCGCCTTTCTCCGCCATCTGCAGCGACCAGGAGATGGTCTTGACCTCCTTGGTGAGGGGGCTGCCGTCGAGGGTGAAAAAGGCCATCCCCGCCGGGGTGAAGACCGCCATCTCGCCGTCCTCCAGAAAAACCATGTCGCGGGTGTGGGAGAGAATGGCGGGGATGTCGGAGGCGACGAAATATTCGCCGTTACCCCGTCCGACGATGAGAGGGGAGCCGAAGCGGGCCGCCACCAGCGTTCCGGGTTCCTGCTCGCAGATCACCGCGATGGCGTAGGAGCCGCGCACCTCCTGAAGCGCCAGGCGGACGGCCTGCTTCAGCGTTGGGACGTAACGAAAATGGAAATGGATCAGGTGGGCGAGGATCTCGGTGTCGGTTTCGGAGCTGAAGGCGAACCCTTCCTGCTGGAGCCGCGCCTTGAGGTCGAGGTAGTTTTCGATGATGCCGTTATGAACCAGCACCACCCCGCCGGAACGGTGGGGGTGGGCGTTGGTTTCGGAAGGGGGGCCGTGCGTGGCCCAGCGGGTGTGGCCGATGCCGCAGCAGCCGGAGATGGGTTGTTCCCGCAGGGCGTTTTCGAGGTTTTTCAGCTTGCCCTGGGCGCGGCGGATCTCCAGCCGGCCCTCGCAGAGGGTGGCGATCCCCGCGGAATCGTAGCCGCGGTATTCGAGGCGCCGCAGGCCTTCGATGATGATCTCGGCAGCCGTTTTGGCGCCGGTGTAACCGACGATTCCGCACATGACAGGTTCCTCTCCCCATGCGACGGGCCCAGAAGGCAGGCCCGGCTATTTATCCGATTTTTTCTTCCGTTCCCGCAGTCGCCACCCTTCGATGTTTTTCTGCTCGGCGCGGGACAGCGCCAGGGCGTCGGCTGGGACGTCGCGGACGATGGTGGAGCCGGCCCCGATCAGGCTGTTGCGGCCGATGCGGACGGGAGCCACCAATTGGGTGTCGCTGCCGACAAAGACCTGGTCTTCGATGATGGTCTTGTATTTGCGTACGCCGTCATAGTTGCAGGTGATGGTGCCGCAGCCGATGTTGACGTCGGCGCCGATCTCGCTGTCGCCGAGATAGGTCAGGTGGCTGGCCGCCGTGCGGAGTCCGATGTCGGCCTTTTTGGTCTCCACGAAGTTCCCGATCTTGTTGTCGCCGCGCAGAATGGTGCCGTGGCGCAGATGGGCCATGGGGCCGATCTGGCAGTGTGGTCCGATCTCCGATTCCTGGACGACGCTGTGGGCCTTGATGTGGACGCCGTCGGCGATTCGGCTGTCGCGGATGACGACCCCCGGTTCGATGACGCAGTTCCGGCCGAGAACGGTTTTCCCCTGCAGGTGGGCGCCGGGATGGATGACGGTGTCGGCGCCGATCTCGACTGGAGCTTCGACGTAGGCGGCATCGGGATCGACAAAGGTGACGCCCTGGGTCATGTGGGTTTCGTTGATGCGCCGCCGCAGGATGGCCTCGGCTTGCGCCAGTTGCACCCGATCGTTGATTCCGATCGCCTCGCGGGCGTCGGCGAGGGTCATGGCGCATACTTTTTCCCTTGCTTCGCGGGCGGCGCGGACGGTGTCGGTCAGATAGTATTCCCGCTGCGCGTTGTCGTTGCCGATACCGTGGAGGAGCCGGAATATCAAAGGGGATTCAAAAAGATAGATTCCTGTGTTAACCTCTGATATGGTTTTTTCCTGGTCGCCGGCGTCCTTTTCCTCAACGATGCGGTGGATCTCCTCGCCGTCGCGGAGGATGCGTCCGTAACCGCGGGGATCGTCCTGCTGCATGGTGAGGACCGTTACGGCGGCCTGCCGGGTGCGGTGAAATTCCAGGAACCGGGCCAGGGTCGCCGGGGTCAGCAGCGGCACATCGGCGCACAGCAGCAGCAGCGTCCCGGAAAAACCGTTCAGGGCCTCCTCGGCGCAGAGCAGGGCGTGGCCGGTTCCCAACTGGGGCGATTGCGGCGCGAAACCGACCTTCTCGGCGGCGAAGGCCTGCTGGACGTTTTCGGAATCATGGCCGACGACCATGAGGATCGGCTCGCAGCCGAGATCGCGGGCGGCCCGGACCGGGTAGCATCCCATTGGGGCGCCGCACAGCGGGTGAAGAATCTTGGAATGCTCCGACTTCATGCGTGTGCCGCGCCCCGCGGCGAGGATGACCGCGGCCAGTTTCCCATTGTTCATATCCGGATTCCTTGGTTTAAAGAGGCAGTTTTTCATATCACGATTCCCGTCGGACCGTCAAGGAGCGGGGGACGGCGCCGGGCTTCTTGCAAAAGGAGGCTTCCCGTGGCCGAAAAGACCGACCGCAAGGTTATCGCAAGGGTTCTGGACCAGATGGAAATCCAGATCAATGAGCTGAAGACGCGATACGAACAATATTTCGGGCAGGTGGAAAAACGCGAACCGGTCAAGGAACGCCAGGAACTGGAGCGGAGCATTCGCCTGATGGCCCAGCGCCGCATCATTCAGACCGACCTCCGGTTCCGCTACCAGACGCTGTCGAGCCGTTTCTATTCCTACTGCCAGCATTGGGACCGGATCGTGCGGCGCATCGAGGAAGGAAAATTCTTCCCCGACCATAAAACGGCGTTTTCCCCGCCCCCTCCCGCCTCTCCCGCCGGCGGGTCCCGCGGCGAGCAGGGGCAGCTGGATTCCCTTTACGACGAGTTCGTCCGGGTCCGGCAGTCCTGCAACCTGGGCGGGGCCCCCCCCGATAAAAACCAGGTCGGTTCCTTCCTGAACCAGCAGCGGGAAAAGATCGCCCAGCAGCTCGGCACCGCCGACTTCGACCTGCGTTTCACGGTGGTGGAGGAAGGGGGGAAGCCGCGGATCAAATTTCAGGTCAAGAAACGTCCCTGATTTCACCGGGCACCGGTTGCCTCATCGCGCCGGCGCCAGCAATCCTTGCCGCGATGTCCGGCGTTCCGATTTTGGTTTTCGGATGGTTTCAGGTGTTTCGCCCTGTTTTTAAAAGGAGGCCCGGTCATGGGAGAGAAGCTGTTGGAAGGCAAGCGCGGCGTCGTGTTCGGAGTGGCGAACTCCATGAGCCTCGCCTGGGGGATCACCGAACGGATTGTCGAGGCCGGCGGCAAGGTGGCGCTGACCTATCTCAACGACGCCCTGGAAAAAAGGGTGCGGCCGCTGGCCGACAGCATCGGCGCGGAGCTGCTGCTGCCCTGCGACGTGGGGCGGGATCTGGAGATCGAGGCCGTGTTCGCGGCGCTGGAGCGGTCCTGGGGAAAGATCGATTTCGTGGTCCATTCCGTGGCCTTCGCCCACCGCGACGATCTGAGGCGCCCCTTCTCTCAAACCGGGCGGGCCGGTTTCGCCCTGGCCATGGACATCAGCGTCTACTCCCTGATCGCCATCTCCCGCTGCGCCGCGCCGCTGATGAGCGAAGGCGGCGCCATTCTGACCCTCTCTTATCTCGGCGCCCGCCGGGCCGTGCCGGGCTACAACGTGATGGGGGTGGCCAAGGCGGCGCTGGAATCCGCGGTGCGCTATCTGGCCGCGGAACTGGGAGAGAAGGGGATCCGGGTCAATGCCCTCTCCTCGGGACCGGTCAAGACCCTGGCGGCCTCGGCGGTGGCCAATTTTCAGCGCAAGCTGCGCGCCATGGATGGCCTGGCGCCGTTGCGCCGCACCGTTAGCCAGGAGGAGGTCGGCAAGGCGGCGCTCTACCTTCTCAGCGATTTGTCGAGCGGGGTGACCGGGGAGGTCCATTTTGTCGATGCCGGCTTCAATGTGGTGGTTCCGGCCTGACGTTGCAATCCGCAGGCGGTGTGAAGGGATGATGACGTGCTGCACGGCAATCTGAGCGGCCTCAAGAGCAGCCAGCTGCGGGCGCTGGAGCGGATCGCCAGCCGCCGGACGGCGCCCGACCGGGTAATCTCCCCGGAACTGGCCCGGTTCCTGACCCAGCTCGCCTGGGAGATCGGCCGCCAGATCGGCATCCTGGTCGACCGCCAGGGAGCGGTGAAGCATGTCATGGTCGGCGACGACCGCGGCATTCTGATTCCCGATCTGAGCCGCTATCCGGTGGCTCGCGGCGG
>JAFGOW010000256.1 GCA_016926265.1 Deltaproteobacteria bacterium | reverse complement strand
GATGGGCGTGAGCGGGTTTTTGATCTCATGGGCGATGCGGCGAGCCACCTCCCGCCAGGCGGCCATCCGTTGGGCCTTGATCAATTGCGTCAGGTCGTCGAAAACGATGACGGTGCCGATCGGCGTTCCGGTGTCGTCCCTCAGGGTCGTGAGATGAATCAGAAGGGTCAGCGTGTTTCCCAGAACCGGCACCAGGATCTGCTTGTGAAGTGAATCCTTTCCGGAGTTCTTCATGTCCTCCAGAAATTCCTCGACGATGGCCAGGCTCTGGGCATCCATGACCTCGGTGTAGTGCTTGTCAATGACGGTGGAGGACTTGAGGCGAAGAAGTTTTTCGGCCGCTTTGTTGATGGTGGTGAAACGCCCCGACATGTCCACCGATACCACCCCCGCCGTCACATTGCGCAGCACCACCTCCATATAGCGGCGCCGTTGCTCGATCTCGGTGTTGGAGGTCTGGAGTTCCCGATAGGCCTGTCCGATTTCGATCTGGCCGCGGCGCAGGTCGGCGGTCATCTGGTTGAAGGCGTCCACCAGCTTCCCGATCTCGTCCTGGCTGGTCGATTCGATGGTCACCTCCAGATTCCCGTTGGCCACCTCGTCGGTGGCGACGGCCAGGGCCTGAATGGGGCCGGTAATCTCCTTGGCCAGATGGAAGCCGAACCAGGTTGCCAGGAAGGTGATGACGAGGGTGATCAGAAGCAGGATGACGATGTAGACCTGTTTGATTTTTCCCTTGAGAAGCTTGGTTTCCTTGTACTGCCCGAAAGAGGTCGAAATCTCCTTCATCTTGCTGACTAGCGAGTAGGGGACGTAGTAATTGACCACGATGACCCCGACCACATCCTTGGGGTTCCAGTTGGAATAGACCGGGACGATGCCGCGGATCAGATCGGCTTTGCCGATGGGAGTGATGCGGGTGAAACGGTTGCCAAGGAGCCCTTCCCGGATGCTGCCGGAGTCGGTTTCGGTGAAGGAGGCCATCGGGACATGGGGGTTGGCGGCCCGCACCAGTTCCTCGTAGGTCGAAGAGAAGACCTCCACGACTCCGAGATTGTATTCGATCTGTTTTTTCTTGACCAGGGTCTGGAGTTTAGGAAGGTTTTTCTGATTGAGGAGTTTCTGGTTCTTGACGATGCGGGCGATCTGCTCCGCGTAATAGAGAGCGTTGGCCGCCGAATTTTGGTAATAGGTTTCGGCCACCTTGAGAGATTCATCCAGGGAGGTCTCGATCTGGGTGTTGAACCAGTTTTCGATGGAATTGGTGATGAAGGCCACCGAAGCGAAAAAGAGCAGCAGGGTTGGGACCAGAGAGAGCGCAATGAAAGCGGCCACCAGCTTGGTCCGGAGCATGGCCCCGGGAGCCTTGCGGCGTTTTTCGATGAACAGTTTGAAAAGGTTGCGGCAGACCAGAAACAAAAACAGGATGATAAGCAGGATATTGAGGTTGATGATCGCCAGAACGACGATGGTGTTGGAGAGCGGCAGATTGATCGTGTTTTTAAAGAGCTGCCCCTGGAAATGGAAAAAGAGCAGGATCAGCAGCACGATGAACACGCTCAGGAAGATCTCCCGGCGGCGTTTTTTCCGTTCGGGCTGCTCCGGATCTTTGAGGACGGCGAACTGGGACATTTTGTTCTGCTGTGTGATGGATGAGGCGCTGGCACCTTCACCGGGATACGGATCGTCCCAGGGGACGCGGATTCGGGTTGGCGGAAACCGAAGGAAGCGGCTCTGGTGGCGGCCGGGGCAAAGACCCGAACCGGCGATGCCTTGTTTATTGTTGCTGGAAGCGGGGCAAAAAGCAAGTTGAATGGAAAAGCCTGCGGGGAAAGCGGCTTGGACCGCTTTCCCCGCAGAAGAGAAAGACGCAGAAGGAATTTCTAGGCCTTGGAGAGAGCCGGTTCTGCGAGGTAGGGATTGGGGGTGGTTCCAAAGGCGGCGCGGAGGTCCCTTTGGGAGAATTCCGCCAATTTCCAGTGGTCCGGTGAGGCCAGAATCCGGGTTACCATCTCATGGTTGGTCTGGTGCCCCGACTTATAGGCCTTGACATGCCCCAGGATCGGATAGCCGAGAAGGCTGAAATCGCCGATGATGTCGAGGATCTTGTGGCGCACGAACTCATCGTGGAATCGCAGCCCCTCGGGGTTGAGGATGCCCTGCTCCCCGATCACCACGGTATTTTCCAGGGATGCCCCCTGGGCCAAATTGCGAGCCTTCAGGTACTCGTATTCTTTCAGGAAACCGAAGGTGCGGGCCGGCGCCACCTCCTGGCTGAAGGATCCCGGGGTCACCTTGATGGCATGGTTCTGCAAAGCGATACTGGGATGGTCAAAGGCGATGTCGAAAGTGATCCGGAAAAAACGTGACGGGATGATGCTGATCCGTTTTTCGCCGGAGACCAGATCGATCGGTTTGCGGATGGTCAGGTATTTGCGGGTGGCGCGCAGTCTCCGGATGCCGGTGGCGCGGATCTGATCCACGAAGCAGAGGGCGCTTCCGTCCATGACGGGAACTTCGGGGCCGTCGATGTCGATGTGCAGGTTATCGATCCCAAAGGCGTAAAGAGTGGCCAGCAGGTGTTCCACGGTGGAGATCGTGGCGTCGCCGTGGCCGAGGACCGTCGCCATGCGGGTGTCGACGACGTTTTCGGCGCAGGCTTTAATGGAGACGGTCCGGTTTCCGAGTTGGCGGTGGAATACGATACCGTTTCCGCTTTCCGCGGGGCGCAGCACGACGTTGATGCGGTTGCCGGAGTGGACGCCGATCCCCGAGAAAAGAATGGGTGCGGCCAGGGTGCATTGGTTGATCATTCTGTTTCCTCCAAAAACGTGACTGGGTGGCGGACAGAAGTGAATGCAAATTTCCGGCCATCAAAAAAGAGCTTCTAAATTATTGAAATAAAATAAGAAAAAAAATTGTTAGGAGAATGTGTGGAAGATTTTCCGGTTTCGGTGTGGCGTTCGGGACACACTAGAGACGGCCCGAACGGAGGATGGCCACCGCCAGCCACAGACCGAGCAGGGCGGCGATGGAGTAGCCGGCCAGGCCGAGGGCGGGGAACCCGAAGAGGAGCGGCCCCTTTTCGGTCTGCATGATCAGGGAGGAGCCGACCACCAGCGCGGCGATCAGAAGGCTGAAGGAGATGCGGTTGCTGGCTTTGTCGAGATCGGTGATCAGTTTTTCGAAGCCCTGGTGGCGGAGGTCGATGCGGAATTTGTCCTGGTTGAGGCGGGAAATCAGTTCTTTGATATCCCAGGGGAGCCGTTTGAACATGCCGCCGTAGGATTGGGCCAGCTCCCCCAGTTCACGGGAGAGGCTGCCGGGAGACAGCCGTTCCCGGATCAGCTTGGCGATCAGGGGGGAGAGCATCTCCACCATATTGAATTCGGGGTCGAGCTGGCGCCCGATCCCCTCCACCGTGACCAGGGCCTTTGCCAGCAGCATCAGGTCGCTGGGGAAGTTGATCCGATGGCGGTTCAGAATGGCGGCGAAATCAAGCAGCAGTTTACCGGTATGGAGATCCTTCAGAGCCCGGCCGTAATAGTCGTCCACGAACTCGTTCAGGTCCTTGCGAAGTTCCCGGAGATTGGTTTCGTCCGGGAGTTCTCCCGCGTCGCGCAGGGTGGCCACCAGCCGTTCGACCTCCCTTTTGGTCACGGCGTTGAGAAGATCGGCCAGGTGTTGTTTGAGATGTTCGTCGAGGCGGCCGATCATTCCGTAGTCGAGCAGGCAGACGGTGTTTCCGGGCAGGATGAAGATGTTGCCGGGATGGGGATCCCCGTGGAAAATGCCATGGACCAGGACCTGCTTGAGGATGGCGTTGGCGCCGTTTTTGGCGATGGTCTTCAGGTCGTAGCCCCGGGCCTGGAGCTCGGCATGGGAGGAAACCTTGATGCCCTGGATGAACTCCATGGTCAGCACCGTTTCGCCGGTGAAGTCCCAGAATACCTTGGGCACGTAGACGGTCTCGTCCCCGGAGAAATTTTCGGCGAAGCGATCGATGGTGTAGGCTTCCTTGGAAAAATCCATCTCCCGGCGGATGGTGCGGCGGAAATTCCGGACGATCCCCACCGGGTCGTAGATCTCCCAGTGGGGGAAGTGATGGCGGATCAACTGGGCGATGCCGAGCAGGATCTCCAGGTCGGTTTCGACCCTTTCCTGGATATGGGGGCGCCGGATCTTGACGGCTACCTCTTCGCCGCTTTTCAGGCAGCCCCGGTAGACTTGGGCGATGGAGGCGGCGGCGATGGGGTGCGGGTCGAAGTTCAGAAAGGCTTCGTTAATCGCGGCCCCGATTTCCTCCTCAAGCTGTGACTTGATCGATTCAAAGGGCACCGCCGGGACATGATCCTGGAGCTTGCGGAACTCCTCGGTGAAGTCCTGGGGGACCAGATCGGGGCGGGTGGAAAGAATCTGCCCCAGTTTGATGAAGGTGGTCCCCAACTCCTCCATGGCCAGTCGCAGCCGTTCGGGGGGCGTCAGATAGATGATTTCGCGGCGCGGGGAACCTAGGGAGAGGATTTTTTTCCCCAGTTCCAGGTAGCCGGTCAGGTTGAGCTGATCGACGATATGCCCGAAGCCGTATTTGATGAGGACGGCCAGGATCTGACGATAGCGTTTCAGAAACCGGATATTGCGATGAATCCGGAAAACGGACAGCATCGGAGGCCGGTCACCCTTCCAGCCCCTTGATCCGTTTTTCGAGGTCGGCGACCTTCCGCTCCAGTTTTTTCAGCTCTTCCTGGCTGACCATCCCCAGCCGGTCGCACGATTTCCTGACTTCCTCCATGGCCAGCTTCTCCAGTTTCTTCTGCTGCTCCTCGGCGCTTTTCTGAATTTTGGAGAGCAGTTTTTTCCCTTCCTCCTCGCTCAGGTTGAGGCGTTCCTTGATCTCCTTGATCATCTCCTCCAGCTTCTGCTGGCTGAGGGTCAGGGCGCCCATTCCGGTCAGCATCAGTTTTTCCGCGAATTCCAGCATGTTTTCCCTCCTGAGATTTTTTGGTGGCTCCGATTTCCCACAATTGTAACACAACCCCGCGGCTGTTCGCCGATTCAGCGTCTGAACAACCACAGGAGCAGGGAGCACAACAGCGAGATCACCAGACAGGTCCCCAAGGGAAAATAAAAGGAGAAGTCCCCTTTTTCGAAGTGGAAATCTCCAGGGAGCTTCCCCCCAAAGGGGAGTTTGTCCGCCAGCATCAAGAGAACCCCCAGCCCGATCAGAACCAGCCCCAGGGCAACGAGCATTTTTCCCATCGGCACCGTGCCGTCTCCAACCTTCTGAAAAAGAAATTCCGTCCAGGGGCGGCGTATGGCTGCCGGGCCCGGACCGGGATCTTCCGCGCAGGCACCGGGGATTCAACGGTTGGCGCGGCGGTCGATCAGGTAGTTGCTCCCCGGCAGATTCTTCAGGTGTTTCTTGAGCCGGGCGCATTCCCGACTGATGGCCTGGGGAGAAGGGTTCTTGAGGTTTCCCGAGATGACGCAGGCGACGGAAACCGTCAGCAGCGGAAAGACGCGGACCGTCCCGAACCGGTCGGCGGCGGAAAAAGAGCCGGCCGTGCGGTCCTTTTCCGAATAGAAATCGGGGATGGTGCGGTCGAACTCGGCGATGATCTGTCGCGCGATCGCTTCGGCCTTTTCCGGGGTGCTGAGAACCACGTAGTCGTCGCCGCCGATGTGGCCGACCAGGTCGTCGCGGTTGCCCAGATCAGCCACGGCGTTCTGGAGGATCTGCCCGGTGTGATAGATGACGTTGCTGCCGGCCTGGAAGCCGTAACGGTCGTTGTAGGCCTTGAAGTTGTCCAGATCGATGTAGATGTTGGCGAAGGAGATGCCCTTTTCCACCCGCCTCAGCAGTTCCTTTTCGATCCGCCGGTTGCCGGGCAGGTAGGTCAGGGGGCTGGCGTCCAGACTGTCCTGGTCCAGTTCCTTGAGTTTCTCCGCCATGGCGGAGAAATGCTGGGCCAGTTGCCCGAATTCGTCCTCCCCCTCCAGGGCCGGGGAGAGATCGAAATTACCCTCCGACAGCTGATGGGTGGCCCGGGTCAGAAGCCGGAGCGATTCGTTGAATTTATAAAGCAGTCTTCCCGCCACCAGGGAGGCAAGCAGCAGCCCGACGAAAAACAGCAGCAGGGTGGTCCGATAGGCCCGCAGGCTGCTTTCCGGAAGGGCCTGCAGGGAGGCATCGAGAGACTCCTGCAACTGCCGCTGGAGGTTCCGGACCTGATCGAGGTGGCTGCCGCGGGCCGGCGCCAGTTCCTTCTGGGAGAAGGCGCCCGCTTCCTTCCACTGTTTTTTCTCCAGCAGGACGGCCATGCGGGCGCTCAGCTCCCGGATATCCCCCTCGGGCAGGAGGCTGAAAGGGGTTCCGAAAGGGAGCCGCGCCAAGGCCTGCCGGAGTTCGTCATATTCCTTGCGGCGGCTGTTGTAGAGTTCCACCAGGGCCGCATCCTTGAGAATCAGGGCCTGGCGTTCGATCCGTTCCTGGGTGAGAAGGTTGCGGATCAGTTCCTGGACCAGGGTCAGCCCCCGGAAATCGACCTGGACCAGGCGCCGGGAAAGAGCGGTCTGATCGTTTAAGGCTGTCAGGGAGTAGATGACGGCAGCCAGGGAAAAAAGGCTGACCAGCAGGTAGCCGCCCAGGATCTTGCGGGAAACGGAAAGCGGAAAAAAGAGGAAAGGTTTGGGGGCCGAGGCACTCATGATTGCCGTCCCTTAGGGGGTCACTCTTCTCCGAACAGGGAGCCGCCGGACAGGAGTTCGGGGGGCGATTTGTGAAAATGGCGGTAAGACAGGGGCGTGGCGGTGCGTCCCCGTGGCGTTCGATGGAGAAAACCCTGCTGCAGCAGATAGGGCTCGATGACATCCTCGATGGCGTCCTTGTCTTCCCCGACGGCGGCGGCCAGGGTTTCGAGCCCTACCGGCCCGCCGTTGAACTTCTCGATGATGGTCAGCAGGATCTGACGGTCCATGTGATCGAAACCGTTCTGATCCACCTCCAGCCTTGCCAGGGCGCTGCGGGCGATTTCCAGGGAGATGCCGCCGTCCCCTTCCACCTCGGCGAAATCCCGCACCCGGCGCAGCAGGCGATTGGCGATGCGTGGCGTGCCTCGGCTGCGGCGGGCGATTTCCTCCCCTCCCTTGGGATCGGCCTGGATGCCGAGGATGGAGGCGCTCCGCTTCACGATCTGCAGCAGTTCATCGGGCTGGTAGAACTCGAGGCGCGCGATGATCCCGAACCGGTCGCGCAACGGCGGCGACAGGCGCCCCAGCCTGGTGGTGGCCCCCACCAGGGTGAAGGGGGGGATGTCGAGCTTCAGGGTGCGGGCCGCCGGCCCCTGGCCGATGACGATGTCGATCTGAAAATCCTCCATGGCCGGGTAGAGGATCTCCTCCACCACCAGCGGCAGGCGGTGGATCTCGTCGATGAAGAGCACATCCCCCTGCTCCAGGTTGGTCAGAATGGCGGCCAGGTCGCCCGGTTTTTCGATGACCGGCCCCGAGGTCGACTTGATCTTCCCTCCCATCTCGTAAGCGACGATGTGGGCCAGGGTGGTTTTGCCCAGGCCGGGAGGCCCGTAAAGGAGGACATGGTCGAGAGGCTCGCGGCGTTTTTGGGCGGCGCAAATAAAAACATCGAGGTTATCCTTGATCTTGGCCTGGCCGATGTATTCCTTGAGCCGCTGGGGACGCAGCCGGTTTTCCGCCGGATCTTCGTGGCTCATGAATTCGGCGCTGATGAGACGTTCATCCATGGGGGCTCCAGGACCGCCGCCGCGGTCGGAAAGCGTTTATGGGGGCAAAGCCGCGGTTTTTCCGCGGGCCGTCAGGGGGAGAGGGCCTTCAGGGCCTTCTTGATCAAATCCTCTACCGAGGCCGGGCCCTCCATTTTCAGGGATTCGAGGGCTTTTCGCGCTCTGTTTTCCTTGTAGCCGAGGCTGACCAGGGCGGCCACCGCATCCTCCGTCCTGGTGGTTTCCCCGCTGGCCCGCATTGCCGGGCCTGACGGGGAAGAGGGCGGGGAGAGCCGCCGGACCTTCTCCTTGAGTTCCAGCACCAGCCGCTCCGCGGTTTTTTTCCCGATGCCGGGGATGGCCGAGAGCCGTTGCGGATCGTCACGCTCGATGCAGTAACAGAACTCCCGGGCTGGGATGTTGGAGAGAATATTGACAGCCAGTTTGGGGCCGACTCCCGAAATCGAAATCAGGAGGCCGAACAGCTCCTTTTCAAAAGGATCTTGAAATCCGTAGAGGTGGATGGCGTCTTCCCGGACATGGGTGTGGATGAAGAGGGAAACCGGCCCCTGGTCGGGGAGCGCATAGAAGGTGGAGAGCGGGATCTGGACCCGGTAGCCGACCCCCCCCACGTCGACGATGAGGTGGTCGGGCGTTTTGAAGACCAGCTCTCCGGTCAGGCGGGCGATCATGGCCGCGGCTCCTTGGTGGCCATTGCCAGGCGATCGAGCCGGTTCTGAAGGGTGTGGCTGTGGGCGTGGCAGATGGCCACCGCCAGCGCGTCGGCCGCGTCCGCGGGAGCCGTCGCGGGGAGTTTCAGGATCATCCGGGTCATCTGCTGGACCTGGCTTTTGGCGGCCTTGCCGTAGCCGACCACCGAACTTTTGACCTGCAGGGCGCTGTATTCGTAGACCGGGAGCTGAAACTGCGCCCCGGCCAGCAGGGCGACCCCGCGGGCGTGGCAGAGTTTCAGCGCCGAGGCGACGTTGGCCGAAACGAACACTTTTTCCACCGCCACGGCATCCGGAGCGGCTTCCCCGATCACCCGGCAGAGCTCCCTGAAAATGACCGCCAGCCGTTCGGCCAGCTCGCTGCGGGGAGAGGTGCGCACGGTGCCGTGGGCGATGTGGACGAGGCGGGAGCCCTGCGATTCGATGAGGCCGTAACCGGTTGCCAGGGTTCCCGGATCGACCCCTAATATGCGCATCTGGACCTGCCCTTCCCGGTGTTGGGGCGGAAGCGGATTTCCCCTTATCCCATCATCTGTTCGATATCTTCATCGGCGATGTCGAAATTGGCGTAGACGTTCTGGACGTCGTCGTAGTCCTCCAGTTTTTCCATCAGCCGCAACATCTGTTCGGCCTGTTTCCCTTCCAGCGTGACGGTGGTCTGGGGGACCATGGTCACTTCCGCCGTTTCCCAGTTCAGCCCTTTGGCGGCCAGCGCGTCGCGCACCTCCATGAAGTCATCCGGAGCGGTGAGCACCTCGATGGCCCCCTCTTCGTTCTTGACATCCTCGGCGCCCGCCTCCAGCGCCGCCTCGAAAATGGCGTCGAAATCCTGATCCTCGGCAAAGGAGATCAGCCCCTTGCGGTGGAACAGGAAGGAGACCGAGCCGGTCACCCCCAGATTGCCGTTGTTTTTTGAGAAGATGTGACGGACGTCGGCCACGGTGCGGGTCCGGTTGTCGGTCATGAACTCCACGATCACGGCGACGCCGCCCGGCCCGTACCCCTCGAAGGTTCCTTCCTCAAAAGCGACCCCTTCCAGTTCGCCGGCGCCTTTTTTGATGGCCCGTTCGATGGTGTCCTTGGGGACGTTTTCGCTTTTGGCCTTGTCGATGGCGATCCGCAATCGGAAATTGGAGCCGGGATCGCTCCCGTTGCGGGCGGCGATGGTGACTTCCTTGAGCAGTTTGGTGAAGATCTTGCCGCGCTTGGCGTCCTGCGCCCCTTTGCGGTGCTTAATGTTTGACCATTTGCTATGGCCGGACATCGGAGGAACTTCTCCTTTCAGGTCGGTGGATTAAATGGATGGTGACGGGGGATGCGTGGTGCCGTCGGGTGCCGAAAACGAGGCCATCCTAGCATGAACGCGGATCGCCCCACAAGGCCCTTTTGGGTTTTCTGGAAGTCGAAAAACAAAGCATATTCGAATAGTTCAGGGCGCTCAAAGCCCTTCGTCGCGAAGTTTTTCGAGCAGTTCCCGCTGTTTCGCGGTGGGGCGGGCGGGGACCGAAACCTCCACCACCGCGAAAAGGTCCCCGGCCGGTTTGCCGCCGCGCGCCGCGATCCCGAATCCCTTGAGACGGATTTTTCCCCCTGAGGAGATGCCGGCGGGGATCTTGACGGTTTTGGTCCCCGCCAGGGTCGGAACCTCGGTTTTGCCTCCCAGACAGGCGGTGGAAAAAGGGATTGTCACCGTGACCAGCAGATCGTCTCCCTCCCTCCGGAACAGCGGGTCCGCTTCCACCTGCACCTCCAGCAGCAGGTCACCGGCGGGCCCCCCTCCGGAACCGGGCCCCCCCTTGCCGCCGACCCGCAGCTTCTGGCCCGACTCCACGCCGGCCGGAATCCGCACCTGGAGCTGCTCCACCTGGCCGTCGCGGCGGAAATCGACCCGCTGTTGTCCCCCCTGGGCGGCGGCTCGGAACGGAATGCTGATTTGGAGCAGATAATCCTGGCCACGGCCGGAGCGGAAACCGGCCTGCCCCCCAAACGGGCTCTGGGCGCGGAACCCGCTGCGGCCCCCGAACAGGCGGCTGAAGATGTCGTCGGTGCCGAAGCCGAACTCCCGGAAGATGTCGCCGACGTCGAAGTTGCGGTAGATATCTTCCTGGGTGAAGCGCTGCTCGAAGCCGGCGGCGCCGAACTGATCGTATTGCCGCCTTTTTTCGGTGTCGGAGAGGACCGCGTAGGCCTCAGTGAGCTCCTTGAATTTGGCCTCCGCCTTGGCGTCGCCGGGATTCCGGTCGGGGTGGTATTTGAGGGCCAGCTTGCGATAGGCTTTTTTGATTTCGTCGGCGCTCGCGGTCTTGGCGACGCCGAGTACGGCGTAATAATCCTTGGCCATGAAAGCTCCTAATTTTTTTGGGTAAATTTGATCTCAATATAATGAGGCGGGGGGCTTGCGTCAAGGCCGCTCCAGGATAATTGAAGGGATTGGCCGGCAGCTGTTCTGCTATAATGACGTGACGTGATTCGGGAGGGGGGAGGTCAGGATGTCCAAGGTCGTCATCATCGGCGGCGGCATCTCCGGGCTGGCCGTTGCCGAGGCTGTCGAGCGGCGGGCCGCCGCGGCCGGAATCGAGCTGCGGACGGTGGTGCTGGAAAAGGAGCCGCGTCTCGGAGGTAAGCTGCGGAGTATCGCCGAGGAGGGGTATCTGTGCGAATGGGGTCCCAACGGTTTTCTCGACAGCAAGCCGCTGACCCTGGAGCTGTGCCGCCGGATCGGCCTCGAAAACCGGCTGCTGCGCTCCAACGACTGGGCCCGCCGCCGCTTCGTCTATTCGGAAGGGAAGTTGCACCAACTGCCGCAGGGGGCGCTCTCCTTCTTCGGTTCGCGGCTCATCTCCTGGCCGGGAAAGCTGCGGCTGGCGCTGGAGCTGCTGATTCCACCGCGCCGCGACGGGGAGGACGAGACCCTGGCCGACTTCGCCCGCCGGCGGCTTGGCGCCGAGGCTCTGGAGAAGCTGATCGGCCCCATGGTCTCCGGGGTCTTCGCCGGTGATCCCGAGGCCATGAGCCTCCAGAGCTCCTTCCCCCGCATCCATCAATTGGAGCAGGACTACGGCGGCCTGATCCGGGCGCTGTTCAAACTGCAAAAAAAACGCCGCGCCGAGCACCGGGCCGGCCAGTCCGTCGCCGGTCCGTCGGGTCCCGGCGGCAAGCTGACCTCCTTCGAACAGGGCATCGAGGAACTGATCCCGGAGTTGGCCGAAAACCTCCGAGGGGAGATCCGGCGCGGGGCCAGGGCCGTGGCCGTTTCAAAGCGCGGCGGCGGCTATCGCGTCCAATTGGAGGACGGCGCCGCGGTCGAGGCCGAGGCGGTCATCTCGGCCTGCCCCGCCTACGCCGCCAGCGCTGTTACGGCGGCGCTCGATGGGGAGCTCTCCCGGCTGCTGGCTGAAATACCCTATGCGCCGCTGTGGGTGGTCTGCTTCGGCTACCAGCGGGGCAAGCTCCCCCGCAGCCCGGAGGGATTCGGGTTCCTGGCCGCCCGCGGCGCCGGACGATCCGTTCTCGGTACCCTGTGGGACAGCAGCATCTTCCCCCATCGCGCCCCCGAAGGGCACGTCCTGCTCCGCTCCATGCTGGGGGGGGCGACGCGGCCGGAGGTGATCGCGCTTTCCGAAGTCGAGGTCCAACAGCGGGTCAGGGCCGATCTCCAAACCGTCATGGGGATCACGGCCGCGCCCGACTTTATCCGGCTCTATCCCCATCCTCAGGCCATCCCCCAGTACCGTACCGGCCATGCCCGCCGGCTGGCCGCGCTGGAGCAACGCCTCGGCTCGTGCCCCGGATTTTTCCTCACCGGCAATGCCTTTTTCGGGGTCGGGATCAACGACTGCGTGCGGGCCGCCAACGAGGTGGGGGAGCGGGTGGTGGAATTCTTTTCAAAAAGGGGATGAAAGCCCTTCGGGGTTCCGGACTGCCGCGGCTTCGGAAACCCGAGGATCGGATCGGAACCGGAGCGCCTTTGCGTCCATTGCGGCCGGTTCTCCGGCCAGGCGGCGGACCCTTCTTGGCCACGGCGCCGTGGCGCCCGGCGGGAAATCCTTCAGTTCCCAAGGAGCAGGGTTCCAAGAAGAAAAGGCCTTTTCAAAAAGCTGCGGCCTCTGTTAACTTCAGGGAAGCAATTCCCCGGAAACAGCTCCGGAACTTCCTTCTTATTCTGATTCCATCCTGCGGCGCCACCGGGCCTCACGAGAGCGGCCAACAATGAGCCACGGAACTCCCTTTCTGGAAATCGCCTCCATTCTGGGTCTTGCGACCCTGCTGGGGGTTATCGGCCAAAAATTGCGCCAGCCGCTGATCATCATGTTTCTGGCCGCCGGGATCCTGGCCGGCCCTTCAGGGCTGGGGATCATCCGCAGCTACGATCAGATCGAACTGCTGGCCCATATCGGCATCGCTCTGCTGCTGTTCATCGTCGGCCTCAAGCTCGACCTGCACCTGATCCGCACCACCGGCCCGGTCGCACTGGCCACTGGCCTCGGGCAGATCGTTTTCACCTCGCTGATCGGCTTCGCCATCGCCATCGCCCTCGACATGCCTTTTCTCACCGCCGCCTATGTGGCGGTGGCCCTCACCTTTTCGAGCACCATCATCATCGTCAAGCTGCTCTCGGACAAGAAGGAGATCGATTCCCTCCATGGCCAGATCGCCATCGGTTTTCTGATCGTTCAGGACATCGCCGCCATCCTGGCCCTGGTCGGCCTCACCACCTTCGGATCCTCCCTGGGCGGTGAAGGTTCGGCCTATCTCTCGGCGCTGATCATGGGCGCCAAAGGGCTGGGGCTGATGGCGCTGGTCGGCTTGCTGATGAAATACGTCCTCCCCCATCTGACCCGGCGACTGGCCCACTCCCTGGAGCTGTTGACCCTTTTCGCCATCGCCTGGGCGGTGTTTCTCGGCGCTGGCAGCGAATATCTCGGCTTCAGCAAGGAGGTGGGGGCGTTCCTGGCCGGGGTCTCGCTGGCCTCCACCTCCTACCGCGATTCCATCGGGGCGCGCCTCACTGGCCTCAGGGATTTTCTGCTGCTCTTTTTTTTCATCGACCTCGGCGCCCGTCTGGACTGGTCCGCGGTCGGTTCGCAGCTCGGCGCCTCTTTTATCTTTTCCCTGTTCGTGCTCATCGGCAACCCGCTCATCGTTCTCGTCATCATGGGAGTGATGGGCTACCGGCGCCGCACCAGTTTTTTCGCCGGATTGACGGTGGCCCAGATCAGCGAGTTCTCCCTGATCGTGGCGGCCCTGGGGCTAAGCATCGGCCATATTTCCAATGAGACCGTCGGTCTCATCACCCTGGTGGGGGTGGTGACCATCTTCCTCTCCACCTACATGATCCTCTATTCGGCCCCCCTCTATCATTTCCTCTCGACCCCCCTGAAGGTCTTCGAAAGGCGCCATCCCTACCGCGAGGACGCCATCGACAGCACCCAGGTGGCGGCGCCGGTGGATGTGATCCTGATGGGTTTGGGCAACTACGGAAGCGGCCTCGCCGAATACCTTTTGCGGCGCAACAAAACGGTGCTGGGGGTGGATTTCGACCCCGGCGCTCTGGACCGGTGGCGGGAGCGGGGACTGGCCGTTCTGTACGGGGATATTTCCGACCCGGAGATCCATGAGCATCTGCCGCTGAACAAGGCCCGGTGGGTGATCAGCACGGTCCGCTCCAGGGAGATCAACCTGGCCCTGGTCCGCAACATCCAAAAGATGGGGTACCCGTGCAAATTCACCCTGACGGCGGCCAGCGAGGAGGAGGCCCGGGAGTTCAAGAGCGCCGGCGCCCACCTGGTTTTCCGCCCCTTTGCCGACGCCGCCGAGCGGGGCGCCGATGCCCTCGCCTATGCCATGGATTTTCTGCCGGAGACGGTCAACTGGCCGATCTCCTTCCTGGATGTGCCGATCAAATCGGACGCGGCCCTGGTCGGGAAGACCATCCAGGAAATCTCTCTGGAGACGATGACGGGGATAACGATTCTGGCCGTCAGCCGCGGCGGGCAGATCTATTATGATCCGGAGCCGGGGTTCCGGATCTATCCCTCCGACCGGCTGCTCATCGTGGGGTCCGCGGAGGACCTCAAGGATGCCGAAAGTCTCCTCAATCAGCTCGAAGCTCCCCAGAATCTGGAGGGGTTCGGCCGTTTTGAAATCGCCGAGATCGCCGTGGCGGCCGATTCACCTCTGTCCGGGAAATCGGTGGCCGAGCTCCGCTTCCGCCAGAAATTCGGGGCCACGCTGGTTGGCATCCGCAGGGGCGGCGAGCAGATAACCGCCATCAGCTCCGCTCTGCAGTTGCTGGGCGGCGATTGCCTGATCGTGATCGGCACCACCGCGGCCGTCAACCGATTGAAGGGGCGCGAACCCCTGTAGCGATCCGGGGAGCTCTGAAACCGTGAAGGTTCTTCTGATTTCGGCCCAGACTGAACAATCTTCGCTGCCGGTCCTGCCGATGGGATTGGCCTGCGTGGCCGCCGCCGCGGAAAAGGCCGGGCATGACGTCACCCTGCTGGACCTGAAACCCGAGGCGGCGGCCGAGGCCGTGGTCCGGGAGGCCATCGTCGCGGTCCGGCCCTCCTGCATCGGCCTTTCGGTGCGGAATATCGATGACCAGCGCATGGCCGCGCCCAGGTTTCTGCTGGCGAGGCTTCAGGAGGTGGCGGCGGCCTGCCGCTCCCACTCCTCGGCGCCGCTGGTGCTGGGCGGCGCCGGCTACAGCCTGTTCCCGGAGAGTGTGCTGACCTACCTCGACGCCGACCTGGGCATCGAGGGGGAAGGGGAAGTTGCCTTTCCGGCGTTGTTGGCGCGGCTGGAGGCGGGTCTGGATGGTTCCGGGATAGCGGGGGTCCATAGCCGTAGCGGCGGCCGGCCGCGGCCACGGGAGATGGCCGCCCGGCTGGACGATTTGCCCCTGCCCGCTCCCGGCATCTTCTCCGCAGCGGCTGCCGGCGGCAGGGAGGCCTGGATCCCGGTGCAGACCCGGCGGGGATGCCCCTTGAACTGCAGTTACTGTTCCACGCCGCGGATCGAGGGGACCCTGGTCCGGAAGCGCTCCCCGGAGCGGTTCGCCGCCTGGCTGGAGCCATGGGCCGCGGCCGGCTACGAAAATTTCTTCTTCGTGGACAACACCTTCAACCTCCCTCCGGACTATGCCAAGGAGCTCTGCCGCCGGATCCTGGAAAGAGGGCTGCATCTCCGTCTACACGGCATCGTTTACCCCCAACATGTGGATCGGGAACTGGTCGAGCTCATGGCTGAAGCCGGCTGCCGGCAAATCAGCCTCGGTTTCGAAAGCGGCTCGGCGCCGATTCTGAGGAATTTCAACAAGCGGTTCTCGCCGCCGGAGATTCGGGCCGCTGCCGCCCTGTTCGCCGCTTGCGGAATAGAACGCCAGGGCTTTCTGCTGCTGGGGGGCCCCGGCGAGACACGGGAGTCGGTGGAGGAGAGCCTGGCTTTTGCGGAATCCCTGGAACTGGAGACGCTGCGGCTGACGGCTGGAGTCCGGATTTACCCCGACACCCCATTGGCCGAAATCTCCCGGCGGCAGGGCCTCATCGCCCCGGCTGACGATCTGCTGCGGCCCCGTTTTTATCTGGCGCCGGGGCTGGAAGGCTGGCTGCTGGAGAGGTTGCGGGAATGGGCGGCTTCCCGTCCCTGGACCATCCTGTGACCGGGGTCGTGGGGCGGCGCCGCGGGCGCCGGAAAATCAGGGGGCCGAGAGGGAGAGCGAGGGGCTGAAACGGCGCAGCAGTTGGGGCAGGTCCTGCTCCTGAAGCGGCCTGGAATAGAGGAAGCCCTGGTGGAGATGACAGCCGAGACTTTCCAGCAACCGCTTCTGTTTCTCGGTTTCCACCCCTTCCGCCACCACCAGCATGTCGAAGGTCTCCGCCAGGTTGACCATCGCTTTGACCAATTCCAGCGATTTGGAGTCGGTCTCCATCTTCTGAACAAAACTCATGTCGATTTTTAGGGTGTCGGCGGCGAAGCGGCGCAGATAGTCGAGGGAGGAGTAGCCGGTTCCGAAGTCGTCGATACTGATGTGGACCCCCATCGCGGCCAGTTCCTCCTGTTTGGCGGCCGTTTCCTTGGCGTTTTTCATCAGAGCGGTTTCGGTGATCTCCAGCTTGAGCTGGTGGCTTGGCATGGAGGTCCGGTACAGGAGGGTCTGGAGCCGTTTCACGAAACCGCGCTGGTCGAACTGTTTGCCGCTGACGTTGACCGCCAGGATCAGATTCTGTTCCGTCAGCCCCGCCGCGGTCCAGAAGCGGCAGGCTTTTTCGATGGCAAACTCTCCCAAGGGGATGATCTGTTCGCTCTCCTCGGCCAGCGGGATGAATTCGGCCGGTTCCAGCAGCCCGTACTCGCCGGAGTTCCAGCGCAGCAACGCCTCCAGACCGTGGAGGCGGTCGGTCCTGACATCCAGAATCGGCTGGTATTCGAGGAAAAACTCCCCTCGGAGCAGGCCGGGGCGCAGGCAGCGGTTGATGGAGAGCCGCCGCACATGCTTTTCGTGGAGCAGGTCGTCGTAGACCACGATTTGGTCCGAGGCGGTTTTCTTCGCTTCGTTGTGGGCCAACACCGAGCGCCTCAGGATCTTTTCCGGGTCCGGCTCGCCGTGGCCGCAGAGGGCCATTCCAAAGGAAAATTCCATTTCGAGATGTTCCGGGCCGACCGCGTAGGGGGTGCAGACCGCATCCCGGATGGCGTGCGCCAGCCGCATCGCCTCCTCCTCCGAAGCCACTTTCCGCACTACGGCGAACTGATCCCCGCCGACCCGGTGCGCTCCTCCATCCTCTCCCAGAACATGGCGGATGCGGGCCGCGATCTGGGTCAGCAGGCGGTCCCCCTGGGAATAACCGTAGGTGTGGTTGAAGTCCTTGAATCGGTTGATGTCGAAAAACAGGATGAAGATGTTGGTCTGGCGCGAGGTCCGCACCAGCTCCCAGATCTCCTTCATGCATCGGCGGCGGTTGCCGAGCCGGGTCAGAGAGTCGTGAAAGAGCTCATACTCCAGTTGTATTTTTGACTGTTCCTCCGCTTCCTTGCTTTTTCGCTCGCTGGTAATGTCCTGGCAGAACCCCTCGAAGTTGACCTCCCCTTTTTCGTTGACGGCCCGGCGCATGGTCAGGTTGAGCCAGTGCCGGTCGTCGTCGGGGTGGATGAATTCAAATGCCTGGTTGATGATGCGGCCCTCCTTTTCCAGATCCTGGTGGAAGGCGTCGAACTGCTGGGGGTCGGTAAAGACCTCGCGGCGGATGTCCCGGACCGTTTCGACCAGCGCCTCGCGGGAGGGGTAGCCCAGGATTTCGGCCATCTTCTTGTTGGCCCGCTGAAAACAATGGGCCGCGGAAGAGGTGAAGATGCCCACCGGCGCCTCCTCGAACAGGGTCCGGTACTGCTCCTGCTGGCGGGAGAGCTCGGCGATGCTTCGCCGAAGGCGCGCCTTCAGCCACAGACTGTTGACGAGGAACAGCAGCATGAGGGCGCCGCCGACATAGAAGCCGATCCGGAGGAATCTCACGGTGTGGTGGGTGACGAGCGGCGCTTTGAGCCAACGGCGGTGGATCCTGTCGATCTCCTCCGGGGAGATGTCGTCCACGGCCTTGGACAGAATGGAATGAAGCAGCGGGTAATTGTTGCTGACGGCGAGGCAGTAAGCGTAACGCATCTCCAGCTCTCCCACCACATGGAGATTGGGGATGGCCTGTTTTTCCGTGTGGTAGGATGCGGTGGCGATATTGGCCACCAGCAGATCGACGACGTCGAAGGCGACATCCCGCAAGCCCTCCCGGACATGCTCCACCTCGACGATCCGGAACAGGCCGGGATAGCGTTCCTGGAGAAATTCCCTGACCGCGAAGCTTTTCGGGACCGCGACCTTCATCCCCCGGAAATCCTCGATGGATTTGGCGACCTTGACATTTTTTTTGGCGATCATGGCCAGGGGGATTTCGAGGTAAGGCTTGGTGAAAAGGGCGTAACGGGAACGTTGGGGAGTCTGGACGATCACCGGGGCAATGACCGGCTCTCCGGCGCGGAGGTCGTCGAGCAGCTTGGACCAGGGCAAGGGGGTCCGGTGCGGGATTTCGATCCCGATCCGCTGTTCGATGAGGCGGAAGACATCGGCACCGATCCCTTCGAAACGGCCCTCCTCCGAGAGAAACTCGATAGGGTGGTAATGCCGGTTGAAACCGAGTACCAGACGGTGGCGGTTTTTTTCCAGCCACTGCCGTTCCGCGTCACTCAAGGTGACGGCCGCGGGGCAGAGGCCGGTCAGGCCCAAGCTGCAAAGCAGCAGGAAGATGAAGATGGTTCTGGGTGCCATCCGGGTTGCCAATCCCGCCTGGTTGCGATCCAAACAGCCCAATTTCACTGAATGACTATATCATTTCGGGAAGAAAAATCCTGAGTCCCGGGATTTTTCGCCCGCCAAGGGGCCAACGGGGGCGGCGTCTATTTGGGATGTTGACCGCGATAAACTGCAAAAATCGTTGGAAGAATCATGCCGGAGGTTGGGGAAAATGTGTTATTTTATCACCGCGGATGGTTTTGCCTTTGATTTTGAAGATGTTTTTTGAATCCAAATGTTTCGGCGCCGTTCCGGATACGGAGGGGGCGCCGCGGTTTCCAGGTGATGATCGATGGAAATGGACCGAAGGAAAAAACGTCTCCTGATCTTGGCCTTGGCCGGTTTGGCCATCGTTTGGCTGCTGTTCTGGTTCTACCGGCAACCGACGGGCACCGCCAAGGGGGGCAGGGAAGCGCGCCCGATCCCGGTGGAGGTGGTGGCGATCACACGCGGCCCCATGGAGATGCGGCGCACTTTCAGCGGAGCGTTGCAGGCCAGGGCCGAATTCTTGGTCGCCCCCAAGGTGGGGGGCCGGGTGGAGCGGCTGACGGTCAAGATCTCCGATCCGGTGCGGCGCGGGCAGGTGGTGGGGGAACTGGACAACGACGAGTATGTCCAGGCTGTGGCCCAGGCCCAGGCGGAACTGGCGGTGGCCAAGGCGAATCTGGCTCAGGCCCGCAGCGCTCTGGAGGTGGCCAACCGGGATTTCGAGCGGATCAAAACCTTGCGGAAGCGCGGGGTGGCTTCCGAGGCCCAATTGGATACCGCCAGGGCCAATCAGTTGGCCAAACAGGTTGAGTTGGAGGTTTCCCAGGCCCAGGTGTTGCGGGCCGATTCGGCGCTCGAGAGCGCCCGCATCCGGTTGGGTTACACCAAAATCAGCGCCGGCTGGAGCGGTGGCAGCGAAGAGCGCGTGGTGGCCGAGCGCTATGTGGACGAGGGGGAGACGGTTTCCGCCAATACACCGCTGCTGCGCATCGTCGAACTCGATCCCATCACCGGGGTGATTTTTGTCACCGAGCGCGACTATGCCCGGATGCGGCCGGGGCAAGAGGTCACCCTGGCCACCGACGCTTTTTCCGACATGGAATTTCCGGGGCGCATCGAGCGCATCGCCCCCGTCTTCAAGGAAGCGACCCGCCAGGCGCGGGTGGAACTGGCCATCGACAATTCCCGTCTGCGCCTGCGACCGGGGATGTTCATCCGGGCCACGGTCATCCTGGCCCAAATCCCCGAGGCCGTCATCGTGCCCGAGCAGGCCCTCACCAAGCGGGACGACCGCACCGGGGTGTT
>JAFGOW010000036.1 GCA_016926265.1 Deltaproteobacteria bacterium | reverse complement strand
GCGCGCCCAAAAAGGAAGCGAAAAAGGGCGCCCCGTTGACTTCGCCCGCCCAAGGACGGCGGGTACCCTCCATGCCGCCGCCGGTTCGGGGAGCGGCAAAAACTCCCTGCGGTCAAACAGTTTGCCGTTCCATGAAATCCACCCGAACCGGCACCGGCATTCCGGCTGCGTCAACAATGGGGATGAAAAGCGTCGGGTCAAAGAATAAGGTCAAAAGCAGAGGGTCAAAAGCAGAGGGTCAAATGATTTTTTCCCCCGGTTTTGGGTTCGCCGGAGGGAGGGTTTTTTCTGAATACACTCTTGGTTTGTCCAAGACGGTTTTCATAAAATTGTAGGTAGGTCTATTGAAATTCTGCTACCTTACCGAAACAACCCAACAGATTTCAAAAAGGGTTTCTTTTATGGCAGAGCCGATCATTCTGGAACAGAGCGATCGCGAGGCCGTGGTCTTCAAGCCCGCCGGGATTTCGGTGCAGCTCGGCCGCGACACCGAAGGGGTGTCGCTGGAGGCGCGCCTGAAAAAGAGCCTCGGCCGGGAGCGGCTCTTCTTCCCCCACCGCCTCGACCGCATCACCTCCGGCCTGCTCCTGGTCGCCTTCGACCGGGAAACGGTGGCCTATTACAACGAGGAGATCCGCAGCCAGAGGATCGGCAAGTATTACCTGGCCCGGAGCGAAAGCCTGCTCGAAAATCCAGGGGCTCTGATCGGGATTCAGAAACGCTTCCTCCGGGTCGAAGGCCAGATCAGCCGCGTTGTCCGGAGCGGCGGCCTCCCTTCGTTGCTCGAGATCCTGGAGGTGGAAAAGGCGCCGGGGGATGCCGGCGCCTGGCAGGTGCTGATCCGGCTGATCACGGGGCGGATGCATCAGATCCGGGTGATGCTTGCCGATCTCGGCCTTCCGCTCGCCGGGGATCCCCGCTACAACCCCGGCTCGAAAGGGGATTTCTACCTGGAGTCGATCCTGCTGGGCTTCACCGCCCCCGGCGGCGAGCAACGGCGCTGTTTTTGGGAAGGAAATCCCGGCCGGCCGCTGCTTGCGGCGCCGATCCGGGCGCGGCTCGCGGCCTTGCGTTCCGGGCCGTGAAACGGCTCCGCGAGGCGCCTTGAGCTCATTGCGACGGGCTCGTCCTCTGCCGCACCGCCTCGAACAGACAGAGCGCCGCCGATATGGCGGCGTTGAGGCTTTCGGCCTGGCCCGGCATCGGGATCTTGAGGCGCAGTTGCGCCCGCTCCAGGAAAAAGGGGGAGGTCCCCCGCGCCTCGTTGCCGATCAGCAGGGCGCAGGGCTTTTTGAGGTCGGCCTCGTACAGCGAACGCTCCCCCTTCAGATCCGTGGCCAACAGCGCGATCCCCCTTCTGTTCAGAAAGTCGATCAGCTGCTCCGGCCCGGCCCGCAGCACCGGGAGGTGAAACAGGCTCCCGGCCGTGGCCCGGACCACCTTGGGGGCCAGGGGATCGCAGCAGCCGGGGAGCAGGATCACGGCGTCGGCGGCCGCGGCGTCGGCGATGCGGATCAGGGTGCCGAGGTTGCCGGGATCGCCGATGGCGTCGCAGATTGCGAGCAGGGCCGGGTCCCGGATCAAGAGGCTGCTCAGGGAGGTTTCGGAAAAAGCCAGAACGGCGGCGATCCCCTGCGGGTTTTCCGTGTCGGAGATCTTCCGCAGCAGGGATTCCGGGACTTCGATCAGTTCCCCCTGGCCCTGGCGCGAAAGCTGCGCCAGCAGTCTCTCCCCCGCGGCGCTGTGACGAAAAGCGGGGCTGAAAAACAGCCACCGGATCGGGGCCGCCGCTGTTACGGCCTCCATCACCAGGTGTGGTCCCTCCGCCAGGAACAGGCCGCTTTCCTCCTTCCAACGCCGGCGGGCGATGGCCACCGCCTGTTTGATGAGCGGATGGGTTGCGGCGGTGATCCTTCTGGCTTCCATATCCGGCCTTTTCCTCCCCGGCACCCGCTGCCGCGCCTTGGCGGACGGCTCAGAGCGCGGTCGTTTCAGGAATCCTCTTCAGCTCCCGCCATTTTCCAAAGGCCATGTAGACGACCCCGAGGGAAAAGACGATCAGGAGTACATCCACCACCGACAGCATGATGTTTTTCTGCGGCAGGTATTTCTCGATCAGCAGTATGAAGAGCGAATAGATGGTGGTGACCATCATGAAGACCGCCGGCACGATGGTGAACCAGGCGGTTTTGCCGCGGTTGACCAGCCACACCGAGACGGCGATCAGGGCCAGCGAGGCCAGCAGCTGGTTGGCGGTGCCGAAGATCGGCCAGATCACCAGGAAAGCGTTCTTGTAAGCCAGGACATACATCAGAAACACGCACAGCAAGGCGTTGAAGAGGTAGGATTTCATGATTTTCGGCACCTTGCGGAACATGACCTGCCACAGTTCCTCGAACAGATAGCGGTTGAGCCGCACCGCGGTATCCAGGGTGGTGGCCACGAAGCCTTCCACCAGCAGGATGCCGAACACGGTGCCGTACAGCGGCGGCACCGCGAAGGCCTTGTTCAGCAGTCCGCCGGCTCCGGCGGCGAAGGCGAGGATCGGATTCGAGCGGACTCCGGCTACGGTCGGGAACATGATGTTGACGTAATCCTGGAACAGGAGGCCGCACCCCACCGCCACCAGCACCCCGATGGCGAGCAGACCTTCCAGCAACATGCCCCCGAAGGCGACTTTCTTGACGTCGCTCTCCTTGGCGACCTGTTTGGAGGAGGTCCCCCCCGATACCAGGCAGTGGAATCCCGAGATCGCGCCGCAGGCCACGGTGATGAACAGAAACGGCCAGATCGGCCCCATCTTGCTGGCGCCTTCGGCCAGGTTCAGGGCCGGGGCCGTGAAGGTGACCCCCTTGAAGCCGGCCACGATGCCGGCGGCAAACAGGGCCGCCACTCCCGCGTAGAGCAGGAAGGAGTTGGTGAAATCCCGGGGCTGCAGGATCACCCAGACCGGAATCCCCGCCGCCATTAAGGTGTAGAGGCTCAAGACGACCATCCAGACCGTGGGTTGGAGAGTCACCGGGAATTTCAGGCCGATCGCCACCGAAGCGGCGCAGATCAAAATCGCGATGGCGGCGGCCAGGCTGACGTTGATCTGCCTTTTATAGATGAGAAAGCCGAGCAGCGGGGCGCAGCAGGTGATGAAGATCACCGAGGTGGAGGCGATGCCGCCGATCGCCGCCTTGGCCACGCCGCCGACCATGACGGTCCGGACCAGGGTCTGATCCGGGGGGAGTTGCAGCACCTCCAGCGGAATGGTCGAGGTGAGGGCGGTGGCGGTCAGCCCCAGGAAGGCCGAGGTGACCAGCAGCAGCATCAGCAGCGTGAAGCTGATGAACAGGAAGAACCCGGTGTTCCCGAGCGAGGCCTTAGCGATTTCGGAGATGGACTTGCCTTTTTCGCGGACGCTGGCGAACAGGGTGGTCATGTCGTGGACGCAGCCGATGAAGATGGTGCCGATCACGGCCCACAGCCAGACCGGCAGGAATCCGAACAGCAGCGCCGTGGTCGGGCCGATGATGGGCCCGCCGCCGGCGATGCTCGCGAAATGGTGCCCGAACAGCACCAGCGGCTTGGTCGGCACGTAGTCGCGGTCGTCCTTCAGCGCGCAGGCCGGGGTCGGTTTCCGGTCGTCCTCCTCGAACAGGCGGGCGATGAACCGGGCATAGAAACGGTAGGCCAGGAAGAAAAACAGCGCCGCCAAAACCAACAGAACCGCCGCGTTCATGATCTCCTCCTCAACTCAGGTTGAAGTTGTGAAAAACGATTGGGACGGTTGGCCTTCCCCCAAAGCCGGGGGAGGGGATTCGTAACCGTCCGTTGATTGGCGATGAAAAATCCGCGTAACAGGAGCCTCAAGGAGCCTGCACGATCTTTGCCAGGTAGCGGCGGAACATGGGATCGTTGAGCTGTTTCATCTTCCGCCGGATGGCGACCAGGGCGGCGTGATCAGGAGAATCGCGGCGCAGGTGTTCCGCGATGCGGAGGTATTCGAACCAGAGCCGGGGAGGGGGGATCGAACCCGAGGTCTCTTTCTCATCCCAAAAGGCCGCTGCTTGCTCCGGCGGCCGCTCCGGGGCCGGCAGGGCGAAACAACCCTGCAACCAGCCCCACGCCGGCAGCCAGGCCTCCAGCGGGGCGCCGTCCAGTTCGTCGCCGCACTCCCCTTCCAGGGAGGCGATCAGTTCCTCCAGCTCCGGGGGCCAGGGGAGCTCCCCGGCGGCGCAGCGGGGATCCAGCAGAAAGGCGTCCCGGTAGCAGTGGCGCCCTGCCTCCCAGCTCCCCAGCGCCGCCAGCGCCCGGCCCCGCCAGGCCAGAAACCGGGCCCGGTCCGCTATTCCGGTTTCGAGAGCCGGGGCCAGCCAGCGTTCCGCCTCGGCGTACCTCCCCTCCTCCAGCAAAATCGCCCCGATATGGAAACGGGGGGGAATGTAGATCCGCTCCGGCGCGGGAAGCCGCTCCAGCTCCGCAACCAGCAGGCGCCGGAGGCCCGAGGCCAATGGCGGCGGGGTGCTGCGGGTCAGACCCGACCATAGCTCATAAAGCCGCTCGCGGCCGGCGGGGGCGGCCCGGAACGTCGCCAGGGCCTCCAGCCACGGCGCCACCGCCTGGCGCCGGTCGGCCAACTCCTCGTCATCGGGCTGTTCTTCGAGAAGTGTGTCGTAGATTTTCAACGCTCCGGCCACGTCTGCGTCGCGCAGCAGGATTGCGGCGTCGTTTTTGCGAATGACGCGGGGGTTGTCCCGAAACAGGTCGAGTTGGACCTCCATGGAGACATCTCACAGTCTGCTGAAGGGATCGGGCAGAGAGGTTCCGGACCGGGGAGGTTGGAGCAGAACAGGCCCGGTTGCGAATCTACTCCAAAATCAGAGCGGCGACAACTCCGAATCGAAGGGATTTCCAAGGGGAATTCGGCGGCGGAAGAGGCGTCGGCGGAAAGGCGCCCTGATTGGATTCAGGGGTTTTTCCGCCCCTGCGCCAAAAACGGCGCGATGGTGTTCCAGAACTCCGGCTGGGGCCCCACCTCGTTGTGGTCGGCGCCGGGGAGTTCCAGAATTTCGGTTTTGCCGCCCCAGGCGGCCACCAGTCGGCGGCTGTGGGCCGGAGGCACGATCCGGTCGCGGCCGGCGATGACGGCGAGCAGCGGCGCCTTGATGGCCGGGGCGCGTTCGATGATATCAAAGGGATGGCGGAGGAACGGCCCGACCGGAAACCAGGGGTAGAGTTCTTTGGCCAGGGCGCGCAGGCTCTCGAAGGGGGAGATGAGGACCAGCCGCGCCACCTGCCGCTGCGCGGCCAGCTCCACGGCAACGCAGGTGCCGAGGCTGCGCCCCATCGCCATGATCCGTTCCGAATCCACTTCCGGGCGGGTGGCGAAGTGGTCGTAGAGGAACAGGGCGTCCCGGGTGAGACTCCGCTGGGTCGGCTTCCCTGCGCTCAGGCCGTAGCCGCGGTAGTTGACCAGCAGCAGCGAGATGCCGGGGAAACGGGCCTCCTCCAGCAGCATCCCGGAGACGTCCTCGGCGTTGCCGCCGAAGTAGATCAGCAGCGGCGCCGGAGAGGGGCTTTCGGCGCGGCGGTACCAGCCGTGGAGCCGAACGCCGTCAGGCGCGGTCAACGTGATTTCGCTGCCGGGATAGGCGCGGCGCAGTTCCTCCAGCATCCCCGCAGGGAGCCCGGCGCCAAGGAAGATCATGGCGTCCTGGCGGAAATAGAGCAGCAGGCAGAAACCCAGCAGCGCTGCCAGGGCAATCTTGATGGCCGATAACAGCAATGCCACTCTGGCTCCTTTCCCTTGGCCGCAAGGGAGGCCGCTTCTTCGCGGGCCGCGGGAGTGTCTCGGCTCCGATTGTCCGGCGCTATTGCATGGTTGCGGGCGACTGTGCCATCATCGTAATCCGACGGCAACGAGAAACCCCATCAGGAGCGCCCAACATGGAACACGTCAAACAGTTTTTTTCCAATGAGGACAAGTTTGCCCGCCACTGCGGCATCGAGCTGTTGGAACTGAGGCCGGGCTGGGCCCGGACCGCCATGAAGATCGGGCCGCACCACCTCAACGGCGCCCGGACCGTCCACGGCGGCGCCATCTTCACCCTGGCCGATTTCGCCTTTGCCGCCGCTTCCAACTCCCACGGCCCCCTGGCCATGGGGATCAACAACAGCGTCTCCTTTTTCAAGGCCGTCAAGGAAGGGACCCTCTACGCCGAGGCCAAGGAGGAGTCGAGGCATCCGCGGCTGGCCTCCTACTCGGTGCGGATTACCGACGACGGCGGCGACACCGTGGCGCTGTTCCAGGGGATGGTCTACCGCAAGCAGGAGTCGATCATCCCCGGCTGCCAGGGCTGACGGCGCTGGAAGGGATCGGGGCCTGACCGATTCCGGGCCTGCTCCCGAGAGGTTTCAGTCCGAACCGGCACCTTTGCCGAAACGGGCGCCTTTGAATTCGACCCCCAGCAGACTGACATCGTCCTCAAAACCGGGCTTGCCCACGAAGGCGGCCAGGGAATCGAAAACGGTATTGATCAGGGCCTCCAGGGGGCTCCCGATCTGCTCCCGCAGCAGGGCCAGGAACCGGTCCTCGCCGAAAAACTCCCCTTTTTCATTCCGGCATTCCACCACCCCATCGGTATAGAAAACCAGTCTGTCCCCGGCCTCCAGCTGTTTTTCCCCATCCTTGAAGGGGACGAATTCCCCCAGCCCGATGAGGGTTCCTTTTTTGTCCAGCAGTTCCACCCGGCCGTCGGCATGGAAAAGCAGGGGGGAGGGATGGGCCGCGCCGCAGTACTTCAGGTCGCCGTTGAAGGTGTCGAGAATGGCGTAGACAATGGTGAAATGCTTATCGAAACGGTCGATGGGGTAATCGTGGTCCAGGGCGAAACAGACCTCGGCCGGGGACAGGAGCTCGTAGAAAGGGTAGTCGCTCCGGTTCCTTTTGAGGTAGCCGATCTCCGGCTGCAGGATCTGGGACACCGACACCGTCACCATGGCTCCCGGGATGCCGTGGCCGCAGACGTCCATCATGTAGATTCCCAGGTGCTGCTCGTCCAGTTGAAAGACATTGAAGATGTCGCCGCCTATCCGGTCGCAGGGCTGAAATCTCCAGAAGATGGAAATGTTCGGGAAATCGGGAGGATGGGTCGGTAGCAGGCTGCTTTGGATTAAGGCCGCCGCCTTCAGATCTTCATCCAGCCGGCGCTGTTTTTCCAGCAGTTCGCGGTTGGCTTCCAGGAGCTGTTGGGTGAGGGCCCGCATCTTGAGGTGGTTTCTGACCCGCGCCAGCACCTCTTCCTGATCGCAGGGCTTGGTGAGGTAGTCCACCCCGCCGATCTCGAAACCTTTGACTTTGTCGGTGGTTTCAGCCAGGCCCGAAAGGAAGATGACGGGGATTTCCCGGTTTTTGCCGTCTTTTTTCAGCTGCGCGCAAACCTGATAGCCATCCATTTCGGGCATCAAAATGTCCAGGAGGACCAGGTCGGGGAGGAACGTTGCCGCCTGCTCCAGGGCCTCCGGGCCGGAATCGGCTTCGGCGACCTGGAACCCCGCTTTTTTCAGAACCATGGCGAGCAGGGTGCGATCGATGAAATTGTCGTCGACGACGAGGATCTTGTCCACCGCATCTTCCCCGACTTCATGAAGGGTTCCGTCAAATGTTTGGCCTTGAACCCCGGCGCGGCATGGACCCTGAACGGATTTTTTCGGAGCGGAAATTGACCGGGAAAAGGCCCAGCGGATGAAAACAATGCTAACACATTTCCGGCCTTATCCAGGGCCAACGCCTCAATTCCCTCGGTTCCGGGGAGACAGGGGCCCCCTTCAGAAATACCAGCGCCAGGAGCGGCCGGCTTCGAAAAGATCGCGGAGCGTGACGATGCCGCCGTCCTTGAGCTTTTTCACCAGGTAGAGAAACAGGTAGGCGGTCTGCATGGCGTCATCCAGGGCGTTGTGGGCCGGAAACCGCGGCAGGCCGTATTCGGCGGCCAGATCGGAGAGGGCGTAGGAAACCTTGAGATCGTAGCGCTCGTAGTAGTGCTCCCACTGTTCGGCGCGGTAGATCCGGGCCATGTGGAGGGTGTCGAGGCAGGGGTTGGCCAGCTTGCCGCCGAGGATTTTGCGGCAGGCCTTGTTGAGAAAGGCCATGTCGAGGCCGACGTGGTGGCCCACCACCAGGGTGTCGTCCAGGAACTCGACGAAGCCGGGCAGGATCTCGGCCAGGTCGGCGGCTCCCTGGACCTGGGACGGGGTGATGCGGTGGATCAGGGTCGAGGCCTTGGGCAGCGCCCGGAGCGGTTTCACCAGTTGCGAAAAGGTCTGGTCGGCGCGGATCGAAAGCCCCTCCAGATGCACCGCGCCGATGGAGACGATCTCGCTTTTGGCGGCGTCGAGGCCGGTCAGCTCGGTGTCGAGCACGGTAAAGCGGCACGCCGCCAGCGGGCGGTCGTGGTCCACCATGCGGAAGGCCTCGCGGTTGGCCGCCAGCAGAGGGTGGAGCGGCCTTTTCCGGAAAAAGGGCAAGCCCCGCAGCAGATCCGCCAGTCCCGCCATGTCGTCTCCTCAACGGACCTCAGGCCTGAAGGTGAAACTCCTCCCGCACCAGGGACTGGAGCGCGGCCAGCACCGCGAAGGCTTCCTTCAGGGTGCGCTTCTCCAGCTCGGTCAGGTCGGCGGGATCGACGAAGTTGTCCGGCGCCTTGCCCGCCTCCATCAGCCTGAGCTGGTGGACCAGCCGGGTCTGGGAGAGCAGTTCGAAGGCCTCGGCGGCCTCGGAGTGGAGCTGGTCCGACAGCAACCGGGCCGAATGGGCCGCGGCCAGCCGGTCCAGGGTGTTGCATTCGGCGGCTCCGGCCCGCAGGCCCAGCACCCGGGCCGCGTCCACGAAGGGCATGATGCCGCGGCTCTTGAGGTCGAGGTGGTTCTTGTGCTCGCCGCTTTTCTCCACTACGAAGCCCTTGAAAAAGGTCAGCGGCGGCCGGGCCCGGAGGCAGTCGCGGGCCAGGAAGCGGAGGAACAGCTCATTTTTGGCGGCCAACCGCACAACTTGGGCCTTGAGCCGCTCCCCGAGCTCGGTGAAGCCGAAGCCGGGCCGGATGTCGAAGAAGATCGTGGCGTGCAGCACCTGCTCCGGCTCCGGCACCGTCACGATGTGCTGGAAGAAGTCGGACCAGGCCGCCTCGTCCAGGTTCCAGCTCGGGTTGGAGGCCATCATCTGCGCCGGGCACGGCGGGTAGCCGCAGCGCACCAGGTGGTCTATGGCACCGCGCCCGAACCGGAGGAAGTAGTCCCGCACTTCGGAGGCTTCTCCCGGATCGGCGGGCCTCTGGTAGATGAGGGCGTTGTCCTGGTCGGTGCGGAAGGTCTGCTCGCGGCGCGCCTCGCTCCCCAGCAGCAGCCAGCAGAAAGGGGCCGGCGGCGGCCCCAGTTCATCCTGGAGCAGGGTCAGAATGCGGTCGAGCAGGGCCTCGGCCAGCACCGCGATCATCCGCCCGACGTGGCCGGCCTTGGCCCCTTCCTCGATCAGCGGCCGGATCACCAGCGGGATCTTTTCCGCCAGGGCGTAGAGCCTCGCGAAGCTGCGCTCCACCTCGATGTCGCGGAACAGGGCGAAGGGGGAGCGGCCCTGGAGGATCATCAGATCGTGGGAGGTGATGACGCCGACGATGTCCCCCTGGCGCTCCACCGCCAGATGGTGGATCTGGTGCTTCATCATCGCCAGCAGAGCGTGGAAGCAGTCTTCGCCCGCGGAAATGGTCCGCACCGGTCCGGTCATGATCTCGGCCACGGGACGGCGGTAGTCGAGCCCTTTGGCCACGACCTTGCGCCGCAGGTCCTTGTCGGTGACGATCCCGGCGATCCCCCCGGCCGGATCCCGGACCAGCAGCGACCCGATCCCCTCCTCGGCCATGACCTCGGCGGCGGCCCGGATTTCGGTGCCGGGCTCCACCGTCACCGGGGCCCGGCGCAGCGTCTCCCCGACCCGGGTGGCGAACAGCGGCAGGCTCGATTCGGAGCGGGGCGGCACCCGGCGCCGCCGCAGCTCCCCGAAGGCCCTGGAGACGTAGGTTTCGGAGAAGGATTTGAGGAAGTACTGGGCCACGGCGGGCTGGGTCTCGACCAGGGCGAGAAAGACCGCCACCGGCATCCGGAAGGCGAAGCTGTCCTCCACGGTTTCGGCGTTGAGGTTGGCCGGGCCGCCGCGGACCGCGGACAGCCCCCCCACCACGGCGCCGGGACCGCGGAAATCGCCCAGGATCTCGCCCCCTTCCTCGTCCACCAGATAGAGCTTCACGGCTCCGGTCTGGATGATCAGCACCTCCCGGGGCACGGTTTCACCCCGGGTCAGAAGCCTTGTCCCGGCCGGGAAGAAGTCGATGGCGCAGCTCTTGGCGGCGCGGGCCAGAGCCTCCTCGGTCATTTCCGAAAAGGGGAGGGTGGCCCGCAGAAAATCCTCGATAACCGTGACGTCGTGCTTCATCCTCGCTCCGGTGCCGTTTCAGCCGAGCCTGTCCGGCATCGCCGTCAGTGATCGACGGCCGCGCCGGCCCCCTTGGGAATGCGCACCGACTCGACCAGTTCCTGGATCTCCGGCGGCGGCGGCGGGGTCAGGTACGAGACCAGGAAGGTCACGGCGAAGTTGATGACCATGCCCACGGCGCCGATCCCCTCGGGGGTGATGCCCAGAAGCCACGGCGCCACGCCGAGGAACTTGGTCTGGACGATGTAGAGCATGGTGAAGCCGATCCCCGCCACCATCCCGGCGATGGCTCCCTGGCGGTTGACCCGCTTGGAAAAGATGCCGAGCACCAGGATCGGGAAGAAGCTCGACGCCGCCAGCCCGAAGGCCAGGGCCACCACCTGGGCCACGAAGCCCGGCGGGTTGATGCCGAAGTAGCCGGCCACCAGCACCGCCAGGGCGATCATCACCCGGCCGAGCATGAGGCGCTGTTTTTCCGGGGCCTTGCGGTTGATGATCCGGTAGTAGAGGTCGTGGGAGATGGAGCTGGCGATGACCAGCAGCAGCCCCGAGGCCGTGGACAGGGCCGCGGCCAGGCCCCCCGCCGCCACCAGCGCCACCACCCAGTTGGGCAACGACGCGATCTGCGGGTTGGCCAGCACCATGATGTCGTTGTCGACGTAGAGCTCGTTGGCGGTTTTGGTGGGCTCGTTCCTGAGCACCGGCTCGCCCAGCGGCCCGGTTTTGCCGGTGAAGACCGGTTTTCCCTGGAAAGCCTGCCCGGCCCGGTACTGGATGAGGCCGTCGCCGTTCTTGTCGAGCCAGGCGATGAGTCCGGTCCGCTCCCAGTCCTTGAACCACTGCGGCGCCGAAAGGTAGGCCTTGCCGTTCAGGGTGTCGATCATGTTGTAGCGGGCGAACCCGGCCACGGCCGGGGCCGTGGTGTAGAGCAGGGCAATGAAGAGCAGGGCGTAGCCGGCTGAGAGCCGCGCCGCGCGCACCGTGGGGACGGTGTAGAAGCGGACGATGACGTGCGGCAGTCCGGCGGTGCCGACCATCAGGGCCAAGGTGATGCAGAGCACGTCGATCATCGATTTCTGCCCCGGCCCGTAGGCCGAGGTGTAGGCGGCGAAGCCCAGATCCTGGTTGATGGCGTCGAGGGTCTCCAGCAGGAACTTCCCGCCGTGGGTTCCCCCCTCGATGGTGCCTCCGAACCCGAGCTGGGGGATCGGATTGCCGGTGATCTTCATCGAGATCGCCACCGCCGGGATGGTGAAGGCGACGATGAGCACCACGTATTGCGCCACCTGGGTCCAGGTGATCCCCTTCATGCCGCCGAGTCCGGCGTAGAGGAAGACGATGAGCATCCCGATCACCACCCCGGTGTTGACGTCCACCTCCAGAAAGCGCGAGAAGACGATACCGACCCCGCGCATCTGCCCGGCGACATAGGTCAGGGAGATGAAGATGGCGCAGACCAGCGCCACGACCCGCGCCGTCTGGGAGTAGTAGCGGTCGCCGACGAAGTCCGGCACCGTGAACTTGCCGAACTTTCTCAGGTAGGGCGCCAGCAGCAGGGCCAGCAGCACGTAGCCGCCGGTCCAGCCCATGAGGTAGACGCTCCCCTGGAAGCCGCTGAAGGAGATGATGCCGGCCATGGAGATGAAGGAGGCGGCGCTCATCCAGTCGGCCCCGGTGGCCATGCCGTTGGCCAGCGGCGGCACCCCGCCCCCGGCCACGTAGAAGCCCTTGGTGTCTTTGACCCGCGAGGCCCAGGCGATGTAGATATAGAGGCCGAAGGTGGCGCCGACGATGATGTAGGTCCAGGTCAGGATGCTCATGGCTTACTCCTCCACCCCGTATTTTTTGTCCAGTTTGCGCATCAGGGCGACGTAGACGAAGATCAGGATGACGAAGGTGAAGATGGAGCCCTGCTGGGCGAACCAGAAGCCCAAGGGGAAGCCGCCGATGTGAATGGCGTTGAGCTGGTTGACCAGGGCGATGCCGAAGATGTAGGAGACGAGCGCCCAGATCGACAGAAGGATGACCATCAGCCGGAGATTCTTTTTCCAGTATTCCTGCAGATTCGGTTTCATGACAGCCTCGCATGGGTGGGGGGAGAGCCGGAAATGGGCGTCTTTTTGATCCGGCCCCGGGGTTGAATATGCCCCGATATCAAATAAAGATACCATCCTTTGGACTTTTCGGAAGGAGCGGCCGACGGGCCGGTTCTGAAGGAAAATCTTTTTCCTTTTCGCTTTCGAAATGATATTTTGGGCCTCCCGGCGAGCGGAAAAATGGGGGTTGAAAGTCTTAGATTCTTTAGACCCTATGTTTTTAACCCCCATTGTTGACGCAGCCTCCATGCCGGTGCCGGTTCGGGTGGATTTCATGGAGCGGCAAACTGTTTGACCGCAGGGAGTTTTTGCCGCTCCCCGAACCGGCGGCGGC
>JAFGOW010000255.1 GCA_016926265.1 Deltaproteobacteria bacterium | reverse complement strand
GAGGAGCAGGCCCCGAGGTGGATCACCCCTTCGATCCGCTCCTGCCCCCAGGGGAGGCGGCCCTGCTCCAGCAGCGCCAGAAAGACATCCTTTTCCAGATAGTCCCGGAATTTCAGCGGCGCCAGATTGCGCCATTTGTCGCTGTGGCCGAGGTGGTCGACGACCGCGATGTCGTCCTGGCCCTGACGATTGAGAGCCCAGACCACGGCGCTGCCGATCAGGCCGGCGCCGCCGGTGACGATGAGCATGGTTGGTTCTCCTTTCGATTCGTGGGGTCATGCCGGGAGGAAGAAACGCAAAAGAATCCCTTTCGGATCGGCCGCCAACCCTTTAAACATGACGTCACTTTACTCCGGAACCGCCCCCCCCGCCAAGCCTGAAATACCTTTCTTGGCCATGGCGCCGCCTTTCGGGCGGTCATGAACCTTCCATTGTTTGCCATGAATCCCGGAACAGCCCTTTTCCGCAACGGATCCGATGGCGGGGGAAACTGGACGGATTTCATTTTCCTGTTTAAATCGATGCAGTGATTGTGGGAAACGGCATCTGCCTGCGTGGTAAAAAGGGGGCGTCGGTTGTGGTGGCCTGGATACCGACCAAACAGCGTTCGGGTTGGCTGATCGTCTTCCTGGCGGTAATGGTGATTCTGGCCGAATGGGGAGTCGCCGGTTATTTCATCCTGGAAAACAGGAAACAGACTTTGCGGTTCCAGGGGGACACCCTGGCGGGATTCAGCAAACTGGTGGCCGGCCAGGTGGAAACGGTCCTGATCCAAATCGCAATTTTCATGAAGATCACCGATGCCTGGCTGCAGGATCTTCCCGAAATGGATCCGCGCCAGGATCGCCGCTACCTTGAAACGGTCCGGATTTTGCGCGAGCAGAACGCCGACTATATCGACATCCGTTTCGTTTCCACCGACGGCAAGTTGTATTACCTGGGGGACCGGCCCGGCAAACCTCGGGCCGATGTCTCCGACCGGGAGTACTTCCGGGCCCAACTGGATCCCCGAACCCGTGGTCTGTATGTCGCGTCTTCGGTCAAGAGCCGGGTGACGGGATTATGGGGAATCCCCGTGTCATACCCCCTGTCGCAGGAGCGCCACGGCCTGGGGGTGGTGTTTGCCGCCATTGAACTGCCCCTGATTATCCAATCCTGGGAGCAGTCGATCCCCTTTCGCAGCGGCCTGGTCAACCTGATCCGGCGGGACGGGGTATTGATCGCTTCGGCTCCTTTCCAGGAAAAGCTCCAGGGGTTTTCCGTCGTCGGGGGGGACCTGTGGCAGAAGCATCTGTGCCGGGAAGATTCCGGTACGGCTGTTCTCGAACGCTCGGTTCTGGCCCATGAGCGGCGGATCGTGGCCTGACAGACTTTGAAAAATTTTCCGTTGGTCGTGACCGCATCCGCATCCGTGGGCGAGACCCTGGCGGGGTGGAACCGGCAAACGGTGTTGATTGTTTTGCTGTCGTTGTCCCTGGACGTCGTCATTGTGGCCCTGGCCCTTCGGGTCAGGAACCTGTTCCGGAATGTCCAGGCCCGGAAACGGGAACTGGAAGTGCTGGCGGCCACCGACAGCTTGACGGGTCTGGACAACCGTCGCATCGCCATGGAGCGTGCCGCCATCGAATGGGAGCGGAGCAGGCGCTGTGGTGGGAACCTGGCCTGTCTGCTCATCGATATCGATCATTTCAAGATCTTCAACGACCGCTTGGGCCATCGATACGGCGACCTGATTCTTCAGGAGTTCGCTTCGGTGCTGAAAAAACACACCCGCAAAATGGACATTGTCGGCTGCATCGGCGGGGAGGAGTTCGTGGTGTTCCTGGCGGGAACCAGCCGCCCGGATGCGTGGGCCTTTGCGGAAAAAATCCGCTCAAAAACGGCCGAGGTGACGACCAAGCTGGGGCCATTGCATATCTCCATCGGCATCGCGGACCTCGGCCACGAGCCGGAATCCCTGAATCAGCTGCTGGACTTCGCGGACAAGGCGCTGTACTGGGCCAAGGAACATGGCCGGAATCGGACGGTCAGTTACGAGATGGTGGAAAATCCCGGCGCCCCACCAGCGGGGTCGGACGGAAGCCGCATCACGACCAGCATGTCATGACCCCCGCGCTGGAACTCGTAAGGGACGGTCCGGCGACAGGTCCGGAAACCCTGGGCGGCGAGCTGCTCCGTGACGGTGCCGAGGTGGGGCGAGGGCCGGCCGGCGAGGGTCAGCAGTGGGAAGATCCGGGCTTCGGGCGCGACGCGCAGCATCTCGACGATGGCCTGGAGATGGAAGGCCGCGGACAGCCGGTCGCTGTACAGGAACAGGAAGTGGGAACAGAGGGCGAGGTCGAACGCGGCATCGCCGAAGGGAAGGTCGGGGAGTCCCCCGGCGACGTATCGCCCCTCCAGGCTCCCGGCCTCGAAATCATCCAGAAAGGCGTTCATCGCGGCCATCCGGATCCGCCCCAGCGGCGCCACCGAGGGGATGGTGTCCCAGATGTAATCGCTGCGGTGGGCCAGGACCTGTTCCATCACGGTGTCGGAGGTCGCGGCGATGCGGTGGCGGATCTGCGCGGCGTCGAACCGGTAGAGAGGATCGCAGGAGACGACCCGGCCCCCTTGGGCCGTCAGGCCGGCGTTGAACCCGGCGGGGCCGTCCCCGCAGCCGAGCAGGCGCCGCCGCAAATCGGCCTCCGAAGGGTCGAACATGGCGACGTACTCCTCGCAGGAGCGGCCCCACGGCACGATCGCGTCAAGGGGGAATCCCATGTTTTCTTTCCCACGGCCGGTTTTACCCGTGGTTCTTCAGAAACTCCTCAATCGCCTGCCGGTGTTGGGCGACGTAACCGCAGCTCGGCTCGGCGCCGCAGCTTCGGCAGCGGAGGTCGAAGGCGGAGATGCCAACTGTAATTCTTTGAACAGTATAGAGAATTGTTTTCTTCTCGTTTTGAATTAGGTGTCCCGGAATTTTTTTGGCTTTCCATCTCGGCGGTTGAACCTCGGCAACGCTTGCATTCATGGCTGGATTTCGATAGGGGTGCCGGCCTTGACCAGCTCCCAGATTTCTGCCATGTCGGAATTGGATACGGCAATGCAGCCGTCGGTCCAGTTGAACCATTGGGTGATCCAGGACAGCCAGCCCAGGCTGTTGGGCTGACCGTGGATCATGATCTGGCCGCCGGGGTTCTCCTTGGCGGCCTTGGCCCGTGACTTGTCCTCTTCGTTGGGATAGGAGATGTGAATCGCCCTAAAGAAGGTGCTGTTCTCCTTTTTGTAGTCGAGACGGTATCTCCCTTCAGGGGTTCTTTCGTCCCCCTCCCGCAGTTTGTGCCCTTTGGGCTTGGCGCCGAAGGCGACCTGGTACTCCTTTATGGTCTGGCCTTGAGATAAAAGGAACATTTTTCTTGCGGATTTTTTGACCAGAACCGAGTCGATTTCCGGCCCGGCGGCCAGGAGCGATCCGGCTAGAAGAAACACCAGAAGAAATAGGCAGATCAAGGCATTTTGCATGACGCAGGATGATCGGTTTTCTGTCGAAACAGCTCCAAAATTATGAGGCCGGTTTTTCTTTGTCGGTCTCTTGCAGGAATGAATTTCGGGCCTTGTTCAGGGTTTCGACGATTTTTTTCATTCCGAAGCTGCTGAAGCGGATTCCCGAAGGGACTCCGGGAAGATTCGATTTGATCAAAACGCCTCGGTTGAAAAAACCGATTTTATCCGGGATGTCTTCCATCTTGTCATAAGGGATGAAGAAGCGGTGGAACATGACGCGAATTTCAACCCCGTCTTTGTACACCAATAATTTGAAAAATGGCCAGGAACCGCTGAACAAGAAAATGGAGCTGCCCCCGACAAAGTAGGCATCAACGGTTCTGGATTTTTGAAATGAAGAAGGAACGTAATTGTAGATAGCAGGGCCACAAAACAAAAAAATGAAAAAAAATGGCATGATGAAAAAGGACAAAAAGGAGTCGCCCTGCCGGGTTGTGATAAAAAACATGATTGCCAATGGAATTCCAAGAAATAGTACAAATGTTCCAAAAATCCCCAATGGCAACAGCGCCTCTTTGTATTTTTCCGGTTCGGTAGCTTTTTCAAACTTTTCGCTGTTTTCAATGTTTCTTGAGAGGCTTTCCTGGTAAAAGGGGTCATTTAAGGATTCGGCTTTGGTCGGGAGCCTGCCGAGGTAACGGACCCCATAATAGGCAGGCATTGCGAGCTGAAGAACAAAAACGACAGAAAAAATAACCAAAAACCGGGGAAAGATGCCGTCATTGGCCGGGAATGCTTGAATTGGGAAAGCAAAAAAAACCAGTCCAAGAAATGCGACCAGCAGGAGCAGGATTGCAATCTGGCCGGTTTTCTTGCCCCAGGGCTCCATCTCCCGGATGCCGCCCGCGGCGAGAAAGAACAGAGCGCCGATGAACAGGAGCGAAACCAAGGCCGCCAAAGGGTAGTGAGGCGGGAGCTGGAAGGGAATCTTCTCGAACGGGAGAAAAAAGGCAAAGGCAAAATTCCAAAGCGCGGCCCCGACACTGATCCAGCCCAGGATCTTCATGGCCTTTTGGGCTTTGCCGATATCCGGGGCGCCTTTGCGGAGCTCTTTGATGAGATCGAAGAAGTCCATTATCATCGTCCGTGGATGAATTCAAGGATTGCCAAATTTTTCGGGTAGGCTGCTCGCCGTTCATTTCTCGCAAACATAAACCGACAGAAACCCCTGATAGTCCTTCTGTATTATCTTCAAGCCACTACGGGCCATCATGCCTTCGAGAATCCAGTCCAGAGTGGAAAATTCCTTCCGGATGTGCTGAATCGTTTTGTCGGCAAAATCGTTGCCGGCTTTTGACCTGACTCCGTCGACGATCTTGCTGAAAAAGTCGTCGTAATTATCGATTCCTGAGGGGAAAACCACATCCCGGAGAAAGAGCCGCCCGCCTGGCCGCAGCCTGGTCGCGATGGCATCCAGCGCTTGGGTCTTCCAAAAATCGGGGAGGTGATGCAGCGCCAGTTGGGTGACGACGCCGTCCACCGGGCCATCGGGCTGAAAGCCGGAAAGGAATCCGCCGTTTTCAAAACTGATGTTGCGGATGCCACGATGCGCCGCTTTCCGGGAGGCATATTGCAGCATGACCGGCGAAACATCGGTGGCGTAAACCTGTTGTAGCCTGGGGGCCAGCGCCAGGGCGCATTCTCCGGTGCCGGTGCCGATCTCCCATACCGTCGCCTCCGAAGACAGCGCAAGCGCCCGTTGGATTTCCTCGACCTCCCGGCCGACGTTGCGCAACCGCTGCATGCGCTGGTCATAGGCGCGGACCTCGTTCTCATCCTGATAGTCCGTCCCGACCTGAATCGATTCGTCATAATGCCATGGGTAGGCCATGCTGCTTCCTGGTGGACGTGCCGGTCCTGTTGTACAAGGGGCAAGCGCGAGGGAACTCGGCCCCCAGTTTTGGACACAGTGGTTTCAGAGTACCATGCTCGACAAAATCTCCGCGATTTCTTCCCGTGACCCGGTTTCTTCATCCTGGCGGGTGCCAGCGCCGATCATGAAGAAGTAGTCGCCGCGAGGTACTATCCACAATTCCGAGGTTGCCGGGAAGGATCGCCCATCGGAGATAGCCAATGTAAAGTTGATGCGCATATAGGCGGCGGCCAGACCGCCAAGCTTGGTATCCATCGGTGGTTGGACCAATTTGAAATCCTGAAAAATTTTTTGAAATTGCGGGACGAAAAATCCCAGGATGTGCTTCGGATCGGTCCCTTTGAATTGTCCGAGCGGCTTGATATTTATTTTGAGGCTCGGGTTCAGGTCGTCAAACGGCTCCGGGTGTTTCATCATGGCGACAAAAGGAGCATTCGAGTATTTCATCATCAGTTGATGAAACTCATTGTCGCTCAGTTTGACATTTTTCATATTATTCAAATTTTGTTCAGCTGAAAAAAACTCCCAATCGTCTGGCTTCGTGATTTTAAAGCCAATTGTGGCACTTTGAAATGGATTCTGATCTTGAGCGAATACCGGAAAAGGCAACAAAAATAATAAAAAAACTGGAATAAATTTCATGCTATCTCGCATTTTTTGTTTTTAATAAAAAGCATATTTGATTAAATCGCTACGGATAGGCGTAATTCGACGTTCTCAGGTGCCAAAAAATTTTTTGATATAAAAAAGATTTTGCGCTTTCTGTTTTGAAATAATGAATTTGCATCTCAAATAATTGTTTATGCAATTGCTTGATTTTTAAAATAACGCCACCCATGAGCCATCCGCCAATTTTTTATAAAATTTGTTGTTTGTTGCGTCTTTTATGTTGACAATAAAAAATTGTTTATCATGTTTTACAAAAGCAATCCATGCCATCTCTATTTTATCGTTTTGTGAGTAGTGGGAGGAGATCAGCTCAAGTGTTTTTTCCCTGACTTGATCCTGGGTTGAGGCCGGTTCCTGGTTGTATTGTGAGTTGATAAACGAAACTCCAATGCAATGACCATTTTGGATTACAACTCTGACATCTTTTTCGTTAAATTCTTTTATAATCGCGTCACGTAAAGGAAAAAGTTGTTGAAAACCTTCAGTGAATTCTTTTGAGCAGCTCAAGAATCCCAGCGCGAAAAACAAGAGACCTGCCAGTAGGGTTATCCGCCGCAACGTCCTAAGCACTTTGTCCTCCTCCTGTCGAGGGTCAGCCCTATCTCAGGGAAATTAGAAAAATGGGGAAGGCCGGTTGCCCCTTACCTCACCGAAGGCCCATTTCCCCAGCAACATTAACAGAAAGTTTCATTATTCAATAATAAAAAAATACAGAGAATGTCGTTGGCTCCGGCTGTTGCGGCAAATGGGACAAGAGGAACGGGAAAGCGGATCAGTTCCGTGTATTCGGGTGGCGAGGCTGGTGTGGGGGGCGGAATCCTTAAAATTGTCTCTTTTGGTAATTATGGGTACCGTATAGAGGATTCTATATTTCAATTTTGAGTTAGGCATCCTGGCCCCCGAATTCCCATGTTTTTTCCTTGCGGCGGCCGGTTTCACCCGTGGTTTTTCAGATACTCCTCAATCGCCTGACGGTGTTGGGCGACGTAGCCGCAGCTCGGCTCGGCGCCGCAGCTTTGGCAGCGGAGGTCGTAGGCGGAGTTGAGGGTTCCGCAGCCGGGGCAGGCGTAGTGCTCCCGGATTTCCAGCAGCCAGTGCCGGTACCCGAAGGTCTTGATCCGGGCCAGGTTGCCCCAGAGCTCGAGGCGGTGCGGCATGGCGGCCTGAAACCGTTGCAATGCATCGCAGGGGAAAGCGGCGCACTGGCTACAGAAATCGAGGCCCCGTTCGGCGGCACAGGCCGCCATCCGGCATTGCCAGCAGTAGGGGAGCCGCTGGTCCGAACGGCAGCCGGTGCAGCGGCACTCCGCGGCGGATAGCTGGAAGCGGGACGCCATCCGCTGCAGCCGCTCCGGGTCTTCGGCGGTGGCGATGAACCAGGAGCAGGCTTCGCAGAAAAGGCCGCATACCGCCGCCAGCTTTTTGTCCGGTTCCTGACTGCTTGGTTTCATGTCCGGTTCCCTCCTGGCCGGTGCCGGCGAATCCCTGGAACGGTAAGCCTATCCCCTGGGCAAGTCAGAAACAAGTATACCTATCTTTCGAACTTTGCCTAAGAATCAATGCATCCGGTTCCTTCACAGTGCCGGGGGTAGGTTCACGGGTTTCAGGCTGCGTCGGGAAAACGACCCGATCACCCCGCATTTGAAAAGCCGCCAAGCTTTTTCGCCTACAAATTTTTTTCAATTTCTTTCCCAACGCGGCTCGAACCTTTTTGCCCCGGCTGTTCCGGTTATAATATTAGAACCATTTCGTGGGGAATACGGTCTTTCCCTCCCGGTGCCGTGAGGTTTCCAAATGAATCAAAAATGGATGAAATGGGGTTGGCTCATCTTTACTTTGGCAGGGGTAGTCTGGATCATACCATTTGGCTTTATTTGGCTGATTCAAGGCCGGCTTCTTTTCGGAATGCTGGCCATGGCGTTATGCCTTTTGGCGATAGTCGTCATTTTCGCTTCGGTGCCTTGGAAATACCCGAATACGAGACTTTGGAAACTGTTGCTTCCCCCATACGGTTTCTTTCTTCTGTCCGTACTGCTGCTTTTATATGTCTTGACGGGGTTCGGAAATCTCGCCCAAGTGCAGTACGGATTGTGGCTGATTCCCTGCTTCACTCCCCTTTTCACCGTCGGATACAGAACCTGGAATTCATTCAGCGGCGGCAATCCGGCAGGCAATCAAAACCAGACGAATGGTCCTTGATTTGATCGGACGCAGGTCGGTCCCAGCGAGCAAGGGGAAGGCAGCTGGGTAAGGCCTAACCAGTTGAAAGTTTCTAAATTCTTAATCTTCCAATCCCCAAGGCCTGCCCCCCCCTATGTTTTTAGAATGTCCTTGCCAAGGTTCCGAACACGCTTTTTTCATTTAAAAAAATTATGAAAATAGTGTTAATCTTATCGACAGCCGGCCTACCGGTGTTGCCGGTCCTGCCCGACAAGTTCGACAAGTCCCATTCCAACGCATCCAAAATGTCCGACCGGCGGTGGCGGGTTTAACGGATCGGGCGAAATTGAGGGGGTTGGCCATGAGCACCGAGCACGACCTGATTCCCAAGCATGGGGGCTATCGCAAGCTGCGAAGTTTCCAGGCGGCGCAGCTGACCTATGACCTGACCGTGGCGTTCTGCAACCGCCATATCGACAAGCGCTCGCGCACTCACGACCAGATGGTGCAGGCTGCCCGCAGCGGGGTGCAGAACATCGCCGAAGGGAGCATGGCCTCGGCCACCTCGAAGAAGACCGAGCTGAAGCTGACCGGAGTGGCGCGGGCGAGCCTGGAGGAACTGCTGCTCGATTACGAAGACTTTCTGCGTCAGCGCGGTTTGCGGCGCTGGGACAAAAACGCCCCGGAAGCGCTGAAGACCAGAAAAGCGTTGTCGGACTTGTCAGACCAGTCAGACAGGTCGGACGCGTCAGACCCGTCGGACTGGTCTGACCTGTCGGACCCGGAAACTGCCGCCAACACGTTGATCTGCCTGATCAACCAGGCGAGCTACCTGCTCAGTCGGCAGCTCAAGCGGCTCGAAGAGCGGTTTCTGGCCGAGGGCGGCTTTACCGAGCGCCTCTACCGGCAGCGGCAGGCCGCCCGCCGCAAGCCCTGACTGGGGGATTGTTAGCGAGTCAAGGATGGAAGGGGCCCAACAGGGAGAGCAGGGCTTTGGTGGCGAAGGCGGCCAGCAGCCCCCAGACAAAGCTCATGAGGGTGCCGATCAGGATATATTCCGCTTCCCGGCGCTGTCCGGCCTTGACCTCGCCGAAGCGCAAAATCGATTTGGCCGCGACCAGAAAGCCGACCCCCTGCGGTTCCCCGGCCAGGACGAACAGAAAAATGAGCGCCCGCTCCAATTGCCCGATGACGCGGCCGGCCTGCGGCAGACTGGCCGGGACCTCGGCCAGGGCCGCCTGGTAGGGAGCCACCATCCTGCCGATCCAGAACCCCCCGGCCCGGATGCAGAGAATCGCCCCGGCCAGCAGCAGCATGCCCCGGACATAAAAAGGGCAGAACGCCTGCCAGGATGGTGTCACCGCTCCCGGAATCCAATAGGTTCCCAGGATGGCAAGGGCTGCCAGGTGCCCGCCCTGGTCCAGAAGAAAGGCGGTCGGGCCGTCCTGGCCCGAAAGCGCCTTGATGCCGTCGATGGCCAGGTGGGAGCCGAACACCCCGAGCAGGATGCGCCATTCGAGCCAGGCGCCGGCCAGCAGGTAGCTGGTGGCCGTCACCACCGTGGCGTGAAGGGTCAAAATCCGGAGCTTTCCTTTGTTTCCGGCCATGCAATCGGTCTGCAAAAGGAAATCCCCCAGCAGATGGCCGGCCATCAGGCAGACAACGATGTCGAGGGTTTCCAATCCCACGCCTTTTCCCCAAAGCGGTTGGAAGAAGGGCCGCCCATCCCTGCAACCTTAAAAAGTTGCATCCATGGAAAGCAACCTTATGATGTTGCCTCAAAAGAGCGCCACCTTTGAGGGATTGCTTATTCCTCCGATACGGTGAATCCGAAATCTTCAAAAACCGCCAACGCCTGTTCCACACCGAACCAGCCCGCCGCATCGAGATGTTTGGCAACGGCCTGACGGGTGACGGGGGTCGGCCAGCTCTGGCAGATTTCCTCCTGGGTCTGGCCGCAAAGCGCTCCCTTGACGGCCAGGGCCTGCTTGGCGGTCCAGCGTTGCGCCAGGACCCCGGTCAGAACCACGGTGGCTTTCAAGGCCGTCCCAGGGTGGGGCAGGGGCGCCAGGGTTCGGGGCAGGGCGAGGCAGAGGGTCTGCTTCGTCCCCATCGAATCAAGGGCCGGCCCGGAAAGCCGGTAGGCTTCACCATCAGCCCCTCCCCTGGCGGACTCAGGCATGAAATCGATGGTGCCGACACCGATGGCGAGGCGCATATCGGTCCTGGGGCCGGTGCCGGAAGCTTTCAGGGCCGCCCGGAAAAACAGCGCGGCCCGGAGGGCCTTTGAAGGGTCATCGATCAGGAATTGGACACTGTCTCCCCGGAAGAGGTTGATGCCATCGACAACCAGGCCGGGAAACGATTTTCGGAGCTCTTCCCCCGAGGCCAGGAGGGTTTCGCTGAGCTTTCGGCGGGCCCCCGGATCCAGGCGGGACGATTTGATCACATCTCCGGTCAGGGCGGCATAGAGTTTTTTTGTTGGTGCCATCGCAGAAGCACTCCAGATTCATGGGAAGCGGTTGAACCGGGGCGGGGTGGCTCATCCCACCCTTTTCCAGCCAACATTAACAGAAAAATTCATGCGCTGATAATAAAAAAATGGCGGGAAATTGAGGTCTTTCCGACCGTTGGCGAGGTCCGGCCGGCGCCGGTCAGGTTGGGTGTTTGCGGCCGCCGGGGCCGATGCCGGGGGGGCGGCCCATGGCCAGGAGGGTCTGGTGGAGGTGGGCCCAGGTCTGTTCGGGATCTTCGCTGACGCATGATTTGTCGGGGTAGATCTGGTAGAGGGGGCGCAGCTGCTGCGGGGTCAGGTTGAGCATGATGACGTTGGCGCCGCGCTGGAGGCCGGTTTCGAGGCCGTGGTCGGTGTTGAGGGTGGTCAGGGCCGTGGTGCAGGGGAGGTTGGCCTCGGGGCAGACGAGCCGGGTCAGGGCCAGGACCTTGTAGCCCATGAGGGCGGTGTTGGGCACCTGCTCCTCGGCGGGGAGCGGCGCCGGTCCCTGGCCGCGGCCGAGGAGGGTGTCGGGATGGGGGATGAAGGGGCCGGAGCCGACCATGTCGAGGTCGAGCTCGGCAAACAGGGCGATGTCTTGAGCCAGGGAGGCGTAGGACTGCCCCGGCAGACCGATGAGGACGCCGCCGCCGGTTTCGTAGCCGAGCCCCTGGAGTTTGCGCAGCAGCGCGAGCCGGTCGGAGCGTTCCCCGGGCAGCGACGGGTGGATGGCGGCAAAGAGCTTCTCGTCCGAGGTTTCAAAACGCAGCAGGTAGCGGTCGGCCCCGGCCCGGCGCCACAAGGCCAGCTCCTTTTCGGTCCGCTCGCCGAGGCTCAGGGTCACGGCCAAAGGTGTGTCGGCCTTGATGGTGGCGATGACGTCCGCCAGCCAGTCCGCCTCGATCCCGGAATCCTCCCCGGCCTGGAGCACCACGGTGCCGAAGCCGAAGGCCACGGCCTGGTTGGCGGCGTCCAGGATCTCACCCCTGCTCATCCGGTAGCGGGGGAGCAGGGTATTGCCGACATGCAGCCCGCAGTAGCCGCAGCCTCGGCGGCAGAAGTTGGAGATCTCCACCAGGCCGCGCATCTGGACCGCATCGCTGACCGCCTTGCGCCGCAACCGGTCGGCCTTTTCCCAGAGCCGGGCGAGACTTCCGGGGGAGTCTTCCCGCAGCCAGTGTTCGATCGCCTGGGGCGCCAGATGCACGGTTTTTCACTCCTCTCCGGTGGCCCGGACGTAGATCTGCCACGCCGCCGGGAATGGCACCAGGGCCCGCGGCAGCGCCCCGAGGCTGTGGGCGATGGCGAGGCCGTAGTTGGTGATCGGCACCCCCTGCTCGCGGCAGGCCAGGATCCGGGTCATGACCTCGCGGCGGTTGGTGGTGCAGGCGCCGCAGTGGATGACCAGGGCGTAGCCGCTCAGGTCGCTTTGGAAGTCGTGGCCCTGGACGAAGTCGAACTCCAGCTTGCCGCCCACGTACCGGGTCAGCCAGCGGGGGATCTTGACCCGGCCGATGTCGTCGGCGATGGGGTGGTGGCTGCACGATTCGGCGATCAGGATGCGGTCGCCGGGCCGCAGGCGATCGATGGCCAGCACCCCTTCGGTCATGGCGGTCAGGTCGCCGCGGAACCGGGCGAAGAGGATCGAGAAGCTGGTCATGGGGATGGCGTCCGGGGTGTCGGCCGCCACCTTGAGGAAGGCCTGGGAGTCGGTGACGACCAGCTGCGGCGCTCGCTTGAGCCGTTCCAGCGCCCCCTTGAGCTCCCGCTCTTTGACCACCATACAGAAGGCGTCGTGGTCGAGGAGGTCGCGGATGGTCTGGACCTGGGGCAGGATCAGCCGCCCCTTGGGCGCCTCCTTGTCGATGGGCACCACCAGCACCGCCATCTCCCCCGGCGCCACCAGATCGGCGACGATGGCCGGGTTCTCGACGAATTCCGGCGGCGCCGCGGCGATCAGGGCGGCCCGCAGCTCGCCGATGCCGTAACCGGTGACGGCGGCGGTCTTGACCACGGCCACGGCGCGGCCGGTTAGGCGCTCCCGCTCCTCCGGTTGCGGGGCGGCGCGGTCGCACTGATTGAAAACCACGATCACCGGGATGCGGCGCCCGGTCAGTTCATCGAGCAGGGTCTCCTCGTATTTTCCCCAGCCCCCGGCTTCGGTTACCACCAGGGCCAGGTCGGTGCGGTCGAAGATGCGCCGGGTCCTGTCGACCCGCAGCAGCCCGAGGTCGCCGCTGTCGTCGACGCCGGCGGTGTCGATGAACAGCACCGGCCCCAGGGGGAGCAGCTCCATCGGCTTTTCCACCGGGTCGGTGGTGGTCCCGGCCCGGTCCGAGACGATGGCCACCTGCTGCCGGGTGACGGCGTTGAGCAGGCTCGACTTGCCGACGTTGCGGCGGCCGAAGATGCCGATGTGGAGCCGGAATCCTTTGGGGGCGCGTTGCCTCATCTCACAGTCTCCTTATCAGCAGTAGACATCCCGCCTCCCCTCGCGGACCTGTTTCAGCATGCCCTCGGAACGCTCCCTGCTCAGCGGCGTCATCGAGGCCAGCACCGCTTCGATGCGCTCCTCCCCGACCTGGCGGGTCTCGGGCGAGGCGTAGTCTAGCAGATATTCGAGGAAGGTGGCCAGCCCGTTGGGGTCGCAATGGAGCCGAATCTCGCCCGGTTTGGCCAGATCCATGAAATCCTTGCCGGTCCGCCCGAGGCGGTAGCAGGCGGTGCAGAACGAGGGGATGTAGCCCATGGCCGCGGCCTCGCGGATCACCTGGTCAAGGGGGCGGTGGTCGCCGAGGGAGAACTGGGCCGCGTCCCCTTTCTGGTTGGAATAGCCGCCGGGATTGGTGCGGGAGCCGGCCGAAATCTGGGAGATGCCGAGCGCCAGCATCTCGCGGCGCATCTCCGAACTCTCCCGGGTCGAGAGGATGATGCCGGTGTAGGGGACCGCCAGCCGCAGCACCGCCACGATGCGGCGGAACGCGTCGTCGCTGACCGGAGCCGGGGGATGGGCCGCCATCTCCGAGCCGGTGGCCGGTTCCAGCCGCGGCACGCTGATGGTGTGTGGGCCGACCCCGAAGCGGCTTTCGAGGTG
>JAFGOW010000254.1 GCA_016926265.1 Deltaproteobacteria bacterium | reverse complement strand
TCCCCTTCCAGCAGATAGCCGCCCTTGATCACCGCCTCGGTTCCCAGCAGGCGCCACTGCTCGAAATCGACCTGGCCGCTCTCCAGTCCGAGCCGTGCGGCGTCGGATAGAAAGGCCTCGGGATCGGCCAGGCGGAAGATGCCGCTGAAGTCCAGATCGGCCGCCACCACCTCCTGAAATTCCCGCGCCACCTCCGGCAACGCCTGGCCGGTTATCGGCAGCAACCGGGTCACCGCCAGGGGGATGGCCTGCTGGCCGGGAGCCCGGATCTCAATGGGGGCGCCCCCGGCCGGTGACGCCAGGGCCATCAGCGCCCAGAACGAAAACAGACACCGCCACTTGGATTTCATTGCTGCAGATCCCTCAGATTGAAAATGATCTCTTCATCGAACGGCGCCGGCAGCGGCCTCGGCAGTTTGCGCGACTTCAGCACCGCGTCCTCCACCGAGCGGTCGAAAATCCTGTCCCCAGAAGATTTGACGATCTCTTTCCGGAGCAGATTGCCGTCGGCGTCGTAGGCCACCCGGATGACGGTCTCCAGATCGGGGCGGCTGACCTGATACTTGGAGAGCCGCCAGTTGGCGCGAAAATAGGATTGCAGCCAGAGCCCCGCCGAGACCCCCGCTTCCTGGCCCTTGCCGTCGGGCATCCCCAGCGGCGCCACCGTCCCCGTCCCCGTTCCCGCGCCGCTCCCACCGTCGGCGCCGCCCCGCCGTCCCAGGGCCGCGATCCGTTCCCGCAGCGCCGCGATCTCCTCCTTGCGGTGGTCGCTCTCCCGCTTTTTCTGGAGAGCCGCCACCGCGTTCAGGACTTGCTGGTAATCCTTTTGGCCGTCGGGGACGGCCGCGGGAGAGACGGCCTTGGCCTCGGGCTTGGGCCCGGTCTGAGGTTGGGGCTTGGTCTTGGCCTCCGGCTTCGGTTCCGGTCTGGCCTTGGATGCCGTTGGCGGCTGGGGCTGGGGTTTGACCTGCGGCGGGGACGGCACCACCACCGGTTCGGCCTTGGGGATGACCGGCGCCGCAATCACCGAAGCGGGCTCCGGTCCCACCGTCGGCGGAGCCGCCGGGGTTTTCCCCTGGGGCGGGGCCTTGGTTTCGCCGCCCCCGCCGTCGGGACGCCCGGCTTGGGGATCGGCCACCGGTTTGTAGATCAGATCGACATAATAGACAGGGCGCTCTTCCCGCCGGGACTGAGGTGACAACCAGCCGGCAAAAAATGCCGCCGCCAGCAGGTGGACCGCTATCGAAAAGATCAGCATCCGCCCCATGGCCGCATCGCCAGGGGAACTTCGTGGATATCGGATATCCGGCATGGAGCACTCCTTGCCGCGGGGCGTCAGGGCCGGGGTTCCTGGGAAACCATGCCGAGGCGCTCCACTCCCGCCTTCTTGATCGCCGCCAGCACCTGCACCACCCGACCGTAGGGAACATCCCGGTCGGCTTCCAGGAAGACCTCTTTCCCCTTGCGATTGGCCAGCATCTGACGGATCACCGGGGTCAGCTTGGCGGGGTTTTCAACGGCGGCCTTGCCGATGGCGATCCCCCCTTTGCGGTCCACCGTCACCACCAGCGGCTCCTTGGTTTCGGGGAGGCCGGGGGAATGCTCCACCTCGGGCAGGTTGACCTCGACCCCCGTTTCCAGCATCGGCGCCGTCACCATGAAGATGATCAGCAGCACCAGCATGACATCCACAAAGGGGGTCACGTTGATCTGCGACATGGCGCGGCGCGAGCCGCCGTGGCGTCCTCCCAACTCCACCTCAGCCCCTCCGCTGCAACCGCTCCACGATGTTCAGGAACTCCTGGCTGAAATTGTCCATCTCACCACTGAGAACATCGACCTTGTGGGAGAAATGGTTGTAGCCGACCACCGCCGGAATCGCGGCCACCAAGCCGATGGCGGTCGCCACCAGCGCCTCGGAGATCCCCGGCGCCACCACCGCCAGCGAGGCGCTCCCCGACTGGCCGATGCTGTGAAAGGAATCCATGATCCCCCAAACCGTGCCGAACAGCCCGATGAAGGGGGCGGTGGAACCGGTGGTGGCCAAAAAAGGCAGAAACCGCTCCAATTTTTGGGTTTCGGTGGTGGTGGCGCGGCGCAGCACCCGCGCCAGATAGTCGCTTCCCACCGGGAAACCGTCGCCGTTCCCCTGTTCCTGGAACCGCCGGACGCGGATCAGTTCCTGATAGCCCTCCCGGAACAGGACGCTCAACGGAGAGGCGGCATAACTCTTCAGCTCCTGGCTGACCGTTTCGAAATGCTTCTTGTTCCAGAAGCATTCCAGAAATCCTTCCGAGGCCTTCATGGCCTTTCCGAACAACCGCCACTTGGCAAAGATGATGGCCCAGGACATCACGGAAAAATAGACCAGGATGGCCAGCACCACCTTGACGACCGGACCCGCTCCTAAAATAATCTCCAAAATAAGGCCTCGAACCGCTTAAGGTTGAAAACGTCTGCAAGCGATTATTCAATATCCCGCCCGGCAAGTCAACGGGAGGGGGCCCCCTGCCGCGGCGCCGTCTCCTCTTTTCCGGCCACCCTTTCGCCGACAGCCGTCGGAACCGCCTGCGACGCTTTTTCCTGGCTCAAAAAGACCCCGAGAAAAACCAGCCCCCCCGCCAGGTACTGCATCAACGTCAAGCGCTCGTCCAGAATCAGCCGGGCCAGCAGCAGCGTCAGCACCGGGATCAGGTTGATGAACGCCGCGGCCTGGCCGGCGGGAATGCGGCTGACGGCGAAGTTGTAAAGGGCGTAGGCGCCCAGGGTGACGAACAGCCCCAGATAGACCACCGCCAAGGTCGGCTGCAGGGGCCATCCCGCGGGGAAAAGGGTGCCCGGCAAAAACAGGAACGGCAGAAAAAACAGGGTGCCCACGAAGGCCTGGAAAGCGGTCAGGAAAAAGGGCGGATAACGGCTGGTCAGCCGCTTCAGAAACAGGGTGTAGCCGGTGGCGCAGAGCATCGCCAGCAGCTCGCAGAAATTTCCCAGCAGCGGGTTCGGCGCCCCTTCCGAGGCACCGCCGCCGACGCTCAACAGCCCGGCGCCGCCGATCGCCACGGCGAAGCCGACCAGGGCCCGACCCGAGAGCTTTTCCTTGAAGGCGAGAGCCGCTCCCACCGCCACCATCAGCGGCATCAGGGTGGTGATCAGGGCGGCCTGGGAGGCGCTGGTGTTTTCCAGCGCCTTGGCTTCCAGAATGAAATAGAGGCAGGGCTCGCACAACGCCATGCCGGCCAGGATCGGCAGATCCCGGCGCCGAAAACGGATGGTCCGGAACTGTGGCAGCCAAAACAAAAACAGCAGGCTGGCCACCGCCATGCGGCCGAAGATCACCCACATCGGGTGGTAGAACCGGAAGGCCAGTTTCAGAGCGATAAAGGAGCTGGCCCACAGCAGCATGGAAAGGACCAGACTCAACGTCGGGAGCAGCGGACGCGCAGCCATCTTTCTTCCAATCAAAGCAACGAAAACAACCTCTAAAAATGGGGCCGGATTTCGGCCCGTAACGCCGCCACCAATGCTTCGCCCAAGGCAAAGGCCTCCTCAAGCCATTCGGGATGGGCGAGGACGTCGTCGGGTTCCTCCAGCCCGGAATGGAGCAGGGACTGCCAGAGCCGCACGTCCAGGGCATCAAAAAAATAACGGACGGTGCGCTGGGCGCCCTCGAAGAGATCGGGCCGCTGCGGCCTTGCCGCCGTGCAGATGAACAGCCCCAGCCGCCTTTTCCCGGAGGCGCCGGCTCCTTTCCCCAGCCGATATTTCCCCACCCAGAAACACTGGCAACGGTCGATGAGAATCTTGACCTGGGCCGAGACCGTTCCGAAAAAGAGTGGCGAGGAGAGCAGAACCCCGTCACAGCCCTCCAGCAGTTCGAAAAAGCTCTGGAAATCGTCCTCGATAGTGCAGCGCCCCGTTTCCCGGCAGCCGTAATCCTCCAGACAGGGGGAGAGGGCATGATCCCGCAGGAAGATTTCCGCCACTGCGGCCCCGCCTTGCCGGGCTCCCGCCACGGCCCGCTCCAGCAGCCGGGAGCTGTTCCCCGAGCGCCGCGGGCTGCCGTGGAATGCAATCAGTTTTATAGCGCCAGAACCCGGCTGCGACGCCATGATATCCTCCCGGCCGCTCATTTCCCGGCCCCCGCCAGGTCCAGGCCGGCGGCATAGCGGGCCGCAGCCGAATCGGGCGAACGCCTGACAAAACGACGCAGTGACGCCGGATCGTCGATATCGTCCCACCCTTCCAGTTCGGCCAGGGAAACCCCCTCGCGGCCGGCAATGGCCCGCGTCGCCGCCAGCACCTGCGGCCCCCCCCAGGGGATTCCCCGGAACAGCGCGTCATGGTGGGTTCGCTCGCCGATCAACACATAGCCGCCGTCCAGCGCCGGAGCCACCACCGCCTCCGCCTCCCGCAGAGCGGCAAAGGCCGCCGCTACCAGCGGGGGGGGGAGATCGGGGGCATCGCTGCCGATCACCACCATCCCATCCGCCCCTGCCAACAAGCCATCGGCCAGTGCCCGCGCCAGACGCTCGCCAAGATCGCCCCCTTGTTGCGGCGTCCGGCGGTGGCGAGGAAAAGAGTGTCGGAAATATGCCTCGTTGCCTGAAAAAAAAATGACCGGATCGAATCCGGCCAGGGACATCGCCTCCACGGTCTCCAGCAGGCACAGGCGATACAACTCCGCCGCCTCGGCGGCCCCCAGGGAAGGGGTCAGGCGGGTTTTGACCTGTCCGGAAACCGGCTCCCTGGCGAAGATCCCCAGCACCATTCCGAGGGGTGACCCGCTTTCCATCCAAGGGGCTTTCATCTCATAAACTTATCCACGGTTTCCACAGCTTTATCCACAACCCGGAGCGCCTTTTCATGACTTCTAAAAATCTTTTAAATATTAAATTTCCTGAAAAATTTCAATAAATTATAAATCAAAAAAAGCCCTCTATGGCAACTATTTGGGGATTTGATGGGCGTTTCGGCGCCATCTTCTGTGAATAACTGCCATTCGGCTTTCCTATGGGAAAAAGGGCGCCCGGGTTCCGAACCAACAGGCCGGTTTCATCTATCCGGCCTGTCCGGAACGATAGGGAACCGGGTCGTCAATCCCCGCCTCGGCAAAACCTTTGAGACGCAATCGGCAGGAATCGCACCGGCCGCAGGCGCGCCCCTGGGAATCGGGATCATAACAGGAATGGGTCAGCGCCAGATCGACCTCCAACGCCACAGCGCGCCGCACGATCTCCCCCTTGGTGAGCTGGAGCAGCGGCGCATGGATTTGAAACCGCCCGCGCCCTTCCACCCCGGCCTTGGTCGCGAGGTTGGCGAGGCGCTCGAAGGCTTCGAGGAACTCGGGGCGGCAGTCGGGGTAGCCGGAATAGTCGACGGCGTTGACTCCGATGTAGATGTCGAAGGCGCCCAGCACCTCGGCCCACCCCAGCGCCACGGCCAGGAACACGGTGTTGCGGGCCGGCACGTAGGTGATGGGAATGGAATCGTCGGCCTCCCGATCCTTGGGCACCTCCAAGTCGCTGGTCAGGGCGCTGCCGCCGATGGTGCGCAGATCGAGATCGACGATGCGGTGTTCCACGGCGCCAACCAGCGGCGCGTTCTGGATCGCCCGGGCCAGCTCCACCTGATGCCGCTGCCCGTAACGGAAACTCAGGGCGTAGGGTTCGAAGCCCTCGCTGCGGGCAATGGCCAGGCAGGTGGTGGAATCGAGCCCGCCGCTGTAGAGAACCACTGCTTTTCTGGTCATGGTCTGGATTCCGATGAAATGAGTCCGGGGAAATCCTCGGCATCTGCGAAGTGTACGACCGAAAGGGGAAAAGATCAAAGCGGAAAAAGGGAACAAACGCCCGGCCGGATCACTATGGCCCGAGGGCCGTCACCTTCAAAGAATTTGTCTATGACGGCAAGGACATCGTCCTTCAGATCGAGACCATCGAAGCTAGCAGCGTCACTACCACGACCGAGACCCGCTTCATCAACGGCCCCGGCATCGACGAGCCTTTGGCCATGGTCCGAACCGCCGGAACTTTTACTACCACGCCGACGGCCTCGGCAGCATCGTGGCCATCACCGATTCGGCCCGGGCCGTGGTCCAAAAGGTCGGCTACGAATCCTTCGGCCTGCCGACGCCGCGGGACCCGGCCTTCCGCCAGCCCTATGCCTTTACTGGATGGGAATGGGACCGCGAGACCGGGCTTTACTTCTACCGCGCCCGCTATTACGATCCCATGGAGCGAATTTGGGGGTCTGGGGAATCTGGGGTCTGGCTTGAAAGATTGAAAAAATGGCGGTGGGGAAGGAAATGAATTTTGGGGAAACAGGTGCATCCACTAAGCGAACCCCTCTAGGAAAATCCTAGTAGAGTAGAGGACAGGTCAGGACTCCCGTAGGCATGGCTTATCTGTTGCCGCCCCTTTCGTCTGGCGGTGCCTAAATATCCCTGCC
>JAFGOW010000253.1 GCA_016926265.1 Deltaproteobacteria bacterium | reverse complement strand
GACCTCCTTTTCTTTATGCCGATAAAGAAAAGGAGGCAAAAGAAACCGGCCCCGTTTCCGCTCGCCCTTAAGGGGCGGGTTCCCTCCAGGACGGTTTTTCCGGCGGCGAGCGCAAAAACTCGGCTGGGGGTTGCCTCAGACAGTTTGCGCTCGAATTCCCCGCCGTAAAAACCGTCCCTCCGGCGAGCGGAAAAATGGGGTTGAAGGTCTTTTGAACTTCAGATTCTTAACCCCATTGTTGACTTAGCCGGAATGCCGCCGCCGGAGAAAGACGGCCCCGGCAGGTGCTGCGGCGTTGGTGTTTTGGGTGGGCCGGCGAAAGGCCGGGGAGAAAGGTGTTCCCTGTAATTCACAAATGAGGAAATTCTTGGAAAATCGCGGTATTCTGTACTAAGGTTCCCGGGAATCGACTTCTAAAACAGACCTTTGCGCCGCCATGGGTGGTAGGATGTCCGAATTCCAAACGCCACTAAGTCATTTTGCCCCTTTGTCACCCGCATACTCAATCAGGAGCCATTCGATGAACGGTAATATTGAAACACTGCTTCGCAGGCTTCGCGATCTCAATAAGGCCCACGATAAGCTCCAGCGCGCAATCCCCAGCCCATCGGTATCGAAACGCCAGGCCGATTCCGTGCTGGAAGACGTCCTGGCCGCTCTCAAGGATCCCAACGTCCAATCCCTTCTGGAAAAATTCATCGACCAGGCACGCCTACGTATCCTTGATGACGTAGAGGCGTTCGACCGGGAAATGAGGAACCGGCGACAGGAACTGATCGCTCTTGAAGCCAAGATGGCGCAACCGGGCGGTCTTCGCCGGAAAGACCTGGAGCTGGTTTTTGCCCAGTACTCCAAAACGAAAGGGGATATGGAGCGGTTTGTAACCGATGTCTGCGGCCTTTGCGATCGTCTCGAAGCAGCCCACCGCGCCGCCAAGGATGAACTCGCCAAATCACGGGAACTGCCGCGAAAAAAGAAGAAAAAACGCAAACGCCACCTGGGCCAGGGCATCGCGTCGGCGGTATTCGGCGCCATGGCGATGGTGGCGAACACCCAACTGCCGATCGTGTTCGCCTTTTCATACGGGCTTGGCGGCGGCGCGCTCCACCAAGCGCTGCGTGACATCATCGGCAGCGCCGGGTGATACTGCCGGTGCCCAGGAATTCCGAAGGCAGGATGCCCGACTCAAAACTAAAGAACTTCCTGAAGAAGGGTTGTCATCCCCGAATGTTTCTATCGGGGATCCAATATTTTTCATTGGTTGCAAGTCTGGATTCCGGCTTGAAACCTGCCGGAATGACGTTTTTGCCGACTTTTGCATGAGGCTCTGAAACAGGGAATTTGTCGCCAGGATTTTGTCTGGTTCTGATACCATCCATTGACGCGAGGGGAAAAGGCAGCGTTAAAATTCCGATCCCTTCTGCTTCAATCCGCCTTGGTCTCTTCAGGGTCTGAATTGGTCTTGAAGATATCCGTGTGGGTGTAGCCCAGGATCAGCAGGATTTTGTATCTGTCGTAGTGGGCTTGCCCCAGGCTGGAGAGTACGCGGTTTTCAAGCAGTTCCCCCGTGCCGCGGTCGAAGGCATAGAGGGTGATCTTGCCGTGCCCCGAGCTTTGATCCGCCCGGTAGAGATCCAGTGGCGGGGTGGATATGCCGGTCAGCGGAACCGGGATGGCGGGAAGCCCCAAGGAGCTTTCCGCATGGTCGATCCCCAGTACGGGGAAAAAGACCTGGAGTTGCAGCTCCGCTTCTTCCTTCCTCGGAGCCATTTTGGCCCCGGCCCTTTTCAGTTCGGCCAACAGGTAGCGCTCCGCATATTGGTGATTGGCCACCCGCTCGGGTTGGGAGGCGGCGCCGCTCAGGGAGCAGGCGTCCACCCAGATGGTCCGCTGGGAAAACCGCGCCAGGTCCAGTTGCGCCACCGCCCGTTCCAGGGCGCGAGCCATCAGAAATTGTTCCAGCCCCGAGGGGCGGCTCGCGGGGATCTGGGTGGACAATCCGCATCCCGAGGCCAGGAGCGCGGTGAATATGGCTATCCCTTTAAAGCGGTGAAACATGCGCATTCCTTTCTGAGGTCCGGAAAAGCCGGAGGCAAAGCGATGACAAGATGTCGGCGGGAGGAGGCGATGCGGATTTAGGGCTCATATCGCCACCGATAGCGAGCCTCCATCATAACACAAACGTTCTGCCGCTTTGGAGAACCTCCAAGGAAAACGTTGGAACGCGGTTTTCCCGTATTTGGCGGGCACGAAGTCAGAGGCCGCCGGTGATCCGCACCGTCTTGTACAGGAAATTTTTGAATTTGAGGAACCGTTTCTGCTCGCTTTCCTCAGCGCTTCCCGGCTCGCAGGCCCGCAAGGCCAGAGCCAGTTTCGGCATGGTGTCGGCGCCGCGCCGGCGCGCCTCCTCGATCACCCGGATCACGGTTTCGCGGGTGATTTCCTTGGCCGTGAAGGGTTCGTGAATATCGGCCCAGAAGTCCCCCTCCCCCTTGCCGATGCGGGTCAGGATCCGCAGCGCCAGCTGTTCACTGAGCCGCTCGGTTCCCGCTCCGGCTCCCTTTCCCGCCAGTCCTCTGAGAAGGGCTTCGATCTCCTCCCCCGTCACCACCCTGCCCCGCCGGAAGAAGAGGGCGCGCAGCAGGATGCTGCGCAGTTCGCGGATGTTGCCGGTGTAGTGGTGGGCGGCCAGCAGCGCCCGCGCCTCCTCGGCGAGGATGGGGGCGTCGGCGTCGGTATCCTGCGGGTTCTTGTAGATCTGGAACAGTTTGCCGAGGAAGTGGGTGGTCAGGTCGGGGATGTCTTCGCGGCGCTGGTTGAGGGAGGGGACCTCGATGGTCAGCTCGGAGAGCCGGTAATAGAGATCCTCGCGGAATTTTCCTTCCCGGATCAGCTGGTTGAGGTCGCGGTTGGTGGCCGCCACCAGCAGCACTCTGGAGAAGCGGGAGAGGTTTTCGCCGAGCCGGAAAAAGCCGCCGTTATCGAGAAAGCGCAGCAACTGGACCTGGGTCTTGGGGTCGGCGTCGCCGATCTCGTCCAAGAACACCACGCCGCCGTTGGCCTCCTCCAG
>JAFGOW010000252.1 GCA_016926265.1 Deltaproteobacteria bacterium | reverse complement strand
TCGCTGAGCCTGCTGCCGATGCTGGCCTCCCGTCTCATCGAAACCCCCGATCACCTGGAGAAACGCCGCTCCCCTCAGGTCGAGCGCCTCATTGCCTGGTCCGGCGTCTGGCTCAGGAAGCTGGACAACGGCTACCGGGACTTGCTGGAGCGGGTGCTGCGCCACCGGATTCTGACCGTCGGCGTCGCTTTCGGGCTGCTGGCCGCGAGTCTGCTGCTGCTCCCTTTCATCGGCACCGAATTTCTGCCGCCGAGCGACGAGGGGGAGGTGCGGGTGACGGGCGAGATGGAGATCGGCACCCGGCTCGATCTGCTCGACCGGCAGGCCCGCAGGATGGAGGAGATCGTCTATCCGGCGGTGCCGGAAACGGTTTCCTCCGTCATTGCCGTCGGCTCTTCGAGCTGGCGGCCCAGCGATGCCTCCAAGACCGAGATCAGCCTCTCCCTGGCGCCGGTCTCCCAGCGGCAACGCTCCAATATCGGGATTGCCAACGATCTGCGGCGGCGGCTGGCCGGCCAGATTCCCGGCCTGGCGGTCCGCACCCGCGCTCCCCAGGGGCAGTTCCTGCTGGAGCGGGTTCTGGGGGGGGACGAGGGGCTGACGGTGGAGATCCGCGGCTTCGATCTTGGCGCGCTGGAAGCCCTGGGGAAACAGGTGGCGGCCATGATCGCCGACACTCCGGGGGTCATCGACATCGAAACCAGCCAGAAGGCCGGCATCCCCCAGCACGAGATCCGCGTCGACCGCGACAAGGTGGCCGATCTGGGCTTAAGCGTGCGGGATGTGACCAAGGTGCTGGAGACGGCGGTGGCGGGGACCAAGGCGGGGGAATTCCGCGCCGGGGGGAACTCCTACCGGATCTTCGTGCAGCTCCAGGATGTGGAAAAGCGCACCCTCGACGAGATCCTCGACCTGACCCTGGCCGCCAAGGGCGGGGAGCAGGTGGCGTTGCGCAATCTGGTCACCAGCGAGGAGAGCTACGGCCCCATCCTCATTGACCGCAAGGACCAGCAGCGGCTGGTGACGGTCAAGGCCAACGTGGAAGGGCGGGATATCGGATCGGTGGCCGAGGAGGTGCAGAGCCTGCTCGACGGCATCCCGCGGCCGCTGGGCTATGAACTGACGGTGGCCGGCAGTTTCGAGGAACAGCAGAAGTCCTTCAGGGAACTGCTGGTGTCGCTGCTGCTGGCGCTGGTGCTGGTGTACATGGTGTTGGCCTGCCAGTACGAATCGCTGCTGGACCCCATCATCGTCATGGCTTCGGTGCCGGTGGCCGCCGTCGGGGTGCTGGCGATCCTGTTTATGACCGGCACCACCCTCAACCTGCAATCCTTCATCGGCTGCATCATGCTGGGCGGTATCGTGGTCAACAACGCCATTCTGCTGGTCGATCAGGCCGGGCAACTGGTCGCTTCCGGGTTGCCGGTGCGGGAGGCGGTGGCCGAGGCCGGCCGCCGCCGGTTGCGCCCGATCCTGATGACGACCTTGACAACTCTCCTCGCGTTGCTGCCGCTGGCGCTGGGGATCGGGGAAGGGGCCGATCAGCAGGCGCCCCTGGCGCGAGCGGTGCTGGGGGGGCTGACCGCCTCGACCCTGATTACGCTGGCGCTGATCCCGGCGGTCTATTCTCTGCTCCATCCCGATCCGAAAGGGGGCCGGCCGTGAAGCTGAAAGTCTTGGCGCGGTCCCTCGGATGGGCGGTGCTGGCGGCCTGGGCCGGATTGGTTTTCGGGTGTCTCCCCGTGGCGCCCCGGCCGCTGTCGATCGCCGCCCCGGAATTCCACGGCGATCCGGCGCCCCCGGCGTCAGCCCCCGCGCCCGTTGAGTTCCGGATGCGCGGCCCCCTGCCTCCCGCGCCCCCCGCAACCCCCGATGAACCCCTGGAAATCTCCATCGAACAGGCGGTGCTGCTGGTGCTGCGGAACAACCGCGACCTGCAGGTGCGGCAACTGGCGCCGGTGATCGCCGGCAGCTTCGAGCAGATCGAGCGCGGCGTTTTCGATCCCGAGCTGTTCGGAGAGGCCGCCTATTTCCGGGAAAAGGTCGAGGAGACCTCCGATTCCCGCTCCGACCGTTATCTGGAAACCAGCCGTGAAACGACGGCGGCCGCCGGTCTGCGACAGTTTTTTGCAACCGGCACCACCATCGAGGCCGGCCTTTCCCATGAGCGCACCCTCTCCGACCGCGAACCCGAGCTGCAGACGGCGCGGGCCGGCCTCAGCCTGACCCAATCCCTGCTGCGGGGTTTTGGCCCCAGGGTCAACCTGGTGGCCGTGCAGCAGGCGGAGCTGGAGACCCTGGCCAGCATCGACGAACTGCGGGGCTATGCCGAAGCGCTGTTGGCCGAAACCGAAACCGCTTATTGGAACTATGTGCTGGCCGGCGAAAAGATCGCCATCTTTGAAGAGTCGCTGGAGGTGGCCCGAAAACAGCGTGAGGAGGTGGAACTGCGCATCCAGGTCGGGGCGCTCCCCGAGATCGAGGCGGCGGCGGCCAGGGCCGAAGAGGCGCTGCGGGTGCAGGCGCTGATCGAGGCCCGCAGCCAGCTGGAGGACCGCCGCCTGCGGTTGCTGCGATTGATCCGCCCCGGCGCCGACAGCGGTTTCGACCAGAAGCTCACCGCCATCAGCCAACCGAGATTGACGCCGCAGCCGCTCACCGATCTGGAGGATCGGCTCAAGCTGGCCGAACGTTCCCGGCCGGATTTGAGTGAGGCCCGCCTGCGGTTGACTCAGAACCGCCTGGAGACGATCGTGACCCGCAACGGCCTGCTCCCCCGTCTGGAACTATTCATCGCTCTCGGCAAAACCGGCTATGCCGATACCTTTTCCAACAGTTTCCGGGAGCTGGACGGCGATACCTATGATTTCACCGTCGGGGTGCGCCTCAGCCAATTGCTTGGCAACCGCGTCGCCAGAGCTCGGGATCTCGCGGCCCAGGCCAAACAGACCCAGGCGGCGGTGGCCATCGACAATCTGCTCCAACTGGTCCATCTTGATGTGCGGCTGGCCGCCAATGAACTGGAGCGCGCCCGTCAGCAGATCGACGCCACCAGGGCGACCCGCACCTTCCAGGAGCAGACGCTGGCAGCCGAAAAGGAGCGCTTCGACGTGGGGACCAGCACCGCCCTGGAAGTGGCCCAGGCTCAGCGCGACCTGCTGCAGATCCAGATCACCGAGGTCGAGACCATTGTCACCTACCGGATCGCCCTGGTGCGGCTCTATCTGGCCGAAGGGAGTCTGCTGGAGCGGCGCGGGGTGAGCATCGCGCGGGACCCTCTCTGAGGCGGCGCTGGAAAACCGGGAGTTCCGCTACAGGCGCTGGTAAACGGAGGGCTGGATGGTGGCGAAAAGTTTGTTGTTGGCGCCGAGGCTTTCCGAGTGGCCGATGAAGAGGAAGCCGCCGGGAGCCAGCACCTGATGGAGCTTGCGGATCACGTTGTGGCGGTCTTCGGCGTTGAAGTAGATCATGACGTTGCGGCAGAAGATGATGTGAAACGGCCGCCGGAAAGGGTAGTCGCTGTTCATCAGGTTGAAGCGGCGGAAGGTCGCTTCCTGGCGCAGCGACTCCTTCATCTGCCAGCAGCCGTCGGCCAGCCGGGTCATGTACTTGTCCCGCAGGGCATGGGGCAGGGCCTGGGCCTTGTCGTCCGGGTAGATTCCCTGGCGGGCTGTTTTCAGCACCTTTTCGGAGATGTCGGTGGCCAGGATGCCGCCGCTCCAGCGGAAATAATCCCCCCCGAAGAATTCCCGCATCAGCATCAGCAGGGTATAGGGCTCCTCCCCCGTGGAGGAGGCGCAGCACCAGACCCGGAGATCGTTCTCCCCCTCGTCTTTGAGACTTCTGACGGTGTTCGGCAGCGCCCTCCGGATGAAGAAATCGAAATGTTCCTTTTCCCGGTTGAAGTAGGTGAAGTTGGTGGAGATGCGGTCGACCAGCTCCTGGAGCTGGGTCTGGTCGTTGCCCTTGACGAGGTGGTCGTAGTATTTGCGGAAGGTGTCGAAGCCGGCCTTGCGCACCATCTGCTGGAGACGGGCCACCAGCAGGCCCCGTTTCTGGGCGGTGAGATGGATGCCGAAACGGTGGTGGATCAGGGTGCTGAACAGCTCGAATTCCCGGTCCGTGATGGACATCAGGTAATTCCGGGTATTCTCGACGATGGCTTCCATGGTTGCTCCCGCGCTGGAAAGGTGGCCGACGCCGAAAGAGGCTCCGCGTTTTTCGGCCGCATCCCCCAGCAAGCCATCAAAATCCCTGCCAACCTTCCAGGACGCTGACAACCTCTTAAAATCACAGGGAGTCTGATTCTCGTCCTGGGGGGAGGGGGCGCGTTACGGAACGATAATTGTTTTCCATTCCGCCGGATTTCGTCACCTGAAGGAAGGGGCGGAGCGGACGTCACCCTTCCGAAAGCCAGCGGAGAATGGCGGCGTTTTTCAGCTCCCAGCCGCCGTCGAGCCGGTCGCGGAGGAAGAGCGCCAGCAGACTGTCAAAGAGCTGCAGGCCGCTCTCCAGAAGGTGCATGCGCTCGAAGAAGACCGCTTCCTTCTCCAGGGCGGGGTCGGTCTGGTCGTCCCTTTCGATTCTGACCTTGGGCGACCGGAAGGAGGCGAAGTGGAACCACTCCCCCTTGAGATGCAGCTTCCAGAGTTCTTCCTCCTTCTCCAGATAAAGCACCGCCTCCCGGATCTCCTTGCCGTTCAACAGGGCGGCGCGCACCTCGCTGAAGTTGTCCTGGGGCCCGCTCACCGCCACCTTCTGGAGGCCGTCCGGGTTGGCGCCGCCCGCCAGCGCCACGCGGTCGTTGAGGTAGGATATGAACCGCTCCCCGGTGAGAATCGGGCCGGGGCGGCAGACCTCGTATTCGGAATCGGCGGTCATGGTGCGGTGCATCAGCCACAGCAGAAAATCGCACCCCAGCCAGCGGTTGGCCTCGCACAGCTCCACCG
>JAFGOW010000251.1 GCA_016926265.1 Deltaproteobacteria bacterium | reverse complement strand
GAGAATTCGACGTTGGCGGTATAGCCGCGGGCGCGCTTCACCGCTTCCACGGCTTTCGCCACCACCTCGTCCTCGCTCATCTTCAGCTTGTACTTCATGTGGACGTCGCTGGTGGCGATGAAGGTGTGGATCCGGCCCCGCTCGCCGGCGTATTTCACCGCCTCCCAGACCCGGTCGATATCCTTGGCGTTGGCGCGGCAGAGGCCGGCGATTTCGCATCCCTGGATGGTCTGGGCGATCTTTTTGGTGGCCTCGAAATCCCCTTCCGAAGCGATGGGGAAACCGGCCTCGATGACATCGACCCGCAATTTTTCGAGCTGGTGGGCGATGCGCAGTTTTTCCTCCACGTTCATGCTGGCGGAAGGGGCCTGCTCCCCGTCCCTCAGGGTGGTATCGAAGATTTTGATGGTGTTGTCGCTCATGATTGGCTCCTTTTCGGGCAGAGAAGTTGAAAAACGGCCCCATGCCGTTTCAAAATCATCGGAAACAGAGGGGGGAGGCCAACCCAAATCCCAAAACAAAAAAGCCCCCGCCCCAGCCAGGGGCGAAAGCTTTCAGCTCCGCGGTACCACCCTGATTCCATCCCCCAACCGAAGGGATGCTCATTTTCCCCTTTGACGCAGGGCCACGGCCGAAACTAGCGGTCTTCCCAAAAAAAGAGGGACCGTTCACAACGGCAGCTCCGAGGCGAGTTCGGCCCTCTCCTGTACCGGCTCGCAGCGACCGCCGGCTCTCTGGGACAGAAGTTGAAACCTACTACTCCTCTTCAACGCTTTTTTAAACTATGTTCTAAATTGGTAACAGAGCCGGCCGATTCCTGTCAAGGCAAAATTTTCGACCGCTCCGAATCTCCCTTTCTCAGCTTCCTCCGGTCTCGGCTTTCGGTTTCTTGCGCCAACGCAGCAACCGGCACAGGTAAATAAACGGTCCGGAAAGCATATAGCCGATGAAAATGGTGAAGATGAAGATCTCCGGCTTGGCCACCACGACAATGATGCCGATGATCGCCAACACCAGGATAGCGAAGGGCTGGCGCTTGAAAAGCTCGGGATCCTTGAAGGAAAAATAGCGGAAGTTGCTGACCATCAAAAAAGCGAGCAGGTAGATGAGCACCAGCACCGAAATCTTCTTGATCGTCCCCGAGCCCCCCAGGTAATAAAACAACAGTACGCAGGAAGCCAGGATCGAAGCGGCGGCCGGGATCGGCAACCCGACGAAACGTTTCGATTCTACGGTATTGATCTGGACGTTGAAGCGCGCCAGTCGCAAAGCCCCGCAGGCCACATAGAGGAACGCCGCCAGCCAACCGATCTTGCCGTAGGGGCGCAGCGCCCAAGTGTAAGTGAGCAAGGCCGGCGCCACCCCGAAGGCGACCAGATCGGCCAGGGAATCGTATTCGATGCCGAAGCGGCTGGTGGTGCCGGTAAGGCGCGCCACCTTGCCGTCCAGCACGTCGAAGATCCCGGACACCAGGATGAACCAGGAGGCCGTGTAGTAGTCACCGTCCAGGGTCGAGACGATGCCGTAAAAACCGGCGAAAAGACTGCCGGTGGTGAAGAGGTTGGGGAGGATGTAGACCCCTTTGCGGAGGCTCTCGAAGCGCTCCCCCCGTTCCGGATGGATCTTGGACTCGTTCATTCCTTAAAACCCACGATGGTTTCGCCGCCGACCGCCCGGTCCCCGACCCGGACCGCCGCCTTCCACTCGGGCGGCAGATAGAGATCGACCCGGGAACCGAAGCGGATCAGGCCGTAGCGCATCCCCTTGGTCAGTTCATCGCCGATTTTGGGGTAGGTCACGATGCGGCGCGCGATCAGACCGGCGATCTGGACGAACAGCAGCCGTTTCCCTTCGCCTGTTTCAAGAACGATGCCAGCCTGCTCGTTGAGGTCGCTGGCCTTGTCGAGGGAGGCGTTGAGGAACTCCCCCTTGCGGTAGAAGAAGTCGACCATTTTCCCGGAGCAGGGGATGCGGTTGACGTGGACGTCGAACACCGACATGAAGATGCTGATCTTGAGCGCCGCCCCCTTCATGTAACGGTCTTCCTTGACCTCGCCGACAAACACCACCTTGCCGTCGGCCGGGGCGACCACGGCGTTTTCGTCACTGGGGATGCAACGCTCGGGATTGCGGAAGAAATAGGTGGCAAACAACGTCAGCGCCAGCAGCACCACCGTCAGAAGCCCCCAGCCCAGCAGGGCGAAAACCAGCGTGACGAAACCGAACAGCAGGATGAAGGGATATCCCTCCACGGCAATCAGCTGATTGTGATTGGTCATCCTTCAACTCCTCGGCGGGGCTCGCCCGCCATGGCGCCGGTCGTCCCCGGTTCCGGTCTCAGTCCGAATCCCGGTCGACCAGCTTGTTCTTGCCGATCCAACTCATCATGGAACGCAGCCGCTCCCCGACCTCCTCGATGGGATGGGCCGCGCTCTTGCGCCGCAGCGCCGACAGCACCGGCTTGTTGGCGCGGTTCTCCAGCATCCATTCGCGGGCGAACTCGCCGTTCTGGATCTCGGCCAGGATCTTCTTCATTTCCTTGCGGGTTTCGTCGGTCACGATGCGGGGACCGCGGGTCAGATCGCCGTACTCGGCGGTGTTGGAGATGGAGTAACGCATGCTGGCGATGCCACCCGCATACATCAGGTCGACGATCAGCTTGAGCTCGTGCAGACACTCGAAATAGGCCATCTCCGGCGCGTAGCCGGCCTCAACCAGGGTCTCGTAGCCAGCCTGGACCAGCGCCGTGGCGCCGCCACACAGCACCACCTGCTCGCCGAACAGATCGGTTTCGGTCTCCTCGCGGAAGGTGGTTTCGATGACGCCGGCCCGGCCGCCGCCGATGCCGCTGGCGTAAGCCAGGGCCACTTCCTTGGCCATCCCGGAGGGATCCTGGTGGACGGCGATCAGGCAGGGGACGCCGCTGCCGTGCTGATACTCGTAGCGCACCATGTGGCCGGGCCCTTTCGGCGCCACCATGAAGACGTTGATCTCCTTGCGGGGCACGATCTGGCCGAAATGGATGTTGAAGCCGTGGCCGAAGCCGAGGAAGGCGCCATCTTTAAGGTTGGGGCCGATCTGCTCCCGGTAGATATCCCCTTGCAGTTCATCGGGGGCCAGCAGCATCACCACCTCCGCCTTTTTTACGGCCTCCGGGGTTTTCAGCACTTCGAATCCCGCCTTCTCGGCCTTCTTCCAGATGGCGCTGCCCGGCGCCCCTTCGGCGACGAGGACGGTGCAGCCGCTCTCCTTGAGGTTGTTGGCATGGGCGTGTCCCTGGCTGCCATAGCCGATGACGGCGATGGTTTTTCCTTTCAGAACATCGAGGCTCGCATCCTTATCGTAGTAGACCTTCATCTTCCCTCCTTGACCTGACGTTTATTTTTCCACGGCCTTGGGGCCCCGCCCCAGCACCACCGGTCCGGTCCGCACCAGTTCGCGGATCCCCATCGGCCTCAACAGTTCGACGATCGCCCCCACCTTGCCGGGGGTGCCGGTGACCTCGATGGTATAACAGCGCGGCGCCACATCCACCACCTTGGCCCGGAAAATGTCGGCGATGCGCAGCACTTCGGCGCGGGTATCCTCCTCGGCGCTGACCTTGATCAACGCCATCTCGCGCTCCACGCAATCCTGCCCGGTGAAATCGATCACCCGGATGGTGTTGATGAGTTTGTGCAGCTGTTTGTTGATCTGCTCCAGGATCCGCTCGTCGCCGCAGGTGACGATGGTCATCCGGGAGACGGCGGGATCGAGGGTCGGCGCCACCGAGAGGCTTTCGATGTTGAATCCCCGTCCGGAAAAGAGCCCGGCCACCCGCGCCAGGACGCCGAACTCGTTTTCCACCAACACCGATATGGTATGTCTCATGACGAAAGTATCCCTTCCGAATGCGATCAGGAGGAGAGCACCATCTCATTCAGGGCCTTGCCGGCCGGCACCATCGGAATGACGTTCTCTTCCCGCTCCACCTTGAACTCCATGATGACCGGACCCGGCTCCGCAAAGGCGCGCCGGATCACATCCTCCACCTCGTCGGGGCGGCTGACGCTGAACCCGACCGCCCCGTAGGCCTCGGCCAGCTTGACGAAGTCGATGGGGACATCGAGCACCGTCTGGCTGTAGCGGCGCTGGAAAAAGAGCTGCTGCCACTGGCGCACCATCCCCAGGTAGTTGTTGTTGAGAATGGCGATTTTCACCGGCAGCTTGAACTGCACCAGGGTGGCCAGTTCCTGGGAGTTCATCTGGAAGGAGCCGTCGCCGGAGATGTCGATGACCTGGCGCTCCGGAAAGGCGGCCTGGGCGCCGAGGGCGGCGGGCAGCCCGTAGCCCATGGTTCCCAGCCCCCCGGAGGTGAGGAAGGTGCGGGGCCGGCAAAAATCGAAAAACTGCGCCGTCCACATCTGGTGCTGGCCGACCTCGGTGGTGATGATGGCATCCTCGGCGGAAAGCTCTCGCAGCTTCTCGATGACGAACTGGGGCTTGATGACGGAGTTGGAGGGGGTGTAATGAACCGGATGGGATTCCCTCCAGGCCGCGATGCGCTGCCGCCAGAATCCGGTCTCTTCCCTGGCGCGGGCGGCTTCCTGCGGATATTCGGCCAGTTTGGCGACCATCTTGTTCAGCACCTCATGCAGATCGCCGACGATGGGGAGATCGACCCGGACATTCTTCTTGATCGAGGTCGGATCGATGTCGATATGAATGATGCTGGCCTGGGGGGCGAAATGGGGGACGCTTCCCGTCACCCGGTCGTCGAAGCGGGCTCCCACCGCGACCAGCAGATCGGACTCGGTGACCGCCATATTGGCGTAGTAGGTGCCGTGCATCCCCAACATGCCGAGACACAAGGGGTGCCGCTTGGGGATGGAAGCCATCCCCATCAGGGTGGTGGCGACCGGCGCCTCGAGGGTTTCCGCCAGCTGTTTCAGCGCCGCCGCCGCTTCCGGGGAACTGGCGCCGCCGCCGACATAGATCACCGGGCGCTTGGCCCCGAGCATCATCTTCACCGCCTTTTCCACCTGGCGGAGATTGCCGCTGTAAGTCGGCTTGTAACCGGGCAGATGGACGGTGGCCGGATAGTCGAACTTGGTCGTGGCCACCTGGATATCCTTGGGGAAGTCGATCAGAACCGGTCCGGGGCGCCCGGTGCGGGCGATGTAGAAAGCCTCTTTGACGATCCGGGAGAGATCCTTGACATCCTTGACCAGGTAGTTGTGCTTGGTGATGGGGCGGGTGATGCCGACGATATCCGCCTCCTGAAAGGCGTCGTTGCCGATCAGCGGCGTGGGCACCTGGCCGGTGACGACCACCAGCGGCACCGAATCCATATAGGCGGTGGCGATGCCGGTCACGGTATTGGTGGCGCCGGGACCGCTGGTGGCGATCACCACCCCGACCTTGCCGGTGGCGCGGGCATAGCCGTCGGCGGCATGGACCGCCGCCTGCTCGTGGCGGGTCAGGATATGGCGGATCGGGGAATCGACCAGATCATCGTAGATATTGATGACCGTGCCGCCGGGAAACCCGAACAGGGTTTCGACCCCTTCCAGCCGCAGGCATTCAAGAAGTATCTTTGAACCGGTCATTTTCACTGAAAAACTCCTCGTGTTGCCCCGTAAAGGAAGAATCGCCTCTTATTCCAGCACCGCGCCCCGGCCGGCGTTCTTTACCAGCAGCGAATAGCGCTTCAGCCAGCCCTCGGTCACTTTGGGGACGAAAGGCTTCAGCCCGGCGCGGCGGGCGGCGATCTCCTCCGGGGTCAGATCGACCTCCAGGAGATGGCGCTCCAGGGAGATGCGGATCCGGTCGCCGTCTTTCAGCAGGGCGATCAGCCCTCCCTCGGCCGCCTCGGGCGAGACATGGCCGATGCAGGCACCGCGGGTGCCGCCGGAAAAACGCCCGTCGGTGATGAGCGCCACGCTCTCGCCGAGCCCCTGCCCCATGATGTAGGAGGTCGGCGCCAGCATCTCCTGCATCCCCGGCCCCCCCTTGGGCCCTTCATAGCGGATCACCACCACATGGCCGGAGCGCACCCTGCCGGCCAGAATCCCCTCGCAGGCTTCATTCTGGCTGTCGAAGATGATGGCCTCCCCTTCGAATTCCAGCATCGAGGCCGCAACTCCCGCCTTCTTGACCACCGCCCCCTGTTCGGCCAGGTTGCCGTAGAGGATGGTCAGGCCGCCGTCGGTCGAATAGGGCTGGTCCAGGGGGCGGATCACCTCCCGGTCCGAGACCTGGGCGGCGGCGATGCTTTCCCTCAGGCTTTTCCCCGTCACGGTCAGGCAGCTGCCGTCGATGAGGCCGGGGACCGCGGAGATCTCCTGGAGGATGGCGCTCACCCCGCCGGCGCGATCCACATCCTCGATGTGGAAGCGGGAGGAGGGGGAAACCTTGCAGATGTTGGGGCAGCGCCCCGAGATGGTGTTGATGCGGGCCAGGTCGTAGGGGACTTTCGCCTCGTGGGCGATGGCCAGGGTATGCAGCACGGTGTTGGTGCTGCCCCCCATCGCCATGTCGAGAGCGAAGGCGTTGTCGATGGAAGCGGCGGTGACGATCTCCCTGGGCAGAGGGCCGCCCTGGGCGGCCATGGCCACGATCCGGCGCGCCGCCGTTTTATAAAGTTCCAGGCGCCTCGGATCGACCGCCAGGATGGTGCCATTGCCGGGCAGCGCAATGCCGATCGCCTCGCAGAGGCAGTTCATGGAGTTGGCGGTGAACATCCCGGAGCAGGACCCGCAGCCGGGGCAGGCGTGTTTTTCGATGGTTTCGAGTTCGGCGTCGGCGATCTGCCCGCGGCCGTGAACGGCCACCCCCTCGAAAACGCTGATCAGATCGAGCACCCGGCCGTCGGGACTCTTCCCGGCCGCCATCGGCCCGCCGCTTACCATGATGGCGGGGATGTTGACCCGTAAGACCCCCATCAGCATGCCGGGGATGATCTTGTCGCAGTTGGTGATGCAGATCAGGGCGTCAAAACAGTGGGCTCTGACCATCGATTCGACGGAATCGGCGATCAGCTCACGGCTCGGCAGGGAGTATTTCATCCCGTCGTGCCCCATCGCCACCCCGTCGCAGATGCCGATGGCGTTGAACTCGAAAGGGACGCCGCCGGCCTTGCGGATCTCCTCCTTGACCAGGACGGCCACGCGGTCGAGGTGAACATGGCCGGGGATGATTTCGACAAAGGAATTGCAGACTCCGATAAACGGCTTGCCGAAATCCTCATCCTTCAAGCCGACGGCCCGAAGCAGACTGCGGTGCGGCGCCCTGGTCCATCCCTGTTTGATCTGATCGCTGTTCATGTCTTCTCGATCCTCAGTCGATTTGGAAAACCCTTGTTATAAAGCCCGATAAATGAAAGGGTTCGAACCGGAATCCGAACCCTTTTCAGCTTGCGCCGGGGAGAAGACGGTCAGCCGCGGAAACCTTTCCGGATGGTCTCCATTTCATCCTTGCCAGCCAGTTTCAGTTTCTGGATGTTTTTGCGCTCGAACTCCTCTTCAGGGGTCAGATAGCGCTTGCCGTCCAGCCGCGCCAGTTCCTTTTCCAACAACACATGTTCCTCATAGAGTTTGCGGTAACGAGGATTTTCCTCCCGCAGCTGCCGGACCAGATCCAACTCTTTGTCATCCATCGGGAACCTCCTTATCGCCCACTCCAAGCCAGGGTACGGTTTTTCCACAATAAAAAAAACAGCCTATCTTGTCAACGGCCAATCCTGTTCAGAGCTGTTTCGCGGCCCAGGCGATTTCCGCTTCGGAAGGGCGGATGTAAACGGCAACCAGTTCCCCGGCGGAGACACTCCGACCGGCCCGGTATTCCCTTACCGCCAGCAAAGCGGCGGCCGAGGCCCGCGGCAGGTTGGCGCCAGGTGCAACGAAAAAGGCTTGCGGCCCCAGCATCTCCGCGATCAGATCACGATAAACCTCGGCGCCGCTGCCGACAAACAGCGTTTCTCCCCGCAGCAAACCCGCCAGTCGCTCGGGGGCCAGCACCGTCTCGGCTGCCAGCGGCTCGGGAAACCCGCCCCGGCAATCGAAAAGGCCGGCATAGACCTCTTTTTTACGAGCGTCGATGAGGGCGCAGACCGGCAAGCGGCAGAAAGGAAACTGAGCCGCCAGGGTTTGCAGCGAAGAAACCCCGACCACCGGCCGCCGCCGGGCCAAGGCCAGTCCCTTGACGGTGGCCAGCCCAACCCGCAGCCCGGTGAAGGAACCGGGGCCGCGGACCGCCGCGAACAGATCCAGCTCTCCGATGGTCAAACCGGTGCGATCGAGGAGCTCGGCCAGGGAACCGAGCAGCCGCACGGTATGCTGATCGGAAACGTTGAGCAGAACCTCGCCCAGCAGCTGCTCTCCCCGAAAGACGGCGATGCTGCCGCAGGGGGTGGCGGTGTCGAGGACCAGAAGCTTCTCAGCCACTGCCTCCCCCGAAAAAGATCCGCGCCAGATCGTTGTAGAAGGCCAGACCCATCAACAGCAGCAGGAACACGAGGCCGACCTGCTGGGCCAGTTCGCGGGTTCGCAGCGACAACGGCCGCCGGATCACCACCTCGCAGAAGTTGAAAAAGATGTGGCCGCCGTCCAGCACCGGGATCGGCAGCAGATTGAGAATCCCCAACTGGATGCTGAGGAACGCCAGAATCGAAAGGATGCTGGTGAAATCGGTGCGGGCGGCGTGCCCGGCCAACTGCACCACGGTGATCGGGCCGCCGATGTTCTTGGCCGACACCTCGCCGAACAGCAGCTTCTTGATGAAGACAAAGGTCAGTTCGATCAGTTCCCAGGTCCGGGACGCCCCCTCCCGAATCGAATCCACCAGGCCGAAACGCTTGGTGACATTTTCCTGAAGCGGAGCGATCCCGATCAGATAGACAGAGGAAGCCCCCCGCTCCTCCTTCTCGGCCCAGATCGTGAACTCGAGCCGCCGCCCCTCCCTTTCCACCAGGTAGCGGCCTGGCTTCTCCTTCAAACCCTGGATGAGCCCCTTGATGTCGTACCAGGAATGGACGGGGCGATCATCGATGGCCAGGATCAGATCGCCCACCGCCATCCCCGCCTTGGCCGCCACCCTCCCCGGCACCAGGGCGCCGATGCGGGCCTCCTGGCGAGGCAACAGACCGAGGGCCTGCAGCCCTTCCAGCCCCCCGTCCTTGGGCTCCGGCAGGGTGACCACGGTCTCCAAACCTTCCCGGCGCACCGCAAAATGCAACGGCTCGCCAAGTTTGGCGAGAACCGCCTTTTCGGCCGCCTCCCAGGAACCCACCGCCACGCCGTTGACCGCCCCGATGCAATCCCCGGCCTGGAAACCGGAGTTCATGGCCTGGGATTCGGCGACCACATGGCCGATGCAGGGAGGTTGATCCAGGAACGCCGGCATCGGCACCCCGATCAGATAGGCCCAGGGGAGCAACAGGAAGGGGAACAGCAGGTTCATGGCCGGCCCCGCCGCGACGATGGCGGTTTTCCGAAGCGGCGACTTGGCGGCGAAGGAGCGCTTTTCATCGCCCGGAAGAAGCGGCTCGCCCTCCGCATCCTTCTCCGGATTTTCCCCCAGCATCTGGACATAGCCGCCGAGGGGAATGGCGCAGATCATGTACTCGGTCTCGCCCCTCTTCCGGGAAAACAGGCGGGGACCGAAACCAAGGGAGAACTTGAGCACTTTCACGTTCATGAGTTTGGCCACGCAGAAATGGCCGAGTTCATGGATGAAGATCAGAATTCCCAGCATCAGAATGCCGGCCAGAATCGTCATTGCAATCCCTCCACTTTGGCGGGGCCGGAGATCAGGGCGGCGGTTTCCCGTCCCCAGCGGTCGGCCGCGAGAACCGTGGCCAGATCCTCGATGGGGATGGCCTGGTGCCGTTCCAGAACGCTCCCGATGATGCGCGGGATATCCAGGAAACGGATTTCCCCCCGCAGAAACCGCTCCACGGCGATCTCATTGGCGGCGTTGAGTACCGCCGGGGCGGTACCCCCGCGGCGCAAAGCCTGGTAGGCCAGCTCCAGGCACTGAAAGCGCCTGGGGTCAACCTCGAAAAAGGTCAGTTTCCCCAGCGTGCAAAGATCCAGGGGAGGAAGGTCGAGCGCCATCCGCTCCGGATAGGAGAGCGCATAGGCGATGGGGGTCTTCATGTCGGGAACCCCGAGCTGGGCGATGACGGCGCCGTCCCGGTACTCGACCATGGAATGAACGACGCTCTGGGGATGGATGTGGACATCGATCTTCTCGGCCGGCAGATCGAACAGCCAGCGCGCCTCGATGACCTCCAGCCCCTTGTTCATCATGGTGGCCGAATCGATGGTGATCTTTTTCCCCATGTGCCAATTGGGGTGAACCAGAGCCGCCGAGGCGGTCACCCCGCCCAGTTCCTCCAGCGGCGTTTCCCTAAACGGTCCGCCCGAAGCGGTCAGGATCAGGCGCCTCACGTCCTCTTTTCGGTGTCCCTGCAGGGACTGAAAGATGGCGCAATGCTCGCTGTCGACGGGAAGCAGCCGAACCT
>JAFGOW010000250.1 GCA_016926265.1 Deltaproteobacteria bacterium | reverse complement strand
GGTGGATTTCATAGAGCGGCAAACTGTTTGACCGCAGGGAGTTTTTGCCGCTCCCCGAACCGGTGGCGGCATGGAGGGAACCCGCCGCCCTTTGGCGGGCCAGTCAACGGGGCGCCCTTTTTCTCTTCCTTTTTGGGCGCGCAAAAAGGAAGGGGGGGCGCGGGGCGGAGCCCCGGAGCAGCAGCAGACGGGAAAAAACCGGCCGTCACTCGATAGCGGCTGGCTTCTGAATCGAAGCCTTTGGTTTGGCTCCTTGTCTTTGTGCTAATATCGACCGGAAACGAAGCAGCAAATCCATCCCCCCTCCCGGAGGTTGCCCGCATGACCCTGGCCGAAACCATCGCCGCCATCCCTCTCTTCGAAGGCCTCTCCCCGGAGCAGTCCCAAGCCTTGGCCGCCATCGCCCGGCAAAGCTCCTTCCAGAAGGGGGAGCGGATCTTCTCCGAAGGGGACGAAGGGCGCGGTCTCCATGTGGTGGCGTCCGGCAAGGTGAGGGTCTTCAAGCTCTCTCCCGCCGGCAAGGAGCAGATCCTCCACATCTTTGGTCCCGGCGATCCCTTTGGCGAGATCGCCCTCTTCTCCGGCCGCTCCTTCCCGGCCCATGCCGAGGCCCACGACGATTGCGAGGTACTGTTCTTCCCGCGCCGCGAATTCGCTGCCTGCATCGCCGCCGATCCGTCGCTGGCCTTCAACATGCTGGCGGTTCTTTCCCAGCGGCTGCGGCGCTTCGCCCAACTGATCGAGGATCTCTCCCTCAAGGAGGTCCCCGGACGGCTGGCCGCCCATCTCCTCTTTCTGAGCCGCCGTGACGGCGGGCGCGACCGCGTCACCCTGGAGGTGACCAAGGGGCAACTGGCGAGTCTGCTCGGGACCATCCCGGAAACCCTCTCCCGGATTCTGGCGCGGATGAGCCGGCAGGGGCTGATCGAGGTCGACGGGGCGCGGATCGTGCTGCGTCAGATCGAGGTGTTGCGGGCTCTGGCGGAAGGGGAGGAGCGCCTCGACTGAGAATCGATTGCTGCACGCGGGACCACGCAAAAGGGCGGCCTCTAAGGGCCGCCCTTTTGCGTGCTGCGCGGTGCGCGATGGACGATCAGCCGAGGATCGCTTTCAGATCGGCGTCGGGGGTGCCGATCGGCATCAGGTTGAAGTTTTTCACCAGGAAGTCGAGTACCTTGGGGGTGACGAAGGCCGGCAGCGTCGGGCCCAGGCGGATGTTTTTGAAATTGAGGAACAGGAGCGACAGCAGGATGGCCACCGCCTTCTGCTCGTACCAGGAGAGCACCAGCGACACCGGCAGCTCCTGGGCGTTGCAGTTGAAAGCCTTGGCCAGGGCGTCGACGATCATGATGGCCGAATAGGCGTCGTTGCACTGACCCAAATCGATGAGGCGCGGGATGCCGTCGATGGCGCCGAGATCCTTGTCGAAGAAGCGGAACTTGCCGCAGGCCAGGGTCAGCACCACGCAGTCCTTGGGCACCTTCTCGACGAATTCGGTGTAGTAGCTCCGCCCCGGCTTGGCGCCGTCGCAGCCGCCGACCAGGAAGAAATGGCGGATCTTGCCCGCTTTGACCAGTTCCACGATCTTGTCGGCCACGCCGATCACGGCATGATGGCCGAAACCGGTGGTGACGGTCTTGCCCGGCACGTCTTCGGGGAAGCCGGGGAGTTGGAGGGCCTTTTCGATGACGGGGCCAAAATCGCCGGTTTTCAGGTGGGGAATGCCGGGCCAGCCGACCAGATCAGTGGTGAAGAGGTTGCCCTGGTAGGCGGGCTGCGGCTTCTGCAGGCAGTTGGTCGTCATCAGGATGGCGCCGGGAAAGGCGGCGAATTCCCGCTGCTGATTCTGCCAGGCGGTGCCGTAATGGCCGTAGAAATGGGGGTATTTCTTGAGACCGGGATAGCCGTGGGCGGGGAGCATCTCGCCGTGGGTGTAGACGTTGATCCCTTTCCCTTCACTCTGTTTGAGAATCTCTTCCAGATCCTTGAGGTCGTGCCCCGAGACCAGGATCGCTTTCCCTTTTTTGGCGCCGAGGGGAACGGGGGTCGGCGCCGGATGGCCGTAGGTCGTGGTATGGGCTTCATCCAGAAGTTTCATGGCGCGCAGGTTGGTCTCTCCGCAGCGGATGACGAGGTAGATCAGCGCCTGCATGGAGATTCCGCTGTTGAGGGCGGCCATCATTCCCTCGTTGAGGAAATCGTAAACCTGCGGATCCTCGAAACCGAGCAGGGCGGCATGGTGGGCGTAGGCGGCGGTCCCTTTGAGGCCGTAGATCAGCAGTTGCTTGAGGGCCTCGACATCGGGGTCGAGGTCGGGATCGGGGGCGATGCCGGCCAGTTGCTGCCCCTGCCCGACCAGCTCCCGGAGATCGGCGCCCGGCTGGAAGTTGGCTTCCGGCAGGCGGAAGTTGCCGCGGCCGCCGGCATGGACGACATCCTTTTTCAGCGCATCCCGAAGCTGGACGCATTCCCGGATCAGGGCGACAAAGCGTTCGGGGTCGAAATCGACGTTGGTCAGGGTGGAGAAGAGCCCCTTGGCCATGAAGCGGTTGACATCGGCGTTGTTGCAGCCGTTACGGGTCGCTTCCACCGCCACCATGGCGAGCCCCTTGAGGGCGTAGATCAGCAGATCCTGCAGGGCCGCCGTTTCCGGCTGCTTGCCGCAGACTCCGACCTGGGTGCAGCCCTTTCCCTGGGCGGTCTGTTCACACTGATAACAAAACATGGCTTCCTCCTTTGGTTCGAAAGATGATGTTGGCTTGGGGACTAATCCGACTTGAACGCAAAAAGGACCATAAGCGGTCGATTCGGATCCCGGCGCCGTGATTTTTTGTTCCCTTGGCGGGGGTTACGGATGATAGATAAGGGAAGAGGGAGGCCCTGTCAAGGGCGGGATCGAAAAAGATTCGATTCCGAAGGAAAATCCATCGCCGGCGCCCCCCTTTGGAGTCGGTCTCAAGCCGGGGTCAGGCCGGCGAAGCGCAGCAGCAGCTTTTTGAACCCCGCCCCGGCAAACTGGACGATGACTTTGCGCTGGTCGCCCCGTCCTTCCAGGCGCCGCACGATGCCGACGCCGAACTTGGGATGCCGCACCCGGCTGCCGAGAGCCGGACCCGCCTCCTCGCCATCGGGGACGATTTCCACGGAGTCCCGGAATTCCGCCGGGGAGGCCGCGGGTTTTTCCTCGGCGGCGTCAGGGAGGAACAGGGCCGCCAGGTTGTGGACCGCGCCGGGAGCGGGGCGGGGGAAGTCCTTTTCCAGCAGGTGGCCAGGAATCTCACGCAGGAAACGGCTTGGCGGATTGAAGAGGATATCGTTGTAGATGCGGCGCCGCTCGGCCCTGGTCAGGGTCAGCTTCTCCATGGCGCGGGTCATTCCGACATAGCAGAGGCGACGCTCCTCCTCGACCTCGGCGCCGCCGTCGGCGGCGCGGCTGTGGGGGAACAGCCCCTCCTCCATGCCGGTCATGAAGACGAAGGGGAATTCGAGCCCCTTGGCCGAGTGCAGCGTCATCAGGCTGACCCGCCCCTGGCTGCTGTCCCAGGAATCGAGATCGCTTGCCAGAGCGACCTGCTCCAGGTAGCTGGCCAGCGTGCCGCCCGCCATCAGGTGCTCCTCCATGCCGTGCAGCAGTTCCCGCAGGTTCTGGAGGCGGTCCTGGGCCTCGGCGGTTTTCTCCTGGCGCAGCATGGCTCCATAGCCGCTCTCCTCGATCAGTTCGGCGGTGAGCTGGGGGAAGGGGAGCCGGTCACGCAGCCCGGCGTATTTGTCGTGCAGCGCCAGAAAGCCCTCCAGACCGCGGGCCGCCGCCCCCTTGGCCAGCCCTTCGGCCAGTGTCTGGCGGCAGGCGGAGAGAAAGCCGCCGGCGCCTTCCGCAAGATCCGTGATCCTCTCGACGGTGACGGCGCCGATCCCCCGCGGCGGGACGTTGAGGACGCGCAGCAGCGAGAGGTGATCCTTCGGATTCACCAGCACCCTCAGGTACGCGAGGATGTCCTTGATCTCCTGCCGGGCGAAGAATTTGATCCCCCCCACCACCTGGTAGGGGATGTCGGCCCGCAGCAGCGCCTCCTCCAGGGACCGGGACTGGGCGTTGGTGCGGAAGAAAACCGCCATGTCCCGCGGCGAGCGCCCGCCATCCCGGAGGCGGTCGATTTCGGATGCGACGAAGCGCGCCTCCTCGAAATCGTCCGGCAACACCTTGACGGCGATCGCTTCGCCCTCCGGGTTTTCCGTCCACAGCATCTTCCCCTTGCGCCCCTGGTTGTGGGCGATGATCTTCCCGGAGGCTTCGAGGATGGTCTTGGTGGAGCGGTAGTTCTGCTCCAGGCGGATCACCTGGGCGCCGGGAAAATCGAGATCGAACTTGAGGATGTTCTCGATGCGGGCGCCGCGCCAGGAATAGATCGACTGATCGTCGTCCCCCACCACGCACAGTTCCGTTTGCGGGGTATGGAGGAGTTTGATGAGGCGGTACTGGACGCGGTTGGTGTCCTGGAACTCGTCCACCAGCAGATGGGTGAAGCGTTCCCGGTAGCGGG
>JAFGOW010000249.1 GCA_016926265.1 Deltaproteobacteria bacterium | reverse complement strand
CGGTTCTACGGAGCGGCAAAAACTCCCTGCGGTCAGACAGTTTGCCGCTCCATGAAATCCACCCGAACCGGCACCGGCATTCCGGCTGCGTCAACCAGGGGGTTGGAAAGGCAAAGGTCAAAAACTCCAACCATCTTTTAGGGTCTATCAGTCGGCATCACCAGCCACAACTCGTCGGGGGAGGAGGAGAAGGTCATGGGCAGTCTGCCGGCCGAATCGCCGTCGAGCTGGACCGCCGTATCCCCGGTCACCGCCACCTGCCGGGCCTTGAAATGGCGCACCGCCTCGGAGCGGATTCCCTTTCCCGCGGCGGCCTGGGCCAGAAGGCCGGGCAGGTGGCGTCTTTTCAGCTCCAGGAAGAGGCAGACATCCAGGGCCGGCTCTTCGATGGAGGCCTCTGGGGCGAGGACGAAGCGCCCTCCGTATTTCCTGCCGTTGCAGAGGATGACCCCGGCTCCGGATATTATCTCCTGCCCGTCGATGGTCAGTTGCATCGGCCGGGACGGTCCCCGTGCCAGTATCCGCAGAGCGCTCCAGAGGTAGGCCAGCTTTCCGAAGCGGCGCTTCAGACCGGGGTCCACCCCGTGGACCGCCTCGGCGTCGAAGCCGACCCCGGCCATCAGCAGAAAGCGGCGGTTGGCGGCCAGGCCGGTGTAGACGCGGCGCGGGATGCCGTGCAGAAAGGACTCCAACGCCTCCGAAACAGCGGGCGGGATGCCGAGTTCCAGGGCCAGGACGTTGGTGGTGCCCAGGGGGATGAAGCCCACTGGGATCGGGGAGGGGACCAGGCCGTTGATCGCCTCGTTGAGGGTGCCGTCGCCGCCGGCGACCAGGATGCGGTCGAAGCCCTTTGCCCCGGCCAAGGCGGCGGCCTGCTCGGCATCCCCCCGGGCCGAGGTCACGGTGACGTCGGGTTCGCAGCCGGCCAGGAGCAGTTGCGCCCGGATGGCCTCGATCCTTTCCGGGGCGGCCCGGCTGGCGACCGGATTGGCTATCAGCTTGATCTTCATCGTCATTCAATGGGGGCGAAAAAATGGAGCCGCGGCGGAGCGCAACGGCCCGGTTTGGCCTGGCGCCCGGCGCCTTGTTCCGCTATCCTGACCGGAATGCCCCTAAGGATAACGGAACCGGAAACTTTTGTCATGCAGGACCGACCCTATCTGCTCTTTTCCGATCATCTCAAGGAGCTGTTCGGCTGCCGGATTCACAAGATTTCGGTCGACGCCGGCTGGGGCTGCCCCAACCGCGGCGGCACCCGCCATCTGCCGGGCTGTCTGTTCTGCAGCCCGGAAGGATCGGGGGCGGCGGGGATCAAACGGGGGGCTTCGATCCGCGACCAGATCGAGGACGGCAAGGAAGTCATGGTCCGCAAATACAAGGCGGCGGCGTTTCTGGCCTACTTCCAGTCCTTCACCAACACCTTCGCGCCGGTATCCGAGCTCCGTGCCCGGTTCGACGAGGCGCTCTCGGTGCCGGGGGTGGTCGGGCTGGCCATCGGTACCCGCCCCGATTGCCTCGGCGGGGAGGTTCTCGACCTGCTGGAGGAATACCACCGCCGCAGCTATTTCTGGCTGGAACTCGGGCTCCAGAGCATCCACGACCGAACCTTGAGTCTGATCCGCCGTGGCCATGACTACCGGACCTTCCTGGAGGCCTTTCAGGCGGTTAAAAAAAGAGGGCTGCGGGTCTGCGTCCACGTCATTCTGGGGCTGCCGGAAGAGGATCGCGCCATGATGCTTCAGACCGCCGCCGAGATGGCCCGGCTCCAGGTGGACGGCATCAAGATCCATCTGCTCCACGTCCTCCAAGAAACCCCCCTGGCCGAGTTGTTCCATGACGGTGGGCTGAGGATACTGGGGCAGGAGGAGTATGTCGGCCTGGCGGTCGATTTCATCGAGCGGCTTCATCCCGCGACCCTCATCCACCGCCTGACCGGGGATGGGCCGCGGGATCGGCTGCTGGCGCCGCTCTGGTCTCTCAACAAGTGGGAGGTCATCAACGCCATTCACGACGAATTCCGGAGACGGCCCACCTGGCAGGGGCGGCTGTATCCCGAAAAATGAAAAAACCGCTCCCGGCGCTTGGAAAAATCCTTCATTTTGTGCATTAATTGCGGAATACTAACCTTCCGGCCCAATTCCCTTAGAGAGGAGCCATCCCTATGGCGGCGGAACCTAAGATCGGATTCATCGGCGGCGGCAACATGGCCGAGGCCATCATCAAGGGCCTGCTCGGAGGGCCATCGGGGCTGCGTCCGGCCCTGCTGGTCTCGGAACCGGCGGCGGCGCGCCGCGACCATCTGGTTGCGACCTATGCGCTTCGGTGCTGCGCCGGGAATGGCGAGCTGGCGGCCGTCAGCGATATCATCATCCTGGCCGTGAAACCGCAGACGGCTCCCGCCGTCCTCAACGAGATCGGCGCGGCCGTCGGGGGGGAAAAGCTGCTGATTTCCATCATGGCGGGGATTTCGACCGCCACCCTGGAAGGCTATTTTCCCCGGCCGGTGCGCCTGGTCCGCGCCATGCCCAACACACCGGCCCTGGTCGGAGAGGGGGTCACCGCGATCTGCGCCGGCGCCCAGGCCCGGTCCGGCGACCTGGAAACCGCCGCAGCGCTGCTGGCGACCATCGGCCCGGTCCATCGGGTGCAGGAGGGGCAGATGGATACCGTCACCGGGCTGTCGGGGTCGGGTCCGGCCTATGTCTTCACCCTGATCGAGGCGCTGGCGGACGGCGGGGTGCTGGGCGGCTTGCCACGGCAGACCGCCTTGGACCTGGCGGTGCAGACCGTCCTGGGGAGCGCGGCGCTGGTCAAGGCGACGGGGGAGCACCCGGCTCTGCTCCGGGACAAGGTCTGCTCCCCCGGCGGCACCACCATCGCCGGCATGAAAGCCCTGGAAGAGAACGGTTTCCGCAACGCGGTCCTGGAGGCGGTGAGCCGGGCGGCCCGAAGGGCCGGGGAGCTCGGCGCCAAATGAAAAAAGGGGGCGCAGGCCAACAGGCTTGCGTCCCCTTTCCGATGCGGGAGCCGTTATCTCAGCCCTTGGGCGCGGGCGGGAAGGAGGGCTGGATGATCACATCGATGCGGCGGTTGACGGCTCTCCCCTGCGGGGTTTCATTGGAGGCGATGGGGCGGCTGGAGCCGAACCCCTTGGCCGCGATGCGTTCGGGGGTTACGGTGCGGTTGGCAACCAGGTATTCCTGCACCGCTTCGGCCCGCTCCAGGGAGATCTTGTCGTTGACCTGCTGACTGCCGGTGCTGTCGGTGTGCCCTTCGACCATCACCCGCGGGTTCTCAAAGAGTCCGATCGATTTCTGGACCCGGCTCAAGAGCTCGAAATTTTCCGGCAGCAGGAAGCTCTTGCCCGACGGGAACTGGATGGTCTTGAGGCGGATGACCAGGGCTGTCCCCTGCTTGGAGACCTCGGCCTCGGCGGGATGAAACAGCCCCTGGATCTCGGCGAAAGCCTCGTTGAAACGTTTTTCGGTCTGCCACTGCTCCCGGATCGACTTCTCCTTTTTGGTCAGGTTTTCCAGCGCCGAGGTTCGTTCCTTCAGGGTCTTCTCCAGGTAGGAATTCCGTTCCCTGGTCTGGCCGGCCAAGGCGGCCAGGTTCTCGCTCTGAGATTCGAAGGAGCGGTTGCGCTGGTCCCCGGCTCCCAGCTCATCGGAGATCCGGAACAGCATCCGCTCCATGCCCAGGGCGATGGCCTCGGGATGGAGGGCTTGATAGCCGCTGCTCTGGCGGGTGATCTGGAGCAGGCGGTTGGCGAAAAATTCGGAGGTCTCGGCCTGCCGTTCGATCTGGCTGTTCTGGTAGCGGTTGCCGGTGATGAAGGCCTCCGCCGTCTCCAGTTGGAGGCGGGCCTCCTTGAGGGATTCCGGCGCCAGCCGGGCGGCTCCTTCCCGCTCCGCGGTGGCGATCAGCTCCCGGCTGGTCCCCAGAAAACGGGTTTTGATGGCGGCCAGTTCCAGTTGATCGAAAGCACGGGTGACCTCGGTCTTTTTCTGCTGGGCCTTGTTGAGGTTGTTCCCCTCGATGGCCCTGGTCAGTTCGAGGAAGTTTTCCTCGGTCTTCTGGTAATCTTTTCCAAGGGTTTCGGCGCCAGCCTGACGGGCCTGGTCCCGGGCGCGGATCGTCTCCGCCAGGATGGTGCGGGCGATCTGGGCGTTTTCGCGGGCCTGCCGCAACTGGGTGCGGCCGTTGACGAGCCGTCCCTCGACCTCTTTCAGCGGCGCTCCCTTCTCAAGGTCCCGACGGGCTCCGGCCAAGGCCTCCGAGGCCGCTTCGAACAGGGAGGGCGCCAGCACGTCGAGCTGGTTCTGGCGGCCTTTTTCGAGGTCCGCGGCCAGGTCATCAACCTCGGCCACCGGGTTGGGGGTCCTGGTTTCTTCCGGGACAACGGGGATCGGGGGTTGGATGCATCCGGACAGCCCAGCGGCCAGCAGCAGAGCGGCACCAATCCAGAATTTCACAACAGGGGTCACTTTTCCCTCCTTGAACCGGGCCTGTGCCGGCGGCTTTTCGACGGGCTGCAGTTTTTTGAAAAAACCGCTTTTCATGCCCACCCTTTTCCAAGGTGAAGTTCCATGCGGCGGACCAGCAGGGAACAGCCAAAGGTCAAAAGAAAATAGAGCAGGGCGATCGTGATCCAGAGCTCCAGCGACAGATGGGTGGCGGCCATGATTTCGAGCCCCTGGAAGGTCAGCTCCTGGATCGACACCACCGAAACGATGGCGGAATCCTTGATGGCGGAGATGAATTGCCCCCCCAATGAAGGGAGCATCCGCGGCAGCGCCTGGGGTAAGACAACATACCACATCTGCTGGGGCCGGGAAAGGCCCAGAGAGGAGGCCGCTTCCCACTGCCCGCCTTCGATGGATTGGATGGCGGCCCGGACGATCTCGGTGATGTAGGCCCCTTCCAGCAGCGCCAGGGCCGTCACCGCCGAGAGGAAGGGGGTCAGAAGGTGGGAGGGGGCGAACAGGAATTCCAGCAGTTTCCTGACCGGGGCCGGGCCGGAGGCGGCGATCTCGCCGAGGCGCAGGACCGGGGCCAGCTGATCCCCGATGAAGAAATAGAAGATGAAAATCAGCACCAGCGGCGGCAGGTTGCGGATCAGGGCGACGTAAAGCCTCGCCGCCAGGCGGAGGAACCGGACCCGGCTGACGTGGGCCAGGCCCATGGCAAAGCCGACCAGGGCGCCCAGCAAGGTTCCCCAGACGCTGAGGCGGATGGTGGTGAGGAACCCTCGCGTCAGCAGATTGGGAGACCAGTTGCCGGCGGCGTCCCGTTTAAAGAAGAACTGCGGGATTGCCTCCCACTCCCAGGGGTAGTCGAGGCCGTAACCAATGCGGAACGCCAGAAAAGCAAAAAGGGCCGCCAGGGCGAGGATCAGAGTGCAATCAATCCTGGTAAGACCAGGGCGAGGTTTCATATCCGACCCGAGGGTTGCGGCGCCCGGCGCCTATTTCAGCAGGTTTTCCCAGGGGGTGCCGCCGAACCAGAAATCCCGCCGCTCCTGAAGCCACCCTTCGGCTTCGGCAACCAGAATCCAGTTGTTGAAGAAATTGAGGGAATCGACATCCCCTTTGCGCAGGGCGAATCCGATCGGTTCACGGGTAAAGGGGTGGGGGAGGGGGAGAAACAGTTTGTCCGGATGCTTGGCGGCCAGATGGGCCGGAGTCGGACGGGAGGAGACGAAGGCGTGGGCGCGCCCGCTCAAAAGCTCCTGGATGGCCTGGGATTCATCGTCGAAAAGCAGCAGCCTGGCCAGCGGCAGGTATTTTCTGGCGGCGTCCGCCGCCGTGGTCCCCAGCCGCGCCGCCACCGTCACCTCGGACCGGTTGAAACGCTCCAGAGAGCTGAAACCGGCCGCCCGTTTCCGGTGGGCGACGAGGGACATGCCGCTGTAGTCGTAGGGGGTCGTGAAATTGACCTTTTTGTTGCGCTCCGGGAGGATTCCCATGCCGCCGATGATGATGTCGAACTTGCCGGTCAAAAGCGCCGGGATGATCCCCGACCATTTGGTGGGAATGAATTCCACCTTGACCCCCATGTCCTTGGCGAGGCGCCTGGCCACATCGATCTCGAAGCCGATCAGTT
>JAFGOW010000248.1 GCA_016926265.1 Deltaproteobacteria bacterium | reverse complement strand
TTGATTTCACGCCCGTTCGCTGTGCTCACTCAAGACGCCAAGTGCGAAAAGGAAACCCTTCCTTTTTTCTTCCTTCTTTGCGTCCTTGCGGTAAAAGATCCCGCCGATGGTGAATAGTTCGTGTGGTTCTGTGGCTAACCCTTTGATTTTTCAAACGAAAAGATAGGAAAACAGGAGGATCTCAACCAATGACCATTGACAAGGGACTACAGACTATCTGTTTCCATCAATAGTGAAGGCGCGCCGACAGAAAAGCGATGTTGTTGGTGTAGCTCTCCCCCTCCAGATTGGAATCCCATTCCCGGTAGGCATAGGAGAGCGTGACGGTCAGATAGCGGGTGGTCAATTCCAGCGCGGCCCGCCCACCGTATTCATCGACCTCCTCTCCTTCCGGCTCGTATTCGTGATAGGAGTAATCCCCCCCAAGCAGCAGGGAAAGGCGGTTCATCACCGGCACGGTGGCGGTCAGGAGGCCTCCCGTCTCCTTTTCCTCCCGATCCGTCAACTGGTATTCTCCCCTCCGGTGGAAACCTTCGAGGGTGACAGGGAACCTCCCCAGATAATTCAGGCGGAGCCGTCCTTCCCTGTCCTTGACAATCCCCTCATCCACCGAATCGGTGAAATCTTCAGAATATTCAAGGAGGGCGACAAAACGTCCGCTCAGACGGTATTCGGCCGCAGCACTCCAGATCAGGGTATCGTAGCGATCCTCCCGATCCTCCATGGTTTCATCGTAATCGTACTTGAGCCACGCCTTCCCCCCCCGCCCGCTCAGGGTCAGATCGGGACCGAGCTGGATTCTCAGACCGGCAAAGGCATCGTGGCGCAGGTAGTCGGGGTTTTCCAGCTCATCATCCCCCAGGTAGGCCCGAAAACGGTAGCCGAGAGAGGCGGAAAGGCGGGGGCCGAATGACTTGGTCAGTTCCACCCCAGCTTCATGGCTCTGATAATCGTCCCCCTCGGGAGCGTCATATCGGAGGTTTTCGTAAAGATAATCGAAGGCCAGTTCGTAGGTGGGGATGCGCCGGAACCGGTAGCGGGGGTTGACGATGAAATGGCTCAGAGTGGTCCGGTTTTCCGACAGGTTTTCCTCCGAGGAGGGACGCCTTTCATCAATGACTACCCGGCTCCATTCATTGGAAACGTGAATGGAAAAATCGTGGTTCGGAAGGATATCGCCCGACACCAACCCCCTTTGGATATCCTTGAACTCCGTTTCATCCTCTTCGGTATGATCCCGGTATTTCCGGTAGACCAGGCTGTAATCGCCATTGAGCACGAAATAAGCGGAATTGTAGGTCACAAGGATGCCAGGGGAAATGACGGTGATGAAATCATCGTCATCTTCATCCTTATCCTCAACCAGATCGATATTGTCGTTGTATTCCTCGGATACCGTCAAACGAGGATGGATTTCAACCGCCGCTTGAACTTGACCCGGAAGCAACAACAGCGCCGCCCCCAGGAACAGCCGAAACCCCCAAAATAGCCTCTTCATCCGCCCCTCGCCAACCATGTCAATCCTTGGTCTGAAACAGGGAATGCCGGCCTTTTACCCTTAGCGGCAACTGGAATTAATGTGTTCCGGGTCTGTAGCCCTAACCCTCTTTCGGGTAGGAATAGTAATATTCGTCGTGCTTGGAAACGAGGTGGGAGTCATTATACACAACCCCCAGGAGATTACCGATTTTTTTCAAGGTTTCCAGGGCCAGTTTAACCTGGTTGATATTGGCTTTTCCCTCCCGGATCACGAACAGGATGCCGTCCATCACCGTGGCCAGGGATTGGGATTCGGCAAAGGCTAAAAACGGCGTACTGTCGAACAGCACATAACGATCCGGATAACGTTCCTTCAGCTCCCGAACCACCTCCTTCATGCGCTTGGAGGAGAGCAGTTCCACGGGGTTGGCCACCCTGCCCCCGGCGGGAAGCACCACCAGTTTTCCAATGCCGGTTTTGATCAAGGCCTTTTCCAGGGGACAATCTTCGGTCAGGCATTGAACCAATCCCGGTCCGGCGGGAATGCCGAGATATTCATGCACCGAGGGCTGGCGCAGATCCGTATCCACCACCAGCACGGTATGGTCCAACTCCTGGGCCAGGCAGATGGCAAGATTCAGAGTGGTCAAGGATTTCCCCTCGCCGCTGACGGTGCTGGTCACCATCAGGGTGTTGCGGAATTTTTCCCCCGCGGTTTTCTGCACCACCACGGTTTTCAGCTTCCGGTATTCCTCGGTCAAAAAAGCGGAATCGGCACGGTTGACCAGCAGGTTGGGGTTGGAAAGCTTCAGCGGTTCAACGGTCAGCAACAGATCGCTTTGTGGTCGTGAAGAATCCGGGAAGATCTCCTCTTGGAGGGGAGAGGCCGCCACCTTGGCATCCGAACCAACAACCCACTTTTTTGGTACAACCTCTGTCGAGCGGGCTTTCAGGGCCTTTTCTATCGCATTTTCCAAACGGCTCATTGAAAATCCTTGATCACGCCTTTCGGCTTTTGTAACAAAAGTCAAGAAGCAAATATTTTAATATTCAATACTTCGACAGCCAACAAGCAGACAATAAGGCAAAAATAACCTCCTGCCATAGCATAAACGAGTCGATTTCGAGCCTGTTTTTTCTGATCTAAAACAGCATCGTTCATTTGAGGGATAACCGCCAGGATTTCCAGGCCCAACTCCTTGACCTGGCTTATTCCCTTGATGGAATTATCCATTAAATCCAGAAGAATGACTAAACCTCCCCCAGCGCCAAAGCCAGCCGCAATTGCCAAAAGAATCATCCTCACCATGTTGGGAGAAACCGGCTTAGTAGGGAAAATTGCAGGATCAACCACTCTGAAGGTCGTAACTTTGTCCCCGATTTCCATTTGCTTGGAAACCTCGGAACGCCCCATACGGGCCAAAAGCTCTTGGTACACCGTCCTGATGGAATCACGTTCCTGAGTCAGAACCCCTAATTTTTTCCTGTTTTCGGGGATTTCCTTCAACTCCTTTTCTCTGGCGGCAACCATTTTTTTCAGGCGGTCACGGCCGGCCTCCAAAGCGCTGATTTCCGCTTCGGCCGAAACAATTTCCTGTTTGACCTGCTGATAAAGGGGGTTGAGGGAGCGAGTTTCCATATTGGTAACCCCTTTGTCCCCGGATGCGTGTTTCTTTAGAGCTTCCAATTCCGCCCGCAGCCTCACCACCTCCGGATAGTTTTCCGTATAAGATAGCAAAAGAACTTTGATCCGAGCCTCCAAGGTCTCAATCCGGTTCCCTCCAGTTTGTTCGCTGAAGATCGCCACCTCAGGACTGATTCCCTTCAGTTGCTTAACCAGTTGTTCTTTCCTTGCATTAAGACGGTCAAGCTCAAGCGCAATATTATCCAGATCTCTATTATATTGTCTGATATCCGCAATAATTGCTGCTTCATCAACGGATAAATAAATATCCTGTTGCTTGCGATATTCAATTATTTTGTCTTCCGCTTCATCCAACTTTTTTTTAAAAAGATCAAGCTGCTCCTGTAAAAAACGATTTGCTCCATAGGTTTCTTGGCGCGAAGCGGAAAGGTTCTGTTCAAGATATTTCTGTATTAAAGTATTGACAAAATTTTGGGCAAAATGAGGATTTCGATCAACAATAGAGACGATAAATAAATCTTCTCTATTAACATGGACTTGTGTCCTCTCTTGAATTTTTGAAATATATTCCTGAAGCTGCCCTTTATTTTTGAACTGAGTATCTACATCCAAAGTCTTTAAGACGTCCTCCACCAAGCCCCTGCTCAACATCGCCTGCCGCAAGACCCGCACCCGATCCCGTATATCCGGTGTTACCACCATCCCTTGGACCAAGTTATTGATGACACTCCGTTCTATAAATACCGTGCTATCCGCCTTGTACTTCTTGGGAAGAAAATAAAAACCAATAATTAAAACCGTCATAACTGCAAAGGAAATCAAAAAAAACAACTCTTTCCTCTTTTGAAGAAGGTTAAGATAGTGGAATATTTGTTCAAGACTGTTTTCCATAATTTTTTCGATTCTCGATGGCCCTTTTCAGAAAATCCCTTCATCGACGAAGACATGGTCCCCCGGCTTCAGCAGGATGTTGTCCGCGGAACGCTTGCCGCGCATGACTTCCTTCAACTTGACCCGGATCCTTTCATCCCCGCGCAGAACAACGACATCATTCTCCTTGGCAAACTGATTGAAGCCGCGGGCCTCGAAAATCGCATCCAGAACCTTGATCCCTTCCCGATAATAGATATACCGCGGCTCATTGACGGCGCCGACCACATAGATCTTGTTGTTTTCGTTGGTGGGGATAAAAAGGATGTCCTCTGCCCTCAATTCCAGGTCCCGGGAAAAATCCCCCTTGAAGAACAGCGCCTGGAAATCCGCGGCCACTTTCTTTCCTTCCCGCATGATATAGGAGCGCGAAAGATCGGCGTTCTCCAGGCTGCCAAGCTGAGTCAGGAATTTGAACAGCGTGGTTGCCCCCGTCAAAGGGACCACGCGCGAAGGGACGCCGCCGCCGGAGACATAGATCCGGTTATTGGTGATCTGGGTCACCGTTACGGTGACGATGGGCCTTTGGACGTAGCGGCTGAGCACCCTTCCCAGTTCGTCGCTGAGTACGGCGGGAGATCTGCCGGCGGCCAGAACATCGCCGGCGGCCGGCAAAGTGATCCGGCCGTCGGGGCGGACCACGACCTCGACGCTCAAATCCGGGACCCCCCAAACGGAAACACGGAGCCCATCCCCTTCCCCGATGATGTATTCGGCGCCGAGCGCAGCGCCCGCGGCGCCGAGCGCCAACGCCAAAACAGCCAAAAACATGAGGCGTTTCATGATGCTACCTCCCCCCGCGGCCGAACAGGACCACTTTGATGGTCTCCAGAACGATATAAAAATCGAGTTTCAACGAATAGTTTTTGATGTAATAGAGGTCATATTTCAGCTTTTCGTTGGAATCCTCGTCGGAAGCGCCGTAGGGATAGCGGACCTGGGCCCAGCCGGTGATGCCCGGCTTGACCGAGTGGCGCTTGGAGTAAAAGCTGAATTTCTGGTTCAGCTTTTCAACGAATTCGGGGCGCTCCGGGCGGGGGCCGACAAAGCTCATGTCTCCGACGAGGACATTGAACAACTGCGGCAGTTCATCCAGGCGCGACTTGCGGAGGAACCGCCCCACGGCGGTGACGCGGGGATCGTTCTGCTGGGCGTAGACGGCGCCGGTGAGTTTCTCGGCGTCTTCCCTCATGGTGCGGAACTTACAGAGCAAAAACGGCTTTTCGTCCTTGCCGAGCCGCACCTGGCAGAAAAAGACCGGCCCCGGAGAGCTGAGCTTGACGGCCAGAGCGATGAAGGGCATGAAGGGGAGGGCAAAAACGAGGCCGACCAAGGCGAAGGTGACATCGAAAATCCGCTTGTTGAAGCGGGTGAAGAGGGTGAAGGGGGTCACCTTGAAGCTGTTGGAAAAAAGGAACCAGCTCGGATTGGTCCGCTCCAGCATCAGTTTGCCCGTGATCTCTTCGTAGAAGGTGGTATTTTCCACCACGTCGATGCCGGCGAATTTACACCGCAACAGATCGCGGACCGGAAGCATCTTCCGCCGCTCGGTCAGGGCGACGATGATCTTTTTCACCCGCTCCTTTTTGGCCGTCGCCACCAGGGAGCCGAAAGCCTCGACGATCTCTCCCTCCGGAACGGTCACGGCGTCCCCTTCAGGCTTCACATAACCGACAAAAACGGCGTCGGGCGCCTTTTCCGTCAGTACCTCCCTGATCTCCACGGCCATCGGGCCGGCGCCGAAAATGAGCACCCGTTTGGCAAAACCGGGCATCTGCAGAACCGCCTGGTAGGTCTTGTGCCACAGGAGTTGGAGAAAGCCGAAGGCCGCCAGCGCCAGAATCAGCAGGCGCCGTCCCGTGGTCACCTGGGGGAAAAGGTAATAGAGCGCCGACAGGGTCAGAAATGCGAGCAACAGGGATACTGCCAGCCGGAACACGATCTCCCACAGGTGGAAGGCCTTTTCCAGATTGTACAGCTCCAGAAAGTAGGTCGTCAGCAACAGCACCAGCACGAAGATGATGAGATTGGTCCAGGCATCGAAAGGCATTTTGCCAAGGGAGAAAGGGATCCCGACTTGAATGAAGGCCGCCAGGCCATAAGCCATCCAGGCGCCCAGAAAATCACCGCTCACCAGCAACAAGGAATTTCTGTTCATGCCGTCACCGTCAGAAGGTCATTTTCCTATTTCCCGCAACAGCTGTGCCGCTTCTTTCCGTTCAGGGAAATCGCCATCGGCTTCAAGGGCTTTCTTCAGCAGCGCCTTGGCTTCGTCCTTTTTCCCCTGCCGATTGTAAGCCTGAGCCAGATGATAACCGATGGTTTTGTTTCCCGGCAGCAAAGCATCGGCTTTCCTGAGCAGATTCAAGGCCTCCTCATGGCGCCCCTTCCCCAAGAGAATGAAACCCAGCGTATCCAGCACATAGGGGCTCCCCGGTTCGTTCCGGTAAGCCCGCATGGCCAGATCGAGGGCCTTGTCCGGATCGCCGTAGTTGACTGCATAGAGGTAGGCCAAATTGTTGAGCGTCGGGGTGTGATTTTTGGCTGTTTTCAGCACCTCCGAATAGTATTCGACGGCCGCTTTTTTGTCACCGGTGCGGTCAAAATAGGCACCCAGCGCATAGCGGGCCGGATAAAACCGCGGGTTCTTCTCCAGCAACGAGCGATAGATCGGCAGGGCGTCCGAGGATCGGCCCTGTTTTTCATAAAGGGATGCCAAACCCATGCGCAAAGAGGGATTATCGGGGTTTTGATTCAAACCCCGCGCCAAAGTCTCTTCGGCGGCCTTTAAATTTTTCTGATTTTCCTGAATGGAGGCTAGAAGCACATAACCGTAGGGCGATTTGGGCGCCTTGCCGATCACCTCTCCGGCCAGGTCTTCGGCTTTCTTCACCTCCCCCTGGCGCTGGAAGATCTGCGCCAGCACCGGGTATCCCTTGCCGGGGCTCAAGGCTTCCATTTCCCGATAAACCGATTCGGCGGCCTTCAGATCCTTCTTCCCGAGCAGCACCTGCCCCTTGATGGCCAACAGCGACAGATTCTTCGGATGGGCCTGCAGGCCCTCGTCGAGAGTCTTCAGAACCTCCTCGGTCTCTTTTTTCTGGCCATGGTACTTGACCAGCCCCAGATAACCCGCCGGCTCCTTGGTCTCCTTGGCTTTCAGAAAATATTCCAGCGCCTTCTGATCCTGCCCCTCCATCTCATGGGTCAAAGCCGTGCCCACCAGAGCACGGACGTTCCGGGGCTCCTTGGCCAAAATCCCGGCATACTGCTCCCGAGCTTTGGTAAAATCCCCCTTTTTGGCAAAATGGGCGGCGAGGTTGAAATAGGGAACCAGAAAATCGGGCTTCGCGATTTTGGCTTTTTCCAGATAACCGATGGCCTCCTCGTCCTTGCTCTGGGAAAAAGCGGCCAGGGCCATGTAATTGTAGAGAACGGCGTCCTGGTCACCCCCCTTGAGGCCTTCCTTGAGGGTCTGGACGGCGCCGTCATAATTCTGCCTGCGAAGATAATGGGTCGCCAGGATGATCCGGGAATTCATCGCCTCGGGCGCCAGGGCAACCGCCTCCTCCAACTGACTTTCGGCTTTTTCGGAATCCCCCTGGCGGAGAAAATAGAGCCCCTTCTTGAGATGGGCATCGGCCAGATTGGGATTCAGCTCGATCGCCTTGTCGAATTCCTCCATCGCCTCCTCGAAGCGCCCCTGCCCCATATAGGCGCTGCCGATCAGGTTGTGGATCAGGCCGTTGTCACTGCCCATCGCCAGGGCTTTTTCGCCCTCGGTTATGGCGTCGTCAAACCGTTTCTGCTTCAGCAGGGTCATGGCCAGCATGGCTCGGGCCTGAACAAACCCGGGGGCGATATCCAGCGACTTTTGAAACTGGTTGATGGCCAACTCATGCTGATCCAGGTTGTAATGACTCAAGCCCAGGAAATAATGGCCCATGAGGTCAGGCCGGGATTTGAGAGAGGATTGGAGACTGATGAGGGCGCCGTTGTAATCCTTGCGCAGATACTGGGCCAACCCTTTGAGGAGAAGCCCCTGCTGCGAATTGGCCGCCTGTTTCAGAATCCCTTCGGCGATCTGCTCCCCCTCGTCGATCTTCCCTTGGCTGAGCAGGATTCGCCCCTTCATGAAGCGGGCGATCACATCCTTGGGATCGATTTCACCGATCTTTTCATAGGCTTTTAAAGCCCCTTCGACATTGCGGTTGGCCGATTCCAGATGGGCCAGAAGAAACCAGGCGACCTTGCTCTTGGGATGCTTCCCGGTTGTTTCCAGCAACCGCTGCCGGGCCTCGGGATGGCGCTTCAGCTGCATCAGAACCCGAGCCAGGTTGATTCCGGCCTCGAGGTTTCCTGGATCCAGATCCAGCGCTTTGAGAAACTGCCTTTCCGCTTCCTGATAATTTTTCTTTAGAGCCTGGGCACGACCCAATAGTTCAAAGGCTTCCGATTTTTCCGGGTTGGCTTTCAGATACTTGTCAACCTCGTCGATGGCGCCGTCCGGATTTTCCTTGCGCAGATAGACCTCCGCCAGCTTCAGGGGCAGATCGGGGAATTTCCCGGCGCCCTGCAGGGCGACCTTCTGAAACTCGCTCTCGGCCTTCTCCGGTTTGCCGGTTTCCAGATAGGCGATCCCCAATTGATACCTGGCTTCAAAGAAGTTGGGATCCTTTTCCAGGGCGTTCTTGAAAAGAACCACGGCCCCCTGGTGATTCCCTTCCCGTGAGAGTTTAACCCCTTCCTGAACCATCTCCTCCTTGGACTGTTTCATGCAACCGCAGAAAAAAACAGCCAGAATCCCTAAAAAAACTATTTTTCTGAACAATTCGTGCTCCTTTCGGTAAATTAGCGAAAAGAATCGAAATTTTTTCCTGAGTTCGTTCAGATCCTTTAAAGGACACCCCGCGCGGGGAAAAGACGGCTCTTCAAAATACCCGGCGAAAAAATGGATCGGTTTTCGAGAGAAAAAAACGGGAAGGGGCAGGAAACCTCCGGGAGGCCCTTGCCAAATTATTCAAGGCATGAAAAAACAAATGATTACAGAACCTTTTAAAAGGCCCCGGACAAAAATACAACTATCGCTCCAGAAGGCAAAAGTCCCTTCTTCTCCGCGTCCCCTACGATTAAATTAAAATGGAGAGGCTGTCAAGATGCAACTTTTGTTGGGCAACTTTCCGGTCAAGATAATGGACACCTGAGATGGGAAAAAGGATGAGCGAAGCAGCCTGGGCCAGAGCCCTCCCCTTCGGGGTGTTCATGGCCTTCCTCGGTCTGGAAGAGGGATTGCGTTTCGGAAACGGCACGGGATGGTGGCGGTTGAGCGAAAGGTTCTTCCTGCTGGCGTACCCCGTGAAGATCGCCGCGGTGGTGGCGGCCCTGCTGTTTTTTCGCCACTGCTACCGGGAGCTGGATCTCCATGATGGGAAAAATCTGAAATACCTGCTGGCCAGCCTTGCCCTGGGGTTGGCGGTTTTCGGGCTGTGGATCCGGATGGAGTGGGGCTCTCTGGCCTTGACGCCGGGCGTCACTCCCGACCCTGCCCTGCTGGGATCGGAGGCGGCGCGCGTCGCCTGGATCGCCGTACGCCTTTTTGGAGCGGTGCTGGTGGTGCCGGTCATGGAAGAACTTTTCTGGCGCTCTTTTATTATCCGCTACCTGATCCATGCCGATTTTGAAACGGTTCCCATCGGGGCCTTCACCTGGTTTTCATGCCTTGCCACCATCGTTCTTTTCGGCCTTGAGCACAACCTGATCGCCGCCGGAATGATGGCCGGCGCCGCCTACAATCTGCTGCTCTACCGCACCCGCAGCCTGTTCCGATGTGTCGTTGCCCATGCCGTCACCAATCTGGCTTTGGGGATCTATGTACTGAAGACGGGGCAGTGGCAGTTCTGGTAAAAACCGCCCCTGGTCAATAGTCATGGGTCATGGGTCATTGGTCATTGGTCATTGGTCATCATTGGTCATTAGTCCATAGTCAATTGTCATTGGTTTATCAGCGTTCATCAGCGAAGATCAGCGGCCAACAAAAGCCTTTGAATATTTCTTTTAACCGCAGATTAACGCAGAAGGGGCATGATTTAAAAACAAACCCCTGGAACCGGGTTTTTTGCTTTTAAATTGATTCGATCTTTCCGGGGAACCACGGTTTCCACGGGCAGTCAGGAAAACCTGCCAAGCCGCTGCTGCATAAAAAAAGGCGGCGCTTTTCGCGCCGCCTTTTCTGAACCTGTTTTCAGACCGATCTTATTTTCTCATCCGCCGGTAGACACCAAGGCCAAGGAGACCGGCACCGAGAAGGAGCATGGTGCTGGGCTCGGGGACGGGGCTCAAAGATTCAACCATAACCACGAAGTCATTATAGTCCCCGTCCCCTGGATAGGTATTGTTAACCTGAGCCAAATCTTCCCAAGCCAATATATACTCACTGGCTGTCCACGGCCCCGGATTTCTTGTCGGAATCCGGACCAGATCACCTTCACCTTGATAGGCGAGCATGTGATCGGCGTTATTGTCGGTGTTCAACCCAGAATCGCTGTAAAAGGTTCCACCGGATGTACCCAGGTAGAATCCAAAATAGCTACTGGTCAATTGCATAGTCCCGAGAGTTGTTATGGCACCGGAATTTGGATTTACGGAGATTGCTAGCACAGTGTTGTTATTAAGAAGACTTAACAGAACTGAATCGCCCTGCCCAGCTGATCCTCCAAACAATGACAAGGTGTTTTTCGTGTTGGCATCATAAATACCAAATGTATTGCTGCCCGATTGGCCCGCCAACTCGATCACAATCGTTGAAGAAGCATTATTCGTTGCGTCAAATTGCCAATAGGAATCAGACGTGTCTGCCAGGGAATCCGTAGTGGTAGTGACCGAGCTATCACCATTAACAGTAATATTGTTAAGGATGGTCTGTAAGCTCGCCTCGCCAGTGGTCCCAGGTCCGAAGGTGAAGGGCACGGCAAAAGCCGCCCCCGCCGTCAAGAACAAAATCAACATTACCAAGCTCAATAACCTTTTCATTGTTCCTTCTCCTTCCTCCCTTTTCCTGTTTTTTAATTTCCCGCCCTTCCATTTTCACCACCTTCCCTGCGAAGGTGGCCATTTCTGGGGGCGTTGTTTCCGCGATGTTGTCATTCCATGAAAGCACCATTTATGCCATACTATTAACATATTGAAAATATTGGTCTTTTGCAAACTTTTTGGCTCCAGTCCGCCCTCATGTAAAATTTTCCGACAAGGCCGAATATTAATGACCTTCTCGCTTAAAACCTTTTTTGTCGGCCAATGAAAATTTACACACATTGCAATACATTGTTTTTTCAACATATTTTTTTATGAAAATCTATTTTCCTGCGACGTATGGGATTAGAATGCAAAACACTTCGGGCCGGCCCCCTTCAATCCAGCAAAAATAGTGTAAAACCTTCCGACAGGGATCCCAGCCGCATGGCTGAATCTCCTTACCCCGGCCCTCTTTGAATAAAAAAATACCCTTAATTTTTCAACGGGTTAAGGAAATGGAAATAGGGTAAAAAATCCGACGGGAGGCCAAAACGGAAGGGGATGGCTGAAAAACCGTCAATGGTCAATGGTCATTGGTCATTGGGTTATCGGCGTTCATCAGCAAAGATCAGCGGCCAATAAAAACACTTGAACCTTGGTTTTTGCCACTGATTGACGCTGAAGGGACATAATAAAACCGTCATTGGTCCATGGTCATTGCTCATTGGGTTATCGGCGTACATCAGCGAAAATCAGCGGCTGAAAAAAGCCTTTAACCCCGGTTTTTGCCACTGATTTACGCTAAAAACACATGGTAGGAAAAATAAATGCTGGCGAGATGCATGGAAAAGGGAGTTGCCAATTCGAAATAGGAGTGATCCTGCCGAAGAAGACCTTCAGCCTGTCCTCATACCATCATGATCTTCTTCCTGAGTACCAGGATCTCCAGTGCCATGGCCGCCTTGGCGGCCGCGGTCCGCAACGCCTGGAGGCTTTCCTGGGAACTGGTCCCGGCGCCGGCGGCAAAAAGCACCGCCACCGTCCGCCCCAAAATGAGGAGCGGCACCAACACCACCGTTTCCTGAAAAGAGCCTTGAACGGCGTTCAGCAGTTGGGAATTGGGAACGGAGAAGGGGATCAAGCCGACATGGGTTTTTTTGCCGTCCACCAGAATCTTCAGCGCCGATTTGTCCTGCAGCGGGATTTTTACCTCGGCGAATGTTTTCAGAGCCACCCCATCCACCACCGCGGCCCAACCGGCGGCTTCCTCGCCGCGAACGGCGAACAGCGCCACTTTCTTGAAATCCTGGGCGGCAAAACGGGTCAGGAGCCGGGCCACCACATCGCGATCGGAGGCCTCCGCCAGCATTTGGGAAAAAACCGCCGGGGAGAGGATTTCCCGCTGTTCCCAAAGAGGTTCCGGCTGCCTTGTCCCCCCAGCAACGGGAAGGGCGTTGTTGCCGACAACCCTGAACGGCTCCCGCGATATCCCCACCGGAATGGGAACGGGCTTGCCAGATTCATCCCGCTTCACATCTCCAGGAGTTTGCCCAAGGTCGTCGTGAACCACCCGCTCCAACTGATAGTATCTTTTCATGGCGTAGGTGAGGCTCAGCTCCGGCGTCACCACCGGCAGGACAATGAAACCGGTGCGAAAGGCGATCTCATCGATGGACTGGAGGTCGGTGGGGTCGGCCATGGCCAAAGTCAGCTTTTTGTTGTTGAGTTCGATGGGGACAATGGAATATTTGGCGGCCATTTCCCGGGGAATCAGATCGACGATCTGCGGGGGAACATGGTTGAGGCGTTCCGGATCGACAAAGGGAAGCCGCAGTTTCCGGCTCAGCATGTGGGCGATCTCCTCCTGGCGGGCGAATCCCAACTCAATCAGATTGACCCCGATCTTGCCCCCGTAAAGAAGCTGATTGCGAAGCGCTTCTTCCAATTGAGCGGCGGTGATGATCTTCTCCCGCACCAACATTTCCCCGAGCTTTAAACCCATCGCTTCCTCCAGCGGACCCAGCAATTTGGGATTAGATTTTTTGCAAATTACGATCCAAGATGGGGGGAAGCATCGGGAAAAAGGGGAGAAAGGCGAAAGGCGGGGGGTTCTTCAAGCGGCCGCTAAAGCGGTTCCTGGGAAGGAAACAGACCCTTTTCCACGGCCCCGAACCGAACCGGGCCATCGGCTTCGATATGGGGGTTGCGGGTTTTGACCAACGCCTGGAATTCGGCTTGGCGACCGGATTTCACGGGCGAGGTGGCGACCGGTTTGATGGTCAGGGGATTGATGGGGGAACCGTTCCGGTACATGCGAAAATCGAGGTGGGGACCGGTGGCCAGCCCGGTGGCTCCGACATAGCCGATGACCTGCCCCTGCGAAACCCGGCTCCCGACCCGGATGCCGGGGGCAAACCGGCTCATGTGGTTGTAGAGGGTTTCATAGCAGCCGAGGTGGCGCACCCGCACGCAGTTGCCATTGTGGTTTTTGTAACCCTTTTGGGTCACCACACCGTCTCCGACGGTATGGATCGGGGTGCCGGTGGGCGCCGCGTAGTCGATGGCCGGGTGCGGGCGGTACACCTTCAGAACCGGATGGAGCCGGTTTTGGGTGAACCCCGAAGAGATCCGGGAAAAGGCCAGGGGCGCCTTGAGAAAGGCCTTGCGGAGGCTCTTCCCCTCCTCGTCGAAATAAGCGGGCCGCCCCATTTCATCCTCAAAGAGGTAGGCGCGATAGATATCGCCCCGATTGCGGAATTCCGCCGCCAGAATCTTGCCGTAGCCGGCGAAGTTACCCTCCCGGTAACGCTTCGGCACCAGCACCGTGAAGGAGTCTCCCTCGCGGATGTCGCGGATGAAATCGATATCCCAGGCAAAGATCTCGGCAACGGCGATGGCCAGTTCCGGCGACTCCCCCACCTCCGCCACGGCATTGAAAAGGCTCGATTGAATGACCGCCCCGGTGACGATCTCCTCGACCTGGTAGGGAATCGGAACCCGCCCGGCGCTGAAATCCCCCGAGTTGCGGCTGACGACCAGCTGTTCCTCCGCATCGATTTCGTAGACGAATTTTTCGAAGCCGCCGCCGTTCAGGAAGAGCTGGTAGGGATGGCCGGCCCGCAACTGGGAGACGGGGAAGACCTCCCGGCAGCGCTCGGCCAGGACGAGGATCTCCTGCGGCGACAAATAAGGGGAAAAAAGACGGTAAACGGTCTCTCCGGCGGCAAAGGTTCCCGACAGGATTTCCCGCTGCGGGTCACCGGGAGCAGGGGCTGCCGCCGCTGATGCGGGGATTTTTTCCGGGACGGGGGGGACGGCCACACCGGCGGCCGGGTTGGAAACGGCATCGGCGGCGCGGAAGGGCTGGAGCAGGAACAGCGCCAACAGCAGCAGAGAGCAAAGGAGCAGCCCCGGCGCCACCAACCGGGCGCGGGCCAGGGAAGAGGCCTTTTGGGACCATCTGAAAGAGGATTTGAAATCCTTTATCATGAATCCGATCCCTTTCCCGAAGGAAAAGGCGTCAAAAAACCCTTCAATTTTTCAACATCCCGCCAATTCATGGATGACCAGTTTTTCGTCCTCCAGTTCCTCGTTGGCCCGCAGCAGGGCCTCTTTGCCGGACAACACCCCGACGGCGCTGGCCCGCCATTGATTTAACAGGTTTTTCTCTGCGGATTCAATAAGTTTTTGCCGGTTGACGGCAAATATTCCGGCCCGCAGCTCCTGACGCATCTCCGGCGTCACCCCTCGGAGGAATTGCAACGTTTCATATCCCCCCCGGCCGCTGGGGGCCAGGGGCCGATCGAGGTCGCTGAAGACGCTGAGGATCGATTCCTTGATCTCGTCGTCGCCAAAGGGGCCCGAAACCGCCCAGTCAACAGCTTTTTTAAAGACTTGCAAGGTTCTGACCAACTGCGGGTCGCGATAGGAAATCATGGAAAAAAGGCCGGTATCCGAATCGAAAGAGGCAAACCCGCCATAGGCGCCCCCCTTTTCCCGGATTTCCCGATGGAGGAAACGGCTGCGGAGCAGCTTGGCCAGAACCAGCAGGGCGCCGTTCTCGGCGCAGCAGGAAGGAGTCGTGCCCCAGACCCGGGCCACGTAGGAAACCGGCAGGGAAGCCGCCCACCCCACGGCGCGGGGCGCACCGACATAGCCGGCGCCGGAGCTGCCCGCTTCCCCCGTGCGGCTCGGCCAGCCGGCGGTCAGCTGCGCCAGCCCCTGTTCCATCAGGCCGGTTTCCCCGGAACCGGCCACCACCGAATGATGGCAGCTGCCGCGTTCGGCCACAACCGCCGCCAGTTCCTGCATCCGGGCCGCGAAAGCTTGCAGCTGAGCCTCGTCCTGGCCCGCCAGCGCCTGGACGCGGCGCACGAAATCGAGGCCCCCCCACTCTTCCCGCTGGCGCCCGGCGGCGGTCAGGGAGGCGGCGGCCAGGCGGGCGGCGTAGTGGTGCCCGGAGCCGGGGATGGAGTTGACCAGCGAGGCCTTGAGCTGCTCGAGCAGGGTCGCCAAACGCCTGAGATCGCTGAAATCGGGAGTCAGCAGAAGATCCCTCAGAATCCCGAACAGCTGCTCCCGGTTGCGGATCAGCGCCTTCCCCTTGACCTCCAGCAGGCGTTTGTGCGGATCGAGCCGCCCGGGGTCGTTCAGGACCAGGGTGCCGGCCCGCACCCCGCCGGTGCCGGCGGCGATCCGTTCGGCCATGGCCAGATAATCGTCGGCGCCGGCGCCGACCCTGGTCAGGAGGAAGGAGAAGACCGGCGCCAGCGCCCGCAGCTCTTCGGGGAGGCTCCCCAGGTCGAGATAGGTGTAAAAGTAACCGATGCCGTTGGTGGGCTGGGAAAAGGAAAACAGCCGGGCCTGGTCGGTGGGCTTGCTGACATAGGGGACGATCTCTTCCTGTTGGGGGATATCCTCCAGCTCCAGGGTCGGCAGGCAGGAGATGTCGTCCTGGCGCTCCTGGGCCTGGCTCAGCTCTTCCGTCTCCCGCAGCAGCTGCTCCCGACCGTCCGCCGAAAGGGCCGTGAGCCGCTCCTCCAGGAACCGATCGGCGGCCTGCTGTTCCTTTTGTTCCTGCTCCGGATCGGGCCTGAGCAGGAGCGAAACCCGATGGGGGTTGTCGAGCAGGTAGTCGCGGATCAGATGCTCGAAAAAGGGTCCGCTCCCCACCCGGCGCCGGATTTCCCGAATATCGGCGTCGAAATGGAGCGGGGTCAGGGGATCGTCTCCGTGCAGCCAGCAGCCCATCAGGCGCATCAGCAGCTGCAAGCCGTAGGGGTAGTGATCCCCCGCCACCTCCCGGTGGGCCAATTCCAGCTGGTGAATGGCCGCCTCGATCCGGGCCGGGCTGAAACCCTCCGAGGCGCACCGTTCGAGGGTGTCGAGAATGACCTGCTCCACCGCCGACCATTTTTCGGGGTCGGTCCCCTGCAGACCGGCCGCGAAATAGGTTTCCCGGTTTTCATCCTGGTAGCCGGAGCCGGGGCAGATCCCCTCCCCCAGCTGGGAGTCGATAAGCGCCTTGTGGAGAGGAGCCGCCGCATCGCCGAGCAGCAGGACCGACAGCAGGGTCAGGCCGAGGCGGTGGAGATTGTCCTCGATGGGGCAGGTCAGCCAGCCGAGTTGAACCAGGGAGCGCTTTCCCATCTCCTGGCCGGCGGCCAGGGGATAGCTCCGGCTCAGGCGCCGCGGTTCGCAAAAACGCTGCTCCAGTGGCACCGCGCTGTCCACGGGCTGGGCATCGAAGTGCCGCAACACCCGTTCCTCCACCCTGGCCAGGGTTTCCTCCAGGGGAAAGTTGCCGTAGGAATAGAACCAGGCGTTGCTGGGATGGTAATAACAGTCATGGAAACGGCGCAGATCCTCCCAGCTCAGCTTGAGGATCTCCAGCGGCTCCCCTCCCGAGTTCTGGCCGTAGGTGGTGGTCGGATAGAGCGCCTCGCAGAGGCGGTGGTGGATCAGCGACGCCGGATTGGCCAGGGCGCCCTTCATTTCATTGTAGACGACCCCCTTGGCGGCCAGAGGCGAATCGGCACGCCCCGGTTCCAGGAATTCGAACCGGATCCCTTCCTGACGAAAATCATGGGGCCGCAGCAGGGGGAAAAAGGCGGCGTCGAGATAGACCTCCATCAGGTTCTGAAAGTCTTTGCGGTTCTGGGTGGCGAAGGGATAGAAGGTCCAGTCGCTGGAGGTCAGGGCGTTCATGAAGGTATTGAGGCTGCGGTTGAGCATCGAGAAGAAGATGTCCCGGACCGGAAACCGGCGCGACCCGCAGAGGACGGTATGTTCGAGGATGTGAGCGACCCCGGTGGAATCGTGGGGGGTGGTGCGGAAGCCGACACCGAACAGGTTTTCCCGATCGTCGGCGGCCAGATGGACAAAGCGCGCCCCGGTGCCCTGATGGCGCAGCTGATGAAGGGTGAGGTTGAGTTCCTGGAGCCTCTCAACCCGTTCCGTCACGAAGCCGGATTTGCCGTTGGTTTTGCGTTCAACCATTTTCAACCGTCTTTCCCGCCCAACGAAGATAGGCAATCACGATATTTGAATTTCTTTCGGCCAATTGTACCCTGAAACGGTGCGGATGCCAGAAATCTGCCAAGTTTTCTTCCCGGGCTTCCGGACGGCAACTCCCCGTGAAACCCCGGCGCTGAAAAACGGCGCAAAGTTGACAGCCCCGCCCAGATGATTTAACGTTGAGAAACCTTTGGAAAACCGCGCCGGAATTTTCCCGCCCGCATTCTGTCCCGCGGTTTCCTCTGCTTCCGGCTCCATCCCTTCCTGGAGGGTTGTTTTTCATGGACAAATGCCCCGTCTGCGGTGAACTGAAAAAAGGGAAATACTGGTGCAGCGGCTGTAAAACCGTCTTCACCTGTCCGCTCCCCAATTGCGCCACTGCCATCAAAAAGCCGGGGACCGAGGAATGCCCCCAATGCGGCCTCTTCTTCCCGGAATACATTCAAAATCGCAAGATGTACCGGCGCTGTCCAAAATGCAAGAAAAAACAGGGCCTTTCCGAAATCCAGTGCAAATTCTGCCGCTACTGGTTCAACTGCCCCACCTGCGGCCACCGGGTCCCTTCCACCAGCATGCTGACCTGCCCGCGGTGCGGCACCAGTCTCAGGACCTAGCCGTAGCCCGAAAGGAGGGGAAAAAGTCGTTGACCCCTTTTTTTCTTCCTGATAGAGTGATCTTCACAATTGAATAGACGCCTTGGGGAGTTTTTTAACTGAGAGTCCCGTTTGGGATAACCCATTGAACCTGATCCGGGTAATGCCGGCGT
>JAFGOW010000247.1 GCA_016926265.1 Deltaproteobacteria bacterium | reverse complement strand
GTAACGGAGCCGGGGAGCTTCCAGCCGTTTGGCCTGCCAAATCGGCCAACAATCAGCCTGCGATTAAATTTCTCACGGATTCAGGTAGTTCAAAGCTCCGCATGAATTCTTTAGTACCAAAGGTATCTAATATAACTGCAACGTGATTCATTTCCCTGTAGATTTTTTCAAACAAACGTCGATGGCAATATTTGTACGAAGATGGCTTGAACTGGAAACCACCATCTTTTGCCAAGCGGTCTTTTCGGATGATTAGGACAACGCACTTTGACATCAACTTCGATAACCTAGTGCATATTTTGGTCCGCTGATCCAATTTTGATCCTGTTCGTGAAGACTTGAGTTCACTCCCCCCGCACATATCCTTACAAGTTTGCACCACAACTTGAAGATCGTGCACCTCATCAGCCGGATTAGAAATCACTGCACAAATGACGTAGCAATTCTCATTTAGTGTTGGATCACCAGACTCGTCAATATAAACGGTTTTTCTTAGGTCCACGGATTCATTCCAATGTTGTAAATTATCTCTTACCTCCGGATTCCATGGCTCTCCTTATTCCAATATTTCCTCAACCTGCTTTTTAGTGGCCTGTTTACTGTTAGTGCGTTTGATTTTTGATTTCGCTTTCTTGGCTTGCTCCCCTTCAAGGACTTCTCTTTTTAACACCTCATTTTTTAATAAGTTTTCAATTTCTTGTTGCTCGATCTTCAGTCCAGGGACAATCCGCCTAAGCTCTCTACGAATGGTCGCCAATACGGCTTCATCTAAAAGGATAGCTCCCATTATGAATCGGTTGACGTTCTCCATCCGCTCAGCAAATTCATCCATAGCCGCCTTGCTTAAACCTTCTTTACATAAAAGGAATAATTTTTCTTGATCATCCGTTTTTTTAGGGTTAATTTCCAAAAAATTACAATTACAAATGAGCTCACTTTGGATGGGCTTTTCAAATTTTATCTGGTGTATTTCCCATTCAACTCCGTTTGTAAGAACTACCCACTGAATTCCTTCATTTGCACCATAGTTTATGGCCTGGCGAAGGTGGTTTTCTTTTAAACCCAGGCCAATGGCTTTCACCTCTATTAAGTATTTGACCTTGCCATCAATTTTAATAGCAAGGTCACAATAGGTATTACGTATGGCAAATTCACTTGTAATTTCAGCATATTTATCGAACCCGAATACATCCGACAAAATATCAGAGACGATGGTGACGGTATCAGCTTCGTTAATGTCGCGGTCTCTGGCCGAGACCAGAATTTTTTGGAAAATTCCAACTTGCTTGCTGAACCGGTCAAATACTTTCTTTGGGATAAACAAGGTGGCCCCCTTTTCTAATTTGTCAGATTCAATGAATATGTACATGTATCAAAAACAAATGTGGGAAGATGAATCCACCACCTACCCCACCAAACCCAAAATCCCCCTTTTCTCCTCCGCGCCCTTCAGATTCTCCTTTTAGCGCGTCATCTCGCAGATTAATTCGATGATCTCGGCGCGGCCATCGGGAGGAGGATGCCGATTTCATGAACTCTAACAGAAAATTTTATTGGATTAAATCCGAAAACACCTTGATCGGCAAGGGAAATCCCCAAATTTCATTCGGAGGAAATGCAGCAACGTTAGGTCTTCTGCCGCCGGACAGAGGGCAACTCCAGGATGATTTTCCGAACGCTGAGGGATCAAACGGCCAAAGGCCTAGGCAGGGTGGTTCTCGGCGCATTGAGGAAAAACCAATGGGGCTGGATCAGGGGGTTCCAACGGTTCGAGGCTGATTGACAACGGCGGCTGAACCCGCTATTTTAACGATTCGATCCGTGGATTTTTTGCCGCCATGGGTCGGCGGAAAACAAAGATAGCGCCACCCTAGCTCAGCCGGTAGAGCAGCCGATTCGTAATCGGCAGGTGAGGGGTTCAAATCCCCTGGGTGGCTCCAGGAAGGTTGACGGGCGCCCGGAATTTAATCGGGCGCCCGTTTTTTAATCCTCTAAAGAAAAGAGGAGCTGCCGCCTGGGTGATTTCGGCGGCCGTTATGTGATATAAATTCAAATCGTGCCGGCTCTTCCGCGGCGGTTGTTTTTGATTCCCGGCCAGAGACGCCTCATGAAATTCCTCGTCACCCAGATCACCTATCTGCTCAGCCAGAACCAGACCCGCGGCAATCTCAAGGCATTGTTGAAATACCTCCTGTTCCTGCTGGTCATCATCCTGCTCTACGCCACCGTTTTCCGGTGGATCATGGCCGAGGTGGAGGGGCAGGACCACTCCTGGGTTACCGGCATCTACTGGACCCTCACGGTGATGAGCACCCTGGGCTTCGGCGATATCACCTTCCACAGCGATATCGGCCGGCTCTTCAGCATCGTGGTGCTGCTGTCCGGGGTCATCCTGCTGCTGATCGTGCTCCCCTTCGCCTTCATCCGTTTTTTCTACGCCCCCTGGCTGGAAGCCCGGATCCGCTTCCGCGCCCCCCGCGAACTGCCGCCGGAAACCAGCGGCCACGTCATCATCTGCCGCAACGACACCGTGGCCCAGGTCCTCGTCCAAAAGCTCAAACTCCTCGGCATTCCCTACGTGGTGATTGAACCGGACGCGCCCAAGGCGGCCCATCTTTACGAACGGGGCCTGGCGGTGGCCACCGGCGAGATCGACAGCAGCACCACCTACGAGGCGCTGCGCGCCGACCGGGCGCGGCTGGTGCTGGCCAACGCCGACGACGCCACCAACACCAACATCACGCTGACGGTGCGGGAAGTGGCCCCCAAGGTTCCCATCGCGGCCATCGTGGAGCAGGAGGATTCCATCGATCTGCTGGAACTGGCCGGGGCCAACCATGTCCTGCCCCTGAAGCAGACCCTCGGGGAACACCTCGCCAACCGCGTCAACGCCGAGCACGCCCATGTCCACGTCATCGGTTATTTCAGGGATCTGCTCATCGCCGAATTCCCGGTGCACAAAACCCCCCTGGCCGGGAAGACCCTGCGCCAGACCGGCCTCAGACAGACCTTCGGGATCAGCGTGGTGGGGGTCTGGGAACGGGGCCGGCTGCTGCCGGTCCATCACGATACCGTGCTGTCGGACAACAGCGTGCCGGTGATCATCGGGACCAAGGGACAGATCGCCGAAATCGAGGCCTTCCTGGTGATCTACGACACCAACTACCACCCGGTCCTGCTGCTCGGCAGCGGCAATGTCGGCTTTGCCGCCGCCGTCGCCCTCAAAAAGAAGGGGGTTTCCGTCCATGTCATCGATCGGGACGCCTCCCCGCTGAGGAGGATCGCCCATCTGGTCGACCAGGTCTTCGCCGGCAACGCCGCCGATCGCGAGGTGCTCATGAAAGCCGGGCTCGCGGAGGCTCCGTCGGTCCTCATCAGCACCAACGACGATGCCATGAACATCTATCTCTCGGTCTACTGCCGCCGCCTCAATCCGGAGCTGCGGATCGTCAGCCGGGTCACCCACGAGCGCAACCTGGAGGCCATCCACCGGGCCGGCGCCGACTTCGTCCTCAGCTACGCCAAACTGGGGGCCGCCATGGTCTCGGCAATCCTCCAGGACCGGGAACTGCTGATGCTCGGGGAAGGGGTCGATCTGTTTCTGGCCAAGGTGCCCGACTCCCTGGTCGGGAAAACGCTGGGAGCCAGCGATATTGGCGCCAGGACCGGATTGAACGTGATCGCCATCCAGAAGGGAGAGGAGATCGTCACCCAGCCGCGCCCCGGCATGGTCCTGGAGGCGGGGGCCGAATTCGTCATGATCGGGAATGCCGAGCAGCGCCAGGATTTCAACGCCCAATTCGGTTGATATCAGGCAGGCGGCGGCCGGGGAGACAGAGCCGGAGGTTCCGCGCCACGGTCGAGGACGACCGTGGCCTGGCCGTCGCCAAAGGGATTCCGCCCCAAAAACCGGGAGCCGTCCCGATGGCCCGAGGAGCCGCGCTTTCTCACCCCTCCTCGGGATAAAATTCGATCTGGCTGTCCGATTTTTTTAGGAGGAAAGCCAAGGGGTTGACCTTTCTGACTTGGACGAGGTGGATGACCGGGCGGAGCAGTTTCTCCTCGATCAGGGTTCCCGCCAGAAGAGAACTCCGGCACACCATCTTCAGCGCCATTCTGCCCGCTTCTTCGGAGTTCCCGGCTCGCACCAGGCGGCGGGTGTAAAACCCGAATTTACGGGTTTTGCCTTCCCGGTTGAAATAAAAATTCTCTCCGTGGAGCTTCACTTCAAACCCTTCCATGCTTTCCCCCCGCTTTCCCAAAAAGCCGGACCCGCCGGCCGCTTCCATTGCTGAAGGCCTGAAAAATCCACTGCCCTATTGCATCAGCAGGGTCATCGGAACAAAGGCGATCTTCTTCCCGCCGCCATCGGGATTCAATGCCATTTCCGCCACCGGCATGGCATCCGCCTGGATGGTGACCGGATCGACGATTTTTACGAGAATCCTGCACGCCTTGTCGCTCTGCCAGGCCTGGTCCGAGGCGGATGGCCGCTTGGGATCGCCCTTGCTCCTGTCCTGCAAGCCCCCCATCAGACCCATGTAGGTCAGCGGCAACACCGTCACCTGAACGAGTTCCGGAGAAGGGCCGGGATCGGCCCGCCAAAAGCCGCCGTGAGCCATGGGCAACTCGAACTCGAAATAGGACATGGCCCCGACCCGCTTGCTGAAAGTCCCGGAAACCCAGCCCCCGTCCATGAACTGGACCTGATATTTTTCATAACCATGTTGCTCCGGCTTGACAGGCCCCCAGTTCCCGATCAGGCGGATATCCACGGGGGCGGGTGAAGAACCGCAGGAAAACAACACCGCCGCAATGGCCATCAGGACAACCACCCTGCCCGCTGTTCTCATAATCCCCTCTCGGTGCCCCTTCCCGGTCCTTTAGCATCGCCAAAAAACCGGCTTCAATTCCTAACCATGCGCCGCCGCTTTCCATTAGAAAAACAGCGGTTCGGTCTCTGGGAGCAGGCGTTTTTTTTGAAAAAACAAGCCGGTTCCCAACGGCGGGCAAGCATCCGGAAAACTCCGAACCACGCCGCACAAGAGACTTTTCACGCCCCGTCAAAACCCTGTCCGGAGCCCCCAGGCAAGCCTTTGTCAACCTGCTTTGCACACACTGTTCCAATAATTAGAATTTCCAACTAAAGACCATGGCGGCAGGAAAATTTTCCGGGCCGCGGTTCCCCGGCGGGTTAAAAACACCCATTCCCGCCAGCCGTTGAGCGCCGGCCACGGTTCCCGCTTCGGGACCGCGGCACGGCCCGGCGGGAATTTACCGGGAAAGGGATACGATCACCCTTCGTCCTCGGGATAAAAATCGATTTTTCTATGGGATTTTTGGAGCAGGAAGGCAATGGGATTTATTTTTTTGACCGCTTCCAGCCGAATGACGGGACGGGTCCAGCTTTCCTCGAAGCGGGCCTCTTTCAGGATCGGGCTTTGACGTACCAGAATCAGCGCCACCTTGCCGGCCTCCTCGGGGTTTTTGGCCGTTACGAACCGCCGGGCGCAAAATCCGAATTTCCGGAGTTCGCCGTCCTGGCTGAAAAAGAAATTCTCGCCGCGCAGCACCACCTTGAACTTCGGCATTTTGACCTGCTTTCCGACAAAAAACCGACAACAGCCGGGAACAGCCCCTTCGGGATTCAACCCGGCAAGGAACCCGCGAGAAAGGCCGTCGAAAAAAACCCTGCCCGCGCCGACAAAAAAACCGCCGATGTCCCGTAAGGACCTCAGGCGGTTTCCCTCCATTTCCGACGGCCATCCCGAAAAACCACGTTCTCCTCCGGGTCTGGAAAGGTTTTGGCTGCTTCAAAATACGCTCCGATGGGGAGGATGTCAATATCGGCCGCTGGCCGTTTTGGGTCCGGCAGCTGGGGTTTCAAGATGCATTGAGACGGGCCAAAGCCTTGCGGCAGAGGTCCGAGCGGGGGAAAAGCTCCACGAACTGGCTGTAGTAATGGCGGGCGATATCGAACTTGCCGAGGAGCTCCATCTGCTGGGCGCACTGAAAAATGGCCCGTTCCCGAACGGCG
>JAFGOW010000246.1 GCA_016926265.1 Deltaproteobacteria bacterium | reverse complement strand
GGAGGGCGAGATGATCGAAACGCGATTTGTAATGCCGCGCCGACATCAGGGCCTCCATCAACTGGGCGCGGAGCACATCCTCGGTCTCGACCAGTTCGTGCTGATAGGCCCGGGTGTTCAGGTCCCGGTTCTCCTCGGCCGCCGTCATCGCCTCCTGGGTCGCCTGATGGGCTTTCTCGGCGGCCTTCATGGCCAGAAAGATGTCCTTGATCTGGAGCCCGATCCCCTCCTGAAGAAGAAATTGCTCCTCCTTGATCTTGGCCACCCTGGCGCGGGTCTCAGCCACGCGGTTTTTGGTCAGGAACCCGTTGAAAATGGGGAGCTCCACCCCGACGTTCACGGACCACCCCTCCTTGTTCTCGTCCGTCGCCACCCCGGTGTCGTGGTCGTTCCACCATTTGAAGATCTCCCCGGTCACCGCCAGTTTGGGGAAGAAGCCGCTTTTGGCGCTGCGCACGGCACCTTCCGCGGCCCGGATGCCGGCCTCGATCTTGGCCCAATCGGGGTTGAACCGATACGCGGTGCTGGCGAGGTTGTCCAGCTGCCCGAAATAGGGCGCGTAGGGCATTTCCAGATCGCGCGGCTTGACGCTGCAATGCCACGGCCGCCCCATGGTATTGGCCAGGGCCGCCTGCGCCATCAGCTCGTTTTTCTCCAGTGAGGCGATCAGGGCCCGCAGCGATTCGACCATGACCCGGTTGTCCAGCCAGTCGGTCTTTTTGACCTTGCTGCTTCCTCCTTTGTACAGCGACTCGGTGAGGGAGAGGGTGGTCTCCATGCGGGCCAGGGTGTCCTTGCCGATCTGATGCAGCCGCGCCGCCAGCACCGCGCCGTAATAGAGGCGCTTGACGCTGTCGATGATCTCCAGGTCGGTGCGCCGGGATTCCTGCTTCATCATCTCCACCACGCCGCCGGCCTGCTCGCGCAGCCCCTTTCGCATGCCGCCGTCGAAAAGCAGCCAGGAGGCGTTGCCCGAGGCGCGAAACGACTCCGGATCCTGGAGCTTGATCTCCTGTTCGGGGATGGTGATCGGCCCGACCGGAACGAACCCCAGCCCGGGAAGAGTAACCCCGCCGCCGGGAAGGTTGATATCCAGGGATGGAACGATGTAGTTGGGCGCCTCGTCGAGCCGCTGATAGCCCCCCTTGACGCTGAGCTGCGGCCAATAGCCGGCCAGCGCCTGGCGGTGCTGGGCCTCGGCCATCTCCACCGCATAGCGGCTGGCCGGGCGGCGGCGATTGTTCTTGAGCGCCTCGTCAAGGCATTGTTCAAGACTTGCTGCTTCCAGGGCAATTCCTTCCTTTTGGCCGGGGCTCTGCTCCGCCGCGGCAGGAAAAGAAAAGCCAAAAAGAGCAACGAACAACAGAGGCATTGCCATTAGACGCCATATTTTCGGCACCGCCATGGTAACCCTTTCCCAGCTTTCACCGGTTTCAAAATCTTCGATAGTGATCCTTCATCAACGATAAACCGCTCATTTAATTTCTCTTTTTTTGTTGATAATCGATGTTATCAAGCATCGTGCCAATGAGGCTCGATTTTTAGCGGATTCCTTGGCCCCTGCGCGCCGCTGCCGCTTCGAAGCCTGAACCAATTGTTTTTAAGAGTGAATTTCTATTTCCCGTGCTGTCTCCGAAACAGGAACGACGGTCAAATTCCGGCCAACTTTCTCCATTGCGGATGCTCTTTGGATCGCCTCTTTTGACCACGGTGGGGGTGACGTTGACAAAAAAACAAAACCGAATGCCGCCGGGAATTGCCGGGGAAGCAAGAGAATGACGGAAAAATGCGGGCAGGATCAGGTTGACAGCGGGCAGGACCAAGGATGAATGGTTCAGGAAGGAAAACCGCGGCCCGAGGTTAAAGACCAATTGCCTGGCGGGCGGAAAACGATCCCCGCCTCCGGAAATTTTATCCTTGGCCGGATGCAGAAAAATCTACCCAGAGGTTTTTGGTTCCGGCAGTTTCCAGGCCACCCGCTGGTCGCCGCGGCGCAGGGTGTATTTGAGCTCGTCGAAATATTCCAGCAGCGCCTGGGTCTGCTTGCGGGCGCTCCCGAACAGGTCCCGGAATTCGGCCAGGGTCAGGGTTTCGTGGGCCGCGAAATGCTCCGCCAGCAGGGCCAGCGCCCGCCGGTAGGTGTCGCGGTCGAAAAAGCTCTCCTCGTTGCATTTGATCAGGCGTCCGGCGGCAAACAGATAGGCCAGGAAAGGATCGGCCTGCTCCGCCGTCATGCCGAGCTGATCCAGCATCTCCCGCTTGTTTTTGGCCAGGGCCCCTCCCTGCCGATAGGCCGCCTCCAGCCGCTCGATGGCATCGGCCTCGGCCGCGCTCGGCGCCGGGCGGAAATCGGGACGCCGCACCGCTTCTCCGGCCAGGGCGAGGCGACCCGCTTCCACGGCCCCCGCCAGCAGGGCGGCAAAGGCCTTCTGGCTTAAAGCTTTGGGCAGCGCCTGTTTGAGGGTGGCCTGGGGGATGCCGGGCAGCAGCGGGTTTTTTTCGTGAAACCGCCCCGCCTCCTCTTCCATCTGGTAACTCCAGGCGCGATGGTTCTCCAGGGTCATCCACTGGTCGGCCAGCAGCCGGATTTTCTCTTCCCGCTCCAGCGTCGCCAGATGCTGCTCGATCCGCTCCCGCCCCATCCCCGACAGCTGTTCCAGCTCCTTGAGGCGGATCGCCCCCTGGTCGGCGATCTTCTGCAGCAGGAACGATTTTTCCCCCGATTCCAGCTCGCCGAGGGCGGTCAGCACCTCCTTCCGGAAGCGGCGGTGCTTGACCGGCGCCGGGTCGATGATGACGCCGCCGCCGATGGTGGTCATGGGGGAATAGGAGCGGATGATGAAGCGGTCGCGGCGGTGCGCCACCAGCGGCCGGTCGAGATGGATCTGAACCAGGGCGCTTGCCCCCGGTTCCAGCAGGTCCCGGTCGAGGAGGGCGACCAGCCCGACCACCCGCGCCGTGCCGAGATAGAAATGAACCCGGTCGCGGAACTTCAAGGGCCGCACCGCATCGGCCAGGAGCGTCAGGCGGGCATCGAGGCGGCTGGTCTGCTCGAAGATCCCCACGGTCCCGACCACGGAGCCGCGCTGGATCCGCTCCCGGCTGATCCCCGCCAGGTTGAGGGCGACCCGCTGCCCGGCAAAGCCCTGCTCGACCTTTTCGCCGTGGACCTGCACCTCCCGCACCCGGGCCTTTTCGCCGGGGGGGAGCACCTCCACGGCATCGCCCACGGTGACGGTGCCGGACAGCACGGTGCCGGTGACCACGGTGCCGAAGCCGCTGACCGCGAAATGGCGGTCGACCGGCAGCCGCAACGGGCCGTCGGCATCCTTGGAGACGATGGTTTTGACCTGGCCGTGGATGGTTTCCAAAAGATGCGGAATCCCCTTCCCGGTGACGGCCGAGACCCGGCACACGGGAGCGTCCTTGAGGAAGGTGGCCGCGACCTCCTCCCGCACCTCCTCCTCCACGATGTCGATCCAATCCTCTTCGGCCAGATCGCACTTGTTGAGGACGATGATCCCCTTGGGAATCTCCAGCAGCTGCAGGATCTGCAGATGCTCGTGGGTCTGGGGCATGACCCCTTCCATGACGTCCACCACCAGCAGCACCAGGTCGATGCCGCCGATCCCGGCCAGCATGTTGCTGATGAAGCGCTCGTGGCCGGGGACATCGACGACGCCGGCGATCTCCCCGCCGGGGAGGCGAAACGGAGCAAATCCCAGGTCGATGGAGATGCCGCGCTCCTTCTCCTCCTTGAGGCGGTCCGTCTCCCGCCCGGTCAGGGCGCGGATCAGCGCCGTCTTGCCGTGATCGACATGGCCGGCGGTGCCGATGATGACGTGTCGTTCCCTGGCCTGGTTCATGGCGTAATCCTTGTTTACCGTCGGAAAAGGCGCGGTGAGACACTCCGGCAGGCTTTGATCCTGATGCCGAGCCCGTCGCGGAGTTTTCCGACCGAGGCCGGAGCCGGCTGATGCCGCTCTGCGCTCGCCAGGACCGTGGCGCGGTCCCGGTCCAGGCCATTCGCCGTTTCCTGGCGGCTCTGGCGGCAGCCATTCTATTAGCAGAAATGAACCGGGTGTTTCAATTCGAAAAAAATAAAACGGGGAGAGACCCCCCAAGGATCCCCCCCCTTTTTGGACCTGATGAACCTGTCAGGATCGTTTTGCTACCATGCTTCGGGAAACGCCACACTGGTATAGAGGTCCTCCAGTTTGCTTTTATGGCCGCGCTCCATGGTGGCGAGCTCCTGAAACAGCTTTTTTTGCGCGTCGTCGGCGCTGGCCTGGGCCAGTTGGGTATACATCTGCATGGCCTCGAGTTCTTTTTTGATGGCGATGACGATCCCGTCCACCGGCTTGAGATCGAGGGTGAGGGCCGGAGTGGGGAGGGAATCGCCGACCTTGTAATCCTGGGTTTCGGAAAAATGCATCTTCCCCGGTTCTTTCTTCAGGAATCCCTCCAGGGTCGCCTTGTGCTTCGCTTCCTCTTCGGCCAGTTCCTTGAACAGGCTTTTCAAAGCGGCATCTTTGGCTTTGCCGGCAACGGCCGTGTAGTAGTTGAAGGCCTCGACTTCGGCTTGGATGGCGTTGGAAATGATCTCTTTGTATTGTTCCTGCTTCATCTTTCTCCCCCCAATTGTTAAAAGTGTTGATGCCGAAATGCAGCGCGCCGAGAAATCCTTGGACTCCTTTAAAAAAGAACCGGTTCGATTCTGGCTTTCGGCACCCGGCCTTGTCAACCCAAAAACGCCCCACGGTTGTTGGACGCCTCACGGAGCGCCTGCGTTAAACCGTGGCCTTCAGGACCATCGCGCCAACCATCGCTTTGAGGCCTGTCGGCTCCGGCGGATTTCCTCGAAAACCACCGGCTGCTTGGGGCCCGGCTCCAGCCTGGAGGCAATAGCACTCCAGGACCCATGGCTGTGTCAGACCCCATCAGGCAGCTTGGACCTCATCATTGCCCTCCGATCCAACGTGCGCCCATCCACGACGAACGTCCCGTCGCCGATGGCGTGGAGGGTCCGCCTTTCTTGGCGGGAATGATCGCGGTACCCGGCAAGGCCTTCCAGAACCACGATATGGTGGTTTTCCACGATATCGATAACCTTGCATTCGATATTGGCCAGGCATTCCTGGATCAAAGGCGCTCCGACATGCTTTCCCGCCACGGGGGTAAAACCGAATTTTTTGAATTTGTCCGTGTCGGCGCCGGAACAGGTTCCCACCCCGACGACCTTATCCAGAAGGTCGACGGTCGGAATGGAAATGACACATTCCTTCGATTCCCGCAGAGCCGCATAGGAATAATTCCAGGGCCCGGTAGTGAGGGCGAATTTCGGCGTAAAGTCGATCACCATGGTCCAGGAAATCGTCACGATGTTGTTCTTCCGCCCATCGTGGGTCGTCACCAAGACCACCGGGCCTGGTTCCAGCAGGGTGAATACCTTACTGAGCTGCAAGGGTTCCATCATCGCGCCCCCCATGGAATTGTCCTGACAAATGGCCGCTGGGGCGGCATCATCCGCGCCGCCCTGGCCAAAAGCAGGTTCCGCTCACTTTGAGTCATTTTACCATCTCTTCTTTGGCCCAGAAGGATTCCCTCTTCACAGGGACGGTTTCTCGATTTGGTCCCTTATCGCCGCCAGGCGCTTTTCATTTTTCCAAAGCGCGCCGCCTCTCCGGGAGGCGTGACTGACCGCCGAGGGGGTGAGGCCAAGGCTCTTTCCCACCTCCATTCCTTTCATCCTCCAGCACCGGGTGGCCACGTGACAGATGACCGCTTTGGCCTGAGCGACCGCCGGGGTCTTGTTGGGCAGCCGCAGATCCTCGGCGGCCAACCCAAAACAGGGCGCCACTTGGGATATCAGCGCCAAAAAGGCCGGCTCGCGGCTTCCCGGCGAGGCGACTGGTCCCGGAAGGAGCTTTTCCACGAACGCCCCGCCCCCCAACACCCGCTCGTCGAAAACCGCATCTTCGGCCAGGGCGGGGTTCAGCGCCCGGCTGGCCTGCTTGCCGCCGCAGGTCAGCTTCGGTTCGTCCCGGCCTTTGAGGCCGTCGGCGACGAACTCCTCATAGCGGGCCCGGGCCTGGCGGCGCGTGGCGCCGAAAAAGGCCAGGACGAATTCCTTCCGAATCAGGTTCCGGGAGGATATCCCCAACAGTTCCCGGTGTCCGCTCCAGGGATAACCTTTTAGCATTTCAAGGCTTTTCACCATCCCCGAGCGGAGCGGATTGAGGTGGATGTAACGGATCAGTTCGAGCAGATAGGGGTCTTCGTCGCAGACCAGGGATTTATAGCGGTTTTGAAAAAGGTGCCCGGAGCGGTTGTGGCGCAGGTTGAAGGTGACGGCGTAGCCGGTCAGCAGCCGCCGCATCAGGCTGGAAAGGGGGAATGGCTGCGGTTTGAGCAGGAGATGAAAGTGATTGTCGAGAAGGGACCAGGCGTAGCAGCCGGTTTCCGTCTCCCGCAGCAGGATGGCAAGGCGGCTGAGGAAATCCTCCCGGTCCTGATCGTCCAGGAAGATGGGGCGGCGTTCGATCCCTCGCACGATGACGTGCTGCAACAGGCCGGGGCTATCGATTCGAGCGGCTCGGGGCATGCCAAAAGGATAGCAGGGAATGTGAAATTTTCAACAACGTCCCGGTCTTGGTCCATGCTGTTGTTATACGGCACTTCCCTCATTCCTCTATGTCTAGCAGCCGTTCAACTTCCGCGATGATTGAAAGAGCCGCTTTGGCCTTCGGTGAGGGGATATCGGCTGCCTGTTGGACTCGCTGCCTCAACCGCTCCAGCGCCAAACGCGCTTGGGCATCAGTGGTGCTCTCTTGGAAGGCCTTTAGGAACTGCCGCCAATAGATGGTCTTGATGCCGCACAGTTGCACCTCGTTGAGCTTCTGCATATAGGAATCCATCATGCCCGTGCGCGCCAAACGGCCGAAATTGCCGCCGCCATCGTAACGCGCCTTGTCCAGAATCTGATCCGCCTTCGCTGGATATGGGCCAACGCTCTTGGGAATCTCGATGTCCGTACCTTGTTTGGTCTGACGGACAAATTGCCAGTGATAATTACGATAGTTGGCTGCGTATTTCGCTGACTCAACAAACGGCTCAAAGAGAATTGGAGACCCACTGATCACGTTCCCGAGGACCCACGGGACGACGACGATTAGGTCCCGCTGTGCACACGCGGCAGAGGTCGCTTGAAACCTGAGGCTCGGCTCGGCTTCCTTTGCCAGTAGGTACCACCCCTTAAGTTCAATCCCTAGGAGAATCTCGTCCGTGGAGGTCTTGCGTAAAAGGACGTCCGGAAACGTCTGCGCCTGCCTGACGAAGCTGTAGAGGGCGTAATTCTCGTTCGGATCCCATGTGTTCCGTATGAGATTCAAGGTACGCACCACCTGTTCCTCTATCGTTGCGCCGAGTACGGTGTTTAACGTGTGAAGGTCGGTCGCCATGATGCCGGATATATGGGTCTCCGTGCGGAAGTAGATTGGCAAGGAGGAGATGGCCTCGCGCACGTCCTTGTATAGCT
>JAFGOW010000245.1 GCA_016926265.1 Deltaproteobacteria bacterium | reverse complement strand
CGGCATCCTGCTCAGCCCGATGCTCGCCGCCGCCGCCATGAGCTTCAGCTCGGTGTCGGTGGTGACCAACGCCCTGCGGCTGCGCAAGGTGGCGATCTGAAAGGGATGTTTACAGCAGCTCTTATCCAGGATCTTTCCCCGCCAGCAGCGCGCGCCGGGCGATCTCCCGGATCAGGCCATTGAAGATGAAGCGGTGGATGGGATAGAGGGCGTACCAGTAGAGCCAGCCGAAGAGCCCCTTGGGGGCGAAGAACACGGTCTGGTTGAGCATCGAGCAACTCTCTTGCCGCGGCGTCACCTTGAATTCCAGCCACGCCTTGCCCGGCAATTTCATCTCCGCCCGCAGCCGCATCAGCCGCCCCGGCTCGATCGCCTCCACCCGCCAGAAATCGAGGGCGTCTCCGGTCCGCAGTTCATCGGGGTCGCGGCGCCCGCGGCGCAGCCCGACCCCTCCCACCAGGCGGTCGAGAAAACCGCGGAGCTGCCAGGCCCAGTCCATGTAGAACCAGCCCCGCTCTCCGCCCAATCCGGTGAAGACCCGGAAGATCTCATCGGCCGGGGCCGGCACCGCCCGCAACCGGTGTTCCACGATCATCCCCTCCTGGGTGGTGAGGATCACCGGCGCCACCCCGCTCTGGCTGGTACTCAGGGCGTCGCGCCAGGTGGTCTCGATGCGGCTCGCCCGCAGCCGGACCAGAGCCCGCTCCACGGCGGTGCGGTAGCCGACCGGCTCGATCTGGGGAAACAGGCGCCGGGCCGCGGGATCGCGGACCACGCTCTCGTTGCGGAGGCCGTCGATCAGGGGTCGGGCCACGGCGGCGGGGATCGGGGTGATGAGGCTGACCCACAGGGAGGAGAGGCGGGGGGTAAGGAAGGGGACCGGCAGCATCATCCGCTTCAGGCCCCGGACCTGGGCGTAGATCATCATCATCTGGCCGTAGGTGACGATGTCGGCGCCGCCAATCTCGAGGATGCGGCCGCTGCTCTGGGGCTCCCCGATAGCCGCCACCAGGTATTCCAGAACCTCGCGGATGCCGATCGGCTGGGTCCGGGTGTAGACCCAGCGGGGGCAGACCATGACCGGAATCCGCTCCGCCAGATAGCGGACGATCTCGAAGGAGAGGCTGCCGGAGCCGACGATGACGCCGGCCCGGAACTCGGTGACGGGGGCCCCGGCGCTCCTGAGCACCACCCCGGTCTGCTGCCGTGACCGCAGATGTTCGGAAAGCTCCGACGAGGAATCGGCCAGGCCGCCCAGGAAGATGATCCGCTCCACCTTGGCGTCGCGGGCCGCGAAGGCGAAATTCAGGGCGCCGTTGAGATCCCTTTTGTGAAAGTCGGGCCCGCCGACCAGGCTGTGTACCAGATAGTAGGCGACCTTCACCCCCTTCATGGCCGGGGCCAGGGTCTCGGGGCTCAGCACATCCCCGGCGGCCACCTCCACGGAGTCTTTCCAGGGGCGCCCTTCGAGACGGGAGGGGTCGCGCGCCAGACAGCGCACCCGATACCCTTTGTGGAGCAGGCGCGGCACCAGCCGTCCCCCGACGTAGCCGGTAACGCCGGTCACCAGCACCAGAATGTGACGGTTGTCTTCCAACAGCAGCAACCCTTATAAATCATTCGTTTTTTATCCGGAAACGGCCAATAACAGCGGGCCGGGAAAAATCGCCGGGGAGGGCTTGGAAACCCCCGCGCCTTCGGGTCGCGCCCCCATCCGGATAATCGCCTTTCTCCCCACCGGCCCTGTCTCGGGGAGTCGGCTCGGACCGAAGATCCCCCCGCCACCAAAACCGTACAAAAATGTCTCTTCCGGCCGGTCTACTGATTCTTACCGCCACAGTTCCCCGAGACTATCGGCGGCGACCTCCATGTCCCCGGCAATCCGGACCAGTTTCGGAGCTTTTTAATTTTACCTTGTTCCTGGAAAATTGTAGGGACTGGTCAGATTCCGCCGTTAAAAACGGCTTTCCCCGGTTCCTGACGTTATCCGGATCGCGTCCTGCCATGATATTGAAAAAAGTTTAATTGTTTCCGTTGGGACTTCAAAAAAATTCCCGCCATTTCTGTCGATTCTGCTTGTTGACAACCAGGACATTAAACTCTATCATCTTGCCGCAAAAAAATTTCTCCTTTTATATTAATTTTTTTTGGGGCCAAGGCGGGAGGGAAAGGATTTTAATCGCTGGAAGGGAAACTATTTTTGGGGAGAGGGTAATCTTTACATTGATTCAATGGAGGTTTTAATGAAAAACAGAACATGGTTGTTCGGCATTTTGACCGTAATGTTTTCAGGATTGCTTTTCATGGGATCTGCCATGGCAGCCGATCAACCGCAAAAAAGGGATTGGGAAATCGGCGCCGGCTATCAGGGGATGTGGATGGGCAGTTTCCTTAATGGGATTTCGGCACGTTCCTGGATCAAAGGCCAATACGGCATCGAAGGCAACTTCTTTTATGGCGGCATCGACGCGGAAATCGCAAGTATGAATCAGGATGCCGACCTCTATGTCGGGGAAATCAAACTGATGTATGCGCCCATCGTCCGCGACTACAGCAAATTCTACGGCGGCATCGTGGCCAGTTATGGCTCCTTTGACCTGAAAGGGGACATGTACGACTACCGCGACGATATCTACGGTTTGGGACTCGTCTTCGGCAGCGAATTCCGTTTCCAGGAGATTCCGGAACTGGGGTTCAATTTCGACGTCGGTTACAGACACTACTTCTTTGACGACAAGATCTATGGGGATGATATCGATCTGGACATAAAAGGCATCAACGCCACCTTCGGCATTCACTACTATTTCTGATTTGCCCGTATTTTGCGGTCTTTCGCCGCGGAAAAGACCGGCTTACCCCTCCTTGGCCCACCGGGGCATTCCCAGTAAAGGAATGCCCCGGTTTTTTCTTCCGCTTCCGGCCGGGAAAACCCTCCGGCTTCAAAATTTTCCTCAAGGCCTTCCGCGTTTTGCCTGGAGACAATCCCAAGTCCGGATCACAGCTCCACCCGGATATTCTCCATCGCCCGGCGCGCCTTGTCCCGCGCCTCTTCGATGTTTTCCCCGAGAGCCAGCGCCACCCCCATCCTCCGCTTGCCATGCACCTCCGGCTTGCCGAACAGCCGGATCTGGGTGTCCGGTTCGGCCAGGGCCGCTTCCAGATTCCCGAACCGGACCTGGCTGGATTCCCCTTCCACCACCAGGGCGCAGGAGGCGGCCGGGCCGAACTGGCGGATGGCCGGGATCGGCAGCCCCAGCACGGCGCGGGCGTGGAGGGCAAACTGGGAGAGATCCTGTGAGATCATGGTCACCATGCCGGTGTCGTGGGGGCGGGGCGAGACCTCGCTGAAGAAGACCTCGTCCCCTTTCACGAACAGCTCGACCCCGAAGATCCCCCTCCCCCCCAGGTTGTCGGTGACGGCCTTGGCGATCCGTTGCGCTTCGGCCAGGGCCTCCGGGGTCATCGGCTGGGGCTGCCACGACTCCCGGTAATCGCCGTCGATCTGGAGATGGCCGACGGGAGCGCAGTAGGAGGTGCCGCCGGCATGGCGGACGGTCAGCAGGGTGATTTCGTAATCGAAGGGGATGAACTGTTCGACGATCACCCGCCCGCCGCCGCTGCGGCCCCCTTTCTGGGAATAGCTCCAGGCCTTGGCGACATCCTGCTCGCTCCGCACCACCGACTGCCCCTTGCCCGAGGAGCTCATCACCGGCTTGACCACGCAGGGGATGCCGACCTGCGTTACGGCCTTGCGGAACTCCGCTTCGGAATCGGCGAACAGATAGGGCGAGGTCCGGATCTTGAGCTCCTCCGAGGCGAGCCGGCGAATCCCCTCGCGGTCCATGGTCAGCCGCGTGGCGCGGGCCGTGGGAATGACGGTAAAACCTTCCCGTTCCAGCTCCACCAGGGTCGCGGTGGCGATGGCCTCGATTTCCGGGATCACCAGCTGCGGCCGCTCCCGCTCGATGACCTCCCGCAGGGCCTTCCCGTCCAGCATGGAAAAGGCGTGGCAGCGATGGGCGACCTGCATGGCCGGGGCGTTCGCATAGCGGTCGCAGGCGATGACCTCGACCCCCAGCCGCTGCAACTCGATGACGACCTCCTTGCCCAATTCGCCCGAACCGCACAGCAAAACCCTGGTCGCCGTGGGAGATAAGGGTGTTCCGATGGTGGTCATGTTTCCTCCTTTTTGCTTTCACAGTCACAAGGATGATAGGGATGGATTCGCGAAAAATTTTCCAAAAGGATATCCTGGCATTCCGTCCCGTGTGTAAAGTCGGCGCCGGGCGGCGCCGACCCTGCCGAGAAAACGCCTGCCGGACAGGGCCGGATGATTGGGGCTACTCGAATTCCTCAAACTCTTCAGCTGAGTAGAAAAACCCCATCTTTTTGATCTCCGCCGGCCCCAGACGGCCCTCCAGGATGTCGGTCTCGGCCTGCTTCCGCAGCGACCGGGCCAATTCTTCAAGCCCATCCAATTTTTCCAGGAGGCCTTGGTTTTTGATAATGGCCTTGACGGTGTCGAAAAGGTCTTCGCTTCCGGCCAGGAGCAGCCCTTCATGGAGGATCTTGATGGCCACCATGTGCGGAAAATCCGCGAAGTCCGCCTGTTTTCTGACCACCGCCAGCCTCTTGACCTTGTAGTCCAACTCCTCGTTGACCGCCGGATCGATGAGCAGCCGGTATTTTTTCCGGTAAATGATCCCGTCCAGCCGGGCGAGGTCCGATTCGGAATAAAGGTCGTCAACCACCACCACCAGATCGATATCCGAGCCTTTTACCAGTTTCCCGCTGCTGTGCTCCGGCCTCGGCACATCGTGGGCCATGTCGTGAACGATATCTCCGGCCAGGATGAAACAAGCCGGGAGGCTGTCGGGAACCTCGTCCCGCAACTCCGCCATGACTTCGGCCACCAATTGCCGGGCCAGATCGTATTTATAGCGGGTGATCTCATGGATGCGCCCGATGACCTGCCGGCACCGCTTTTCCAGCGGAACCGGCTCCCGGATCAGCCCGACCACGGAATAGGTGAGAAATTCCCGGAGGATGGAGGGGGAAAGACGGGCGAACCCGTCCACCCGGCGGTCGAGACGAAGATACCGGCGCCCCAGGCACCGGACCTGAAGTTCCGGCGAGGTTTTACAGGCTCTCCAGAGCGCAAGACTGTCGAGTTCGCTCTCTTTCTTGAGCTCCAGCCCGGTGCAGGGTCCCTGGGCCGCGATGAGGTCGATGATCCGGCTCTGCTCACTGTTGGCCATGGACTTTTTCCATCTCTAAATCGGATTTCCGGGAACAACGGGTTTCGCCGTGAGCAACCGACGCAAAAAAAGACATGGATCTTTCTTCACCCCCGGTCAGCCCAACGCGGTTTTCACCACCTCGGCGATCTCTTGGCAGAACTTGTCCGTCATCGCTTTGGAAGGCCCCTCGACCATGACCCGGCACATGTTCTGGGTGCCGGAATACCGCACCAGGACGCGGCCCTCTTCCCCCAATTCCTTCTCGACCCGCTCGATGGCCGCCAGAACCTGAGGCATGGTGGCCAGATCCGGCTTGCTCTTCACATCCACATTGATCAGCTTCTGAGGAAAAATATCCATCATGGCGGCCAGTTCCGACAGCGGGCGGCCGGTTCTCACCATGGCGGCCAGCAGCTGCAGGGCGGTGAGAATGCCGTCGCCGGTGGTATGGTGATGGAGAAAAATCATGTGGCCCGAGTCTTCCCCGCCGATGACGCCGCCCAGCTTCAACATGTCCTCCAGGACATGGCGGTCTCCAACCTGGGAGGCATGGTGCCGGAAGCCGTATTTTCTGCAGGCGACCCGCAAACCCAGATTGCTCATGACGGTGCTCACCACCAGGTCGTTCTTCAGCTGGCCCTGTTTTTTGAGCATGAGGGCGCAGATCAGCAGGATCTGGTCCCCCGTGATCTCACGCCCTTTTTCATCCACGGCGATCAGACGGTCGCCGTCGCCGTCGAAAGCCAGGCCGATGGCCGCACCGCTGTCAACCACCCTTTTCCTCAGATCTCCCGTATGCTGGGAACCGCATCGGTCATTGATGTTGATGCCGTTGGGGGCATGGTGGATCGTCTCAACCTCCGCGCCCAGTTCCCAGAAGGTTTCCGGGGCCACCTTGTAGGTGGCGCCATTGGCGGTATCGAGAACGATCTTCATCCCCTCGATGGACAAGTCGCGGGGGAAGGCATTCTTCAAAAAGACGATGTATCGACCCTTCACGTCGTCGAGACGGAAGGCCTGCCCCATGTCCTTGGCGGCTGGAACCAGGGTGTGGAGGGTATTGCTCAGCATCAGGTCCTCGATGGCCGCCTCCTGCTCATCGGAGAGTTTGAACCCGCTGCCGGAAAAAATCTTGATGCCGTTGTCCTGGTAGGGGTTGTGGGACGCGGAGATGACAACCCCCGCGGCGGCCCGCATGCACTGGGCCGCAAAGGCGATCCCCGGCGTCGGCAAAACCCCGACCAGATAGGGGTTGCCCCCCATCGAGGTGATCCCCGCCTCCAGGGAACTCTCCAGCATGTAACCGGAGATCCGGGTATCCTTGCCGATCACGACCCTGGGATGGGCATGTTCCTGTTTCAGGATATAGACGACGGCCTGGCCGATCGCAAAAGCGGTCTCCGCGTTCATCGGATAGCGGTTGGCCTCGCCGCGGACGCCGTCGGTGCCAAACAGTTTTCCCATAGTAGATCCTCTCCTTGAAATGGGCCGTAGAGGGTTCAGCCTCCGAACAGCTGGGACGCCGACAGGATTCCCGCCGCCTGCTCGCAAAAGCGGTCAACCAGTCTTTGGAGCCATGCCGTGCCTCTTTCCGAAACGGCGCCGGGGAGCCCCTGGATGGCCTCGATATAGCCGGCGCCCGATGGCGCGGTTTTCTCAAAAGCAGCCAGAAATTCCTCGCGGAGACAGAAGGCGACGCCGTCCTGCAAAGGACTGGCGAAAAGGGCTTCCAGCTCAGGAAACTTTTCCGAAAGGAGGTTTTTGAAGGCGGCATCCGGGCCCGGTTCCCCGCTCCGGGAGGAAAGGCCTTTTACCTTTTCGGCCAGCACCTGCAGGCGTTTGACCCGCTCCTTTTTCGCCAGCTCCAGCTTGTCGAGCAGCCCGGCAAAAACCAGCGGACCGAATTCCTGGCTCCCGAAAAAGGGGCGCCGCACCTGCCGGTACCATTCTTCCAGAGCCATCAAGTTGGCCAGATAGAGGATATTGTCCTCCAGAATGCGACGCAACCCAGGGTAGGCTCTCGGCACATAAGGAACCTTCTTCTCCGCCAGCGGCTTCCCGACAATAAGGTTGTTGTCCTCGGGGTAATCGGTTCTCAGCACCGAGTTGGCGGCGACCACATTGCCGAATCCCATCCGGATGGGACCGACAATGCCGCCCTGCCCGCCGAGGAAAATGGGCGGCTGATTCAGCATCACCCCCCGCGGCACGTCCCCGATCAGAGACGCCGTGGTCTTATCCCCCTCGGGAGTAAAATTGAAATGGATATAGGAGCTCCCCACCTCGCTGTGATGCTTGCGGCTGGTTCCCCCGGACATCAGACAGTCGCAGAAGTTGATCAGGCTGCCCAGCGTCACGAAAGGAAAGAGGATGGTCTGCTTGATCCCGACGCAGTGGGCGCCGTTGGCCTCCTCTTCGAGAATGCACCCCTCGCGCACCTGGGCCCCCGATCCCAGGTTGGCCTTCTCCAGGAAAACAGACCGGGCGAAGAATCCTCCCTTGAGTTCGACCTGGGGCCCCAATTGGCAATCCTCGATGGTGACCGGCCCTTCGTGACCGATGCGGACGCCGCTGCTAATGACCGTCTCTTTGCCATAGATGCGGCAGCCGGGATAGATCCGCACCCCTTTTGAGGAAATCCGGTCGATGTCGACCTCATCGCCCAAATCGATGGTGAGGGGATTCGGGATATCGACCCCCCTGCGGATGAGCGTCGCCACGTTATCCTGGCATCGGGGTTTTAGGTCCATACTCTCCTCCACCGCTATCCGGAAAGGCTTCCGGCCCAAAAAAACCTCGGATCGTCAGCACTCGGCCCGGAACTTCCCCGCCAACGAAAAAAGCCGCCCGTACCATCGAACAGCGACGTCAGGCGGCTTCCTCAAAAACCGGATTCTCCATTATCCCAAGCAATAAAACCCCCAACAAAATCAAAAACTTCTGTAAGATTATCCTAATTGAACGGCGATGTCAAAACAAAACTTTCGGCCCGGCCGAGCCCCAAGAAAAATCGGGTCCGTTCCAGCTCCGGGAAAACGGGATTTCGACCCACGCCGCACAGGTATAAATCCGCACTGCGGTGGAAGTTTCGGAGCTGACGAAATAAACGACCGAGCTGTCATCTCGGACCTCGGAGGAAGAACCGGGGGAAGCGCCAGAGCGGCAACCGTCACTTCTCGTTCATGAAATAGTCCGAGATCACCCCCATGAAGGGATTGTACTTCACGGCGTAGTGGCGGAGATTTTTCTGCTGAAACTCCCGGGAGAGCTTCTTGTCCTCCTCCAGCAGGGTCGGCGAAACCCGCTCCCACTCGGCGCGGTCCATGGCCAGAATCCGCTCCACATGCTCCCGGTATTGCGGCGAGGCCTCGAAGCCGGCCTCGGCGTTGACGAACCAGGGCATGATGCGGCCGACCTTCTCCAGAAACAGGTTGTGTTCCTCCCCGAAATCGAGCAGCGATTCGTCGGTGAAATTCATCAGGGTGTCGGCCTTGTCGGGATTCAGATAGCCCCCCTCGATGCTGAGGCGCTGGGAATCGGTGCCGGGGAACGGGAAGAAATAGGTCCAGCGGAACCGCCCCGGCTGCGAACGGCCGAGAAACCGGACCGTGTCCATCACATCCTCGCGGTTTTCGCAGGGGAGTCCGATGATGATGAAGACCGAGCTGTGCATGCCGTGGCGGTGGACGTAGCCGAGCGCCTCGACGATCCTGTCGTTGCTCATGTGGCGGTTCATCACCGTGGCGCGGATCTTGGGGCTGCCGCTTTCGACCCCGAACTTGACGATCCGGCAGCCGG
>JAFGOW010000244.1 GCA_016926265.1 Deltaproteobacteria bacterium | reverse complement strand
TTTGCCTTTTCCCTGGCGCGGTTCCGCAAATCCCTGGCCACCATGGAGTAAGCAAACCGGGGGAGACCGGGGTTGGGTATTTTGATCGAGAACCGTATTGAGTTTGTTCCTGGCAGAAATTTCCGTTAGACTGTGATTTTTTTCGGGCGGTCCCTTGAAAGGGAGGTCCGATGTGACGCGTCAGCGCGTTTTATGGAGGCATGCGGTGAAAAAGGAGGAGCTTTTCAGTAAAACTCCCGCGGATTTCGCGGCGGCGGCGAGCGCCTTGATATCCGAAAGGGATGAAGGGTTTTTTTCCGAAGAAGGGTGGCGGGTTTTTAAGGAACTCCTTGCCGAGGAGCAGATCCCCGTGGTGTTGAAGTATCTCACCCTGAAGAAATATTCTCTGGGCGAGGTGATCTGGCGGGAAGGCTCCAACGATGCCTCGGTGGCCCTGATCCTGTCGGGCCGGGTCAGCATGATGAAGGAGACGGAGATCCCCGAAAAACAGATTGTGATCGGGGTTTACAGCCCGGTGACGCTGGTGGGGGAGATCTCCTTCGTGGACGGCGGAAGGCGGCCTCTAACCGCCAAAGCGCTTACGCAGGCGGAGCTTGTGATGCTTTCCAGAGCGGATTTTGCCTCCTTGTCCGCTGAAATGCCCCATCTGGGGGAGAGGATCACCAAAGGGCTGCTGCAGCTTCTGGCGACCCGGTTGCGGACCTCTTATAAACGGATGGCGGCCATTTTCTGATCCCTTTTCCCGCCATTCCTCTTTCAGTATTTGGATACCCCCGGGCAGTGCTCTTCAGGGTGGGGCTGTAGATGTTTTCCAAACCGGAAAATTTCCCGATCCAGAGCCTCATGGGGGCGCGCTTCGAGGTTTTTCAGAATCGATAGGATATATTTGGCCCTCTGTTCCGTAAATTCCCACCCCGGCAATTTGAATTTCCATCCCTCTATTTCAGAGAATATTTCGTCCTGGCTCATGCCGCCCGCCGCCAGGGCAATACAACAGATAATGAGGTTTTCTTCCTCGCTTCGTCCAATGTATTCGGTAACTTCCCAGCCTGGTTCCAGTTTTTTATTGTGGTGAACAAAACGGATTAAACCTCCCCATTCTCTCAGGTATGCGAGCGCTTCTTTGAAACGGAGAAAGAACATAATCGCCTCCTTTCCCGATTCGGGTATCAAATGGCGGCGGGAAAAAAGTGTGACCCTCCGCAATCCTTTTTATCCAATTATACCTAATTGTTTTCAAGTTTCCCTTTTCGGCTCAAAAATGTCTCCTTGTTGAGAATGAAATTCCTTTTTGTTCTTGGAAAAAATTCCTTGACGGTTTTTCGCTGTTGTTTTATATACTACTAAATAAATCGGATTTATAGGAAATGGGGCGATGAGAATTTCGTACAAGGGGGATTATGCGTTGAAGGCGGTGCTCCATCTGGCCAACCGATATGAGGACGGCGAGGTGGTTCCCATCAACGAAATCGCCGCGGCCAACGACATCCCCCGCAAGTTCCTCGAACAGATCATGCTGATTTTGAAAGGGGCCGGGCTGGTCGACAGCCGGCGCGGCATCGGCGGCGGTTTTTTTCTGAAAAGACCCCCTGCCGAGATCCGTCTGGGGGAGGTGGTGCGGCTCATCGAGGGGGACATCGAACCGATCGCCTGCGCCAAAACCCCTCCCGAGCCCTGTTGCGCCGAGATCGGAAGCTGCGCCTTCCGGGAGATCTGGGCGGAGGTCGCCGCGGCGACGGCGGCTATCGTCGATGGGGTGACTTTCGCCGATATCATGCGCCGGCAGCGGGAACTTAAAAGCGCCCATCAGGGATACCATTATGAAATTTGAGGGAGGGTCTTCATGAAAGAAAAATCCTACGGTTTTGAAACCCTGGCCCTGCACGCCGGGCAGCAACCCGATCCCGCCACTCTGGCGCGGGCCGTGCCGGTCTGCCGCAGCTGTTCCTTTCTGTTCCGGGACACCGACCATGCCGCGGCCCTGTTCGCCTTGAAGGAGGCGGGCAACATCTATGCCCGGCTCGGCAACCCGACCCAGGAGGTGCTGGAAAACCGCATGGCGGCCCTGGAAGGGGGGAAGGCGGCGCTGGCCCTTTCCTCGGGGACCTCGGCCATCTTCTACGCCGTCATCAACATCCTGGAAAGCGGCGACGAACTGGTCTCCGCCAACAATCTCTACGGCGGCACCTACACCCTGTTCAACAACATCCTCCCCCAGTTCGGCATCCGCACCCGCTTCGTCGACCCGGCCCGGCCCGAGGCCTTCGAAGAAGCCATCACGGAGCGGACCCGGGCCCTCTATATCGAGACCATCGGCAATCCGGGGCTGGGCGTCACCGATATCGAGGCGGTGGCGGCGGTGGGCCGCCACCATCATCTGCCGCTGATTGTCGATTCCACCTTCACCACCCCCTATCTGCTGCGGCCCTTGGAATATGGAGCCGATATCGTGGTCCATTCCCTGACCAAGTGGCTCGGCGGCCACGGCACCGCCATCGGCGGCATCGTGGTCGATTCCGGGCGTTTTGACTGGACCGACCCCAAGTTCACCCTCTTCAACCGGCCCGACGACAGCTACCACGGGGTGCGCTGGGGCCACGACCTCGGCGCTTCCAACCCGGTGGCCTTCGCCATGCGGCTGCGGTTGGTGCCGCTGCGCAACCTCGGCGCCTGCATCTCGCCGGACAACGCCTGGATGTTTTTGCAGGGGATCGAAACCCTGCCGCTGCGCATGGAGCGCCACTGCAAAAATGCCGATGCCGTGGCGCGCCACCTGAAACAGCATCCCCAGGTGGCCTGGGTGCGGTACCCGGGGCTGGAAGAGGATCCGTCCTACGCCGTGGCGAGCGCGTATCTCAAAAAAGGCTTCGGCGGCATGGTGGTGTTCGGCGCCAAGGGGGGGTACGAGGCCAGCAAGCGCTTCATCAACCGGCTGCGGCTGATCTCCCATCTGGCCAATGTCGGGGACGCCAAGAGCCTGGCGCTGTTCCCGGCCAGCACCTCCCACTCCCAGCTCAGCGAACAGGAACAGCAGGCGGCGGGCTTGAACCCGGAGCTGGTGCGGCTTTCCATCGGCCTGGAGTCGATCGAAGACATTCTGGCGGATATCGATCAGGCCCTTAGCCTGTAAGGTATTTGCCCAAAGGGGAGGATCATCATGGCTTATTTCAGCGACAACAGCCTGACCATCGGCGACACTCCGCTGGTGCGGCTCAACAAAATCCCGCGGGGAAAGCAGGGGGTGGTGCTGGCCAAGATCGAAGGGCGCAACCCGGCCTATTCCGTCAAGTGCCGGGTCGGCGCCGCCCTGATCTGGGACGCGGAAAGGAGGGGGCTGCTCAAGCCGGGGGTGGAGATCGTCGAGCCGACCAGCGGCAACACCGGCATCGCCTTGGCTTTTGTCGCCGCGGTGCGCGGCTACCGGCTGACCCTGACCATGCCCGAGACCATGAGCCTCGAACGCCGCAAGCTGCTCAAGGCCTTCGGCGCCAACCTGATCCTCACCGACGGCGGCCTGGGGATGCGGGGGGCGGTGGACAAGGCGGAGCAGATCGTCCGCTCCGATCCTGCGCGCTATCTGCTGCCACAGCAGTTTGCCAATCCCGCCAACCCCGCCATCCATGAGGCGACCACCGGTCCCGAGATCTGGAAGGACACCGAAGGGGCGGTGGCCGCGGTGGTGGCCGGGGTCGGCACCGGCGGCACCCTCACCGGCATCAGCCGCTACCTGAAGGGCCGGGGCGCGCAACCGGTGGTCAGCGTCGCCGTGGAGCCGCTGGAGAGTCCGGTCATCAGCCAGCATCTGAAAGGGGAGCCGCTGGCCGCAGGTCCCCACAAGATCCAGGGGATCGGCGCCGGCTTCATCCCCGCCAACCTCGACCTGGCCCTGGTCGATCGGGTGGAGCGGGTTTCCGGGGACGAGGCCCTCGACTTTGCCCGGCGCCTGGCCCGAGAAGAGGGGATCCTGGCCGGCATCTCCTGCGGCGCCGCCGTGGCCGCCGCGATGCGGCTGGCCGCCGAGGAGCGGTTCGCCGGCCGCAACATCGTCGTCATCCTCCCCGACTCGGGCGAGCGCTACCTTTCCAGCCCTTTGTTCGAGGGGCTGTTCGATCCCCGAACGGGGCTGTGAGGCCGCCTTGTCATCCAGGGCGGGGTATGGTAACTTGACGCATTTTTCAGCCCCTTAAAAAATGGGACAAACATTCATGGGCGAAGGGTTTTTTGTCACCGGCACCGACACCGGGGTCGGCAAGAGCGTGGTGGCCGGGACCCTGCTGCGGCGCCTGGCGCGGCGCGGCCGGACCTTGGGGGTGAAGGCGGTTCAGACCGGCTGCGGGGGTTGCGGCGGAGAGGGGGCGGTCCCGGACCTGGCGCTCTGGGAAAAAGCCGTCGCGGACTGCCGTCCGCGGCCCGAGCTGTTCTGCCCCTGCCGCCTCGAGGCGCCCTGCTCCCCCCATCTGGCGGCGCGGCTTCAGGGGATCGAGATCGACCTGGAGTCGCTGGTCCGCCAGATCGGCGAGCGCCGCGGCGGGCGCGACTGGACCGTGGTGGAGGGGGCCGGCGGCCTGCTGGTCCCGATCCAGGGGCCAAAGACGATGCTCGATCTGGCGCGGATGCTGAAGCTGCCGATCCTGCTGGTGGCGGACAACCGGCTCGGGGCCATCAACCACACCCTGCTCTCCCTGGCCGCGATCCGCGGCGCCGGCCTGGAATTGGCCGGAGTCGTCCTCAACAACACCACGGCGGCCATCGGCGACCTGGAGAAAACGATCCGGGCCGAAAACGCCGAGGCGATCCGCGGCCTGGGGCCGGTCGACATCCTGGCCGAAATCCCCTTTCTGCCCGATTTTTCGCCAGGGCGTAACGGAGATTGGCGCTGCCGCGAAGAGGCTCTCGGGGGGGTGGCGTGATCGACGACCTGCTCGCCTTTGACCGCGCCCACCTGTGGCACCCCTACACCTCGGCGCTCAGGCCGCTGGCCGCCTACCCCGTGACCGGAGCGGCCGGGGTGCGGCTGCGGCTGGCCGACGGCCGCGAACTGATCGACGGCATGTCCTCCTGGTGGTGTGCCATCCATGGCTACAACCATCCGGTCCTCAACGCCGCCGTCCGGGAGCAGCTCGAAAGCATGGCCCATGTCATGTTCGGCGGCCTCACCCACGAGCCGGCCGTCACCTTGGGCGAAAGGCTGCTCGCCGTTGTCCCACGGCCGTTGCGGCATCTCTTCTTCTGCGATTCGGGCTCGGTCGCCGTAGAGGTGGCGATCAAGATGGCCCTCCAGTACTGGCAGTCGCTCGGCTGTCCTGAAAAAAAACGGCTGCTGACCGTGCGCGGCGGCTATCACGGCGACACCTTCGCCGCCATGTCGGTGTGCGACCCGGTGACCGGCATGCACCACCTGTTCCGCGGCGTGCTGCCGGAGCAGCTCTTTGCCGAGCGCCCGACCTGCCGCTTCGACGGTTCCTTTGATCCCGCGACCCTGGACGATTTCCGGCGCCTGATCACGGCCCACGCCCCGGAGTTGGCCGCCGTCATCCTCGAGCCGGTGGTGCAGGGGGCCGGCGGCATGTGGTTCTACCATCCCGATTACCTGCGGGGGGTGCGCGAGCTCTGCCAATGCCATCGGGTGCTGCTGATCTGCGACGAGATCGCCACCGGCTTCGGCCGCACCGGCAGGCTCTTCGCCTGCGAGTGGGCCGGGATCGCCCCGGACATCCTCTGCCTCGGCAAGGCCCTCACCGGCGGCTACCTGACCCTGGCGGCGACCCTGGCCAGCGGGGAGGTGGCAGCGGGGATCTCCTCCGGCGGCGGGGTCTTCATGCACGGCCCGACCTTCATGGCCAATCCCCTGGCCTGCGCCGTGGCCAACGCCAATATCGAGCTGCTCCTTTCCGGGGATTGGCAGGGCCGGGTGCTGCGCATCGAGCGGCAGTTAGGGCAGGGGCTGGAACCGGCCAGGGGCCTTCCCGGCGTCGCCGATGTCCGCGTGCTCGGCGCCATCGGGGTGGTGGAGATGGCCCAGGCCGTGGACGTGGAGGCGTTGCAGGCCTTGTTCGTGGAGCGCGGCGTCTGGATCCGCCCCTTCGGCCGGCTGATCTACCTCATGCCCCCCTACATCATCGGCGACGACGATCTCGGTCGGCTCTGCGAGGCGGTGGTGGCGGCGGCGAAAGGGTGAGGCGGCGCCGAAATTTTCCGTCGGGAAGCCTTGAGCTTTTCATGATCCGCCCCTCTTGCCTGCGGTTCCGGCTGCCGATTTCCCAGCGTTTTGATCCGGCCGTTTTCCGGCGCGGCGAAGCCGCCGCCATTCCGCCGGGGATACCTTTTGACTTTTACCGGGCAGGTTGCTAAGATTTTGCCGTTCGCGCCTCTTCCTGAAAGGATAATTAATGTATAACCTCCTGATATCATTTCTAGTTGGTGGAGTGGTGATGGCCGCCCTCTATTTCGGTTTCGGAATCGAGATCGGTTATGCCGCCATGGCCATGTCGCTGGTCTTCATTGCGGTCTTTTTTTTGATGAGCCGGGTCTTCATCAAAAAGCTCACCGCCATCATGGAGAACGCCGAAAAGGATATCCAGGCGGGGCGGACCGAGAAGGCCATCAAGACCCTGGAAGGGGGTCTCAAATACCGCAACTGGCAGCTCTACGTCGATTCCCAGATCCGCTCCCAGATCGGCATGATCTACTATCTGAAGCGGGATTTCCGGACCGCCTTCGACTACCTCCAGAAGGGATTCACCCGGAACTGGGCGGGGATGGGGATGCTGGCCATCTGCTACATGAAGCGCAACAAGCCCAAAGAGATGAAAAAAACCTTCGAAAAGGCCCTCAGCCTGACGCGCAAGGAGCCGCTGCTGTGGAACCTCTACGCCTTCTGCCTGGAAAAGATCGGCGAAAAGGAGAAGGCGGTGGCGATCCTGGAGAAAGGACTCAAAAAGGCCGGGGAGGACGAGCGTCTGAAAGAGAGCCTGGAAGCTTTGAAAGAAGGAAAGCGGATGAAGATGAAGGCCTATGGCGAACTCTGGTATCAGTTTCACCTGGAGAAACCGGGGGAATTGATCAAACAGCAGACCCGTGCCATCCAGGGGCACCGCAAGATCATCCGAAGGTAGCCCCTTGGCCGCGAAGAAATCAGAGGGCGGCGGGGGTTTCCGGGAGGCTCTGCGCGCCCTGAAAAAAGACCTTCCCGCGGCGCGGGTCGCCGGCGGGAAGCCTCCCGCCCCGCCCCCCGCTCCTCCGCGGGAAGGGGAGGAACCTTGCTTCGAGGCGGAAATGGAGCGGCTGACGGTCCGGAGGTGGCCGGGATCGGAAGAGATCGAGCCGGAGCAGGTCGGGGGCGAAACGCCCCGGCAGTCATCGGCGCCGGCTGCCGATCCCCCGCTTCCCCTGGACGATGAGACCCTGTTTCTGACGGCGCTGGGAAGTTTGGACAAGGTGTTTTGCGATGGCGCCGAGGCCGCCGCCCCCCTCCCTCCCAACCGCCTGAAACAACTCAACCGCAAGCGGATCGTCCCCGAGGAGAGCCTCGACCTGCACGGCCTGACCCGTGCCGAGGCGTTGCAGCGGGTGCGGTTTTTTCTCGAAAAAGCCTCTTACAACGGGTTGCGGACCGTCCTGGTCATCACCGGCAAGGGGAAAGGCTCGGAAGGGGCGGGGGTGCTGCGCGCCGCGGTGGCCGACTTCCTCGACACCCAGGGTGGGAAGTGGCTCTCCGCCTGGGGCGACGCTCCCCGCCAGTTGGGAGGGGAAGGGGCGCTGGTGGTCTTTCTGCGCGCCAAGCCCCGTTAGCCTGGTTCTCCCTTGCTGCGACGTCGTCAGGCCTCTTCAATGGTCCCGGACCCGGAAGGAACCCCTTCCGGGTTTTTTTGTGCTTCGGCAGGCTCGGTTTCGCCGGTCCCTGAGCCATGGGGCGGCTGGTCCTTTTTCTTTCCCCCGGAGCGGGTTCTGCGGCGTGGCCGCCGGGCCGCCGGTTTTTTCGGGAGCTCCGCGTTTTTCTCCTCCCCGGCGATCGGTTCCGGAATTGGCGCAACGTTTTCCGGCGGCGAGGCTTCAGACTGGGCGGGCTCCGAAATAGCGGCGGCACTGCTCCCTTCCTGTGAGGCGGGAAGCGGCTCCTTTTTCGGTTTGCGGCGTCCTCCACGGCGGCTGCGGGACGCGGGCCGCTGCGGTTTCTCGGCCGGGGCGGATTCCGCCTCCGGGCCTGAAGCCTGGTCTTTTTCGGCTCCGGGGGCGGGAGCTTCCGTCTCCGGGATAGGGGCCGGAGTGGGCGGCGGTTCGGGGAGTGGCGGCTCCGGTGGTTTCGACTCGCTGGGCGCAGCGGTCTCCCCGACGGCCGGCTCTTTTTTGGCGGCGCTCTTGCCGCGCCGTGATCTCTTGCGGGGTGTTTTTTTCTTTTCAGGCTCCAGGGTTGGGGTGGCTGTCTCCCGTTCGGCCACCGCCGGCGCTTCGATGGCGGGGGTGGCGCCTTCGGCTTCCGCTGCGGTTTTGTCCTTTCTTCGCACCGTCAGTTCGAAATGGTCGGGGGGCACGTCGGCGCGCCCCTTGAGAAGGATCCGGGTCTGGTACTTCCGTTCCAGGTCGGTCAGCGCGGCACGCTTTTCATTGAGCAGGTAGAGGGCGGTCTCCAGGTGGAGTTCCCCTTCCACCAGCTCCGTTTCGTCCTTGATGAGGGCCGCCCCGAGGCGGCGCAGCACCGTCACCGCCTGGGCTTCGGTCCGCTTCAGGCGGCCGCTCCCCTGGCAATGGGGGCAGAGGATGAAGGACTGCTCCCCGAGGGTCGGCTTGATGCGCTGGCGGCTCAACTCCAGCAGCCCGAATTTGCTGATGCGGGAGAGGTTGACGCGCGCCTTGTCTTTTTTCAGTGCCTCTTTGAGCCCTTTTTCCACGTCGCGGATATGGGCGCGGTCCTTCATGTCGATCAGGTCGAGGACAATCAATCCCCCCAGGTCGCGGAGCCGCAGCTGGCGGGCGATCTCGGCCACCGCTTCGATGTTGGTCTTGAAGGCGGTGCCCTCGATGTTGCCCTCCCCGAGGGTTTTTCCCGAGTTCACGTCGATGGAAACCAACGCTTCGGTGACATCGATGACAATGGAGCCCCCCGATGGGAGCAGCACCTTGTTCTTGGCGATCGTGGCGATCTGCTCCTCCAGCTGGTAGCGGGAGAAAATGGGGCGCTTCTCGCGGTGGAGCTTGACCAGACCGGCGTAATCCGGAAGCATGTCCTTGAAGAAATCGACCGCCTGCTGATAGACCTGGGGATTGTCGACCAGCACCGAATCCATGTCGGTGCTGAAATAGTCTCGCAGGAATCGGATCACCAGGTTCGATTCCTGGTAGATCAGCGCCGGGGCCTTGGCCTTGGCGGCCAGCTCCTGCACCTTTTCGTGGATGCGCTGCAGATAGTCGATATCCTTTTTCAGCTCTTCCTTTTTCTGGCCGATGGCCGCGGTGCGGACGATATAACCGAGATTTTCGGGGAGATCGAGGGAGGCCATGGCCTCCTTGATCTTCTTGCGCTGGGCTTCATCGTCGATTTTACGCGAGACGCCGCGGGCGTCGCCGTAGGGCATCAGCACCATGAAGCGCCCCGGCAGGGAAAGCTCCGTGGTCAGCGCCGCGCCTTTGCTGCCGCGGGCATCCTTGATGACCTGCACCAGCAGTTCCTGGCCGGTTTTGAGAATCCGTTCGATCCGGTGTGCCCCGGAGGGGGGCGTCTCGCCGTTGCCCCGCAGCAGGCGCCAGTTGATGTCGCTGCTCTGCAGGAACCCAGGGCGCTCGGCGCCGTAGTCCACGAAGGCAGCTTGGAGGGCCGGCACCACGTTGACGACGACTCCCTTGTAGATGTTCCCTTTGTTCTGCTCCTTGCCGGTGAATTCGACCTCGTATTCCACGAGGACACCGTCCTCCACGATGGCGATGCGGCTTTCCTCGGGATGGTCGGCGTTGATCAAGATCTTTCGGCCCATAAAATCCTTTTCTTCCTCCTCGACATCGTAAGGGACGCCGGGAGGAGATGACTGTAAAAAAATATGGCAACGGCGCACTTCGCGCCGTCAATGTGTCATGGGTAAACGTTATTGGCCCGCATCCTCTTCCCCGGCACCCAAAGGTTATTCGGGGGTGATCGAGTTTTAAATAAAGGAGGATAGTAAGGATAACGCTAATCTAGTTATCGCAGAAAGTTTCACGGTTGGCAATGGGCCAGAGTGGAGCGGGGGCTGTATTGGAAAAATTTTTAGGCTTGGAAACGGCGCAAACCGCGATTGGTCCAAAAAATTGCTTTGATGATCCCGATTCCGTCCGCAGGATGTTTCCCATCGTTTCGCCTCGTCAGTTTTTTCGCCAGGCGGGGAATGGTTGTCCGATCTGCGGCAAAATCCATTTCCACCGCACTTCGGTCATCATCCGGTGGGAGGCCGTCTTGCTGAACGCGATGCCGTTCATGCCCATAATCCTCCCGTTCTTTCGACGCTGGGGGTTGTTGGGAAAATTTTTTTGTTGATCTTGCCGCGGATGGCGGCTATTCCTTATTCTGGTTTTTTTGAAGGGGGGTGCGGGTTGCCCCTCGTTTTTTTACCGTCGGTCCACAACTTTTTGGGCCGGTTCCGTAGTTTGTCGCCCATGATCCACATCAAAAACATTCACAAGGATTTCGGAGGACGCCCGATTCTTAGCGGTGTCTCCTGGTTCATCGGTACCCGGCACCGCATCGGACTGTGTGGCCCCAATGGAGCCGGGAAGACCACCCTGCTGCGAATCCTGGCCGGCGAGATGGAGGCGGACGCCGGAGTGATCGAAACCGCCAAGGGGATCAGCATCGGCTATCTGCCGCAGCTGGTGGAGGGGTTCGGCGACCGGCCGCTGTTTGCCGAGGTCCGCGGCGCCCTGGCGGAGCTGGAGGTTCTGGAACGGGAGCTCAAGGAGCTGGAAACCCGTATGGGAGCTGACTTCGACGAGGCAGCCCTGGAGCGCTACGCCGCGCTGCAGGAGCTGTTTCGCCTCCGGGGCGGTTACACCATGGAGTCGGATACCGGCCGGGTTCTCGACGGCCTCGGCTTTTCCCGCCTCGACTGGGAACAGCCGTGCCGCACCTTTTCCGGCGGCTGGCAGATGCGCATCGCGCTCGCCAAGCTGCTGTTGCAGCGCCCTCAGCTGCTGCTTTTGGACGAGCCGACCAACCATCTCGACCTGCCGACCCGTGAGTGGCTGGAGTCTTTTCTGCGGGACTACCCCTTCAGCCTGGTGGTGGTCTCCCACGACCGCTATTTTCTCGACCAGGTGGTGGAGAAGATCGTCGAGGTCTGGAACGGTTCCCTTCAGGAATACCCCGGCAACTACAGCGCCTATTTGGTGGAGCGCCAGCGTCGCATCGAGGCGTTGCGGGAGGCCAAACAGCGCCAGGACGAGGAAATCGCCCGCATCGAGAACTTCATCAGCCGCTTTCGCTATCAGGCCAACAAGGCTGCTTTGGTCCAGAGCCGGGTCAAACAGCTCGAAAAAATCGAGCGCCTCGATCTGCCCCCTCTTCCCAAAAGAATCGGGTTCCGCTTTCCGCCGGCCCCCAAAGGGGGGCGCGAACTGCTGCGGCTCACCGGCATCGGCCACGGTTACGGCCCCTTGACGGTTTTGGAAGGGGTCGAGCTGTTGATCCAGCGCGGCGAGCGGGCGGCGTTGGTAGGCCCTAACGGCGCCGGCAAATCGACCCTGATGCGGCTGTTGGCGGGGGTCGAGAAGCCGTGGCGCGGGGAGCGGCGCGAGGGGGAGGGGCTGCACCTCGGCTATTTTGCCCAGAATCAGGCGGCGCTGCTCGATCCCGGTCAGACCGTGCTGGCGGAGATCACCGCCGCGGCCCCTTTCGACATGGTTCCCAAGCTCCGCAACCTGCTGGGGGGATTCCTCTTTTCCAACGATGACGTTGACAAGAAAGTCGCCGTTCTTTCCGGCGGCGAGCGCAATCGGCTGGCTTTTGCCAAGCTGCTGCTGAAACCGTGCAATCTGCTGCTGCTGGACGAGCCGACCAACCATCTCGACATCGACTCCAAGGAAGTGCTGCTCGATACTCTGCGCCATTTCGACGGCACCCTGGTCTTCGTTTCCCACGACCGCTACTTCGTCGATCAACTGGCCACCCGGATTCTGGAGGTCGGTAACCGGGGCGTACTCTCCTATCCCGGCAACTACGGCGATTTTCTCCGCGGCAAGCAACAGGAGGGGGATGCGACCCACAGCCGGGAGCGGGTCGAATGCCGGGGCGAGGTTCCGGTATCGGAAGGAAGCAAGGGCCGCAAGGAGGATATCAAGCAGGAACATCGGGAGCGCAAGGAGGCGCAGCGGGAGGACCGGAAGCGCCGCAAGGAACTCGAGGAGCTGGAACAGCAGATCGAACGGCAGGAGGAGCAGTTGGCGGTGTTCGAGAAGCTGCTGGCCGACCCGGTCCTGTACGGCGATGCCGGGCGCTTCAACGAGACGATCCGCCGCCACGAGGAGCTGCGGGGCGAGCTGGATTTCCTCTATCGCCGCTGGGAAGGGTTGCAGGAGGCGGTGGAAACCGATCCGTGACGGCGGTCAGGGACCGGTTTTGGGAACCAGCACGATCTGGATACGGCGGTTCCTGGCTCTTCCTTCCGGGGTGCGGTTGTCCGCCACCGGCTGGTAATGGGCGAAACCGCAGGCCGACAGGGCCTCGCCGGGAACGCCGGCCTGCTCCTGGAGAAACCGGACGACATGGAGGGCGCGGGCCGCCGACAGCTCCCAGTTGGTCGGAAACGCGTCCTTCAACCGCGAGCTGATCGGCAGGTTGTCGCTGTGCCCCTCGACGCGGATCTCTTTCCCTTCGACCTGCTTCAGCACCGCCCCGACCCGCTTGAGGACTTGAAGCCCCTTGGGGTTGACCTCGGCGCTCCCCGAGTCGAAGAGGATTTTCTCCACCAGGTTGACGGTCAGTTTTCCTTGCAGCTCCGATATCGTCATCTCCCCGCTGCGCAACTCCTCCTCCATGGTTTTCACCAGGGTGTCGTAGGTTTTTTGAAGTTCCGCCAGGCGGTTTTCGCGCTCTATCCGTTCCTTTTCGAGCTGCTGGGCAAGGCGGGCGTTGTCGGTGCGCACCGTCAAAAGCTGCTTTCTCAGGTATTCGATCTCGTCCCCCGCCTGCAGGGTGCCCTGGCGTAGATCGTCGTTGCGGCTGAAGGCTTCCTGGAGGCTTTCCCGCAGCGCCTCGGTCTGGCTGACCAGATCCCCTTTCTGGGACAGCAGAGCCTGATTTTCCGTTTCCAGCAGGCGCAGGGTTTCGGTCAGGCGGATCGCTTCCCGTTCCTTCCGGTCGTAGGCGGAGCGGCTGACGCAGGAACTCAACAGCCCGCAGCCGAGCGCCGCCGCAGTCAAAAACGAAACCAACCGTTTCATCTCCCGTCACCTCCCCATTTCCCGCGGCTCGAAATGAGCTTCGCGCCGGGTTCCCATTTTTCCCCACAACGCGCCTGCCTGTAAAGGGAAATTACCTGTTTTGAAAGGTTTTCCCAGTTGCTACAGGGTGCGGCCTATGCTATGAATAAACCCTTCGTCGGGGGCTCCAGAGGGGGTTGCACGTGTTTGAGATCGATGAACTGCTCCGCCGCGCGCTACGGGAGGATATCGGTTCCGGGGATGTCACTGCCCGTGTCACCGTGGGCGAGGCGGTGCCCGCCGAGGCCGAGTTCTTGGCCAAGGAGGGATTCGTGCTGGCCGGCCTCGATGTGGCGCGGGCCGTCTTTCGCCTCGTCGATCCGGAGATCCGTTTCGAAGCGGCCGTTTCCGACGGCGCGGAGATCCGGCGCGGCGAGGTCTTCGCCCGGCTTTCCGGGAGGGCCGTTTCGCTTCTGCAGGGGGAACGGGTGGCGCTCAATTTTCTGCAGCG
>JAFGOW010000243.1 GCA_016926265.1 Deltaproteobacteria bacterium | reverse complement strand
GGAACCTCCGGACTCCCCGCCGCGCCTCCCCGTCAGCGGCGCCTCAGGGAGCCGGGCAGGACATGGTCACGCGGACCGGCCGCCCGGCCGCGGCGGGGTCCGCGATCCCGCAGAAAGGACAGAACCTCGAATCCTCCGGAATCTCCCTCGCGCAGCCCCTGCATTTCATGGCGCCTCCCTCCCCTGCGTGTGCATACACCCTGTATACGCGCCCCCGGCGGGAAAAGTTCCCCGGCCGCCGGGGGAAAGAAAAAATTGAAAAAAAACAAAACGCATCGTTTCCAATGACGTATTACCACTTAACAACCCTAAAAAAGCCTGGGGGGGTCCGATGCAGCATCCGGATCTTCCCCCGGGTCCCTCTTCACCCCCGCACCGCCCGCCGGAATTTGTTATTTATAAAATACATTGTCATGATATAACTGGCTCCTCGACCGGGAACTCCGGCTTCGGTCCGGAATGGAGGAGATGATGGGCGGACGCATCTGGATTCTGGCCGTGGCGCTGCTGCCGGCGCTGCTGCCGCAGGCGCCGTCGCTGCGGGCGGCGCAGGGCGCAGACAGCCCCAGGCCGCTGCGGGTGGCCGTGATCGGGGGGATGACCATGACCCCCCTCTGGGGCGAAATCGAAAAGCTCTTCCTGGCCGAGACCGGGATCCGGATGGAGGTGGTGGCCACGGGGCCCAAGCCCTCCCTCGCGCGCGCCATGAAGGAGGGGAAGGTCGATTTCCTCACCATGCACTCGAGCGACCAGACCACCAACCTGGTGGCCGACGGCTGGGCGCGCGACCTGCGCCCCTGGGCCAAGAACGACCTGGTCATCGTCGGCCCGGCCTCCGACCCCGCCGGCGTCGCCGGGCTCTCGGACGGCGCCGAGGCGGTGCGCCGGATCGCCGCGACCGGCTCCAACTGGCTCGACTTCGAATCGAACGGCCCCCGCGAGACGGCCCACACCCTCTTCGCCAGCGCCGGGGTGCGGATGGTCGGCCCCTGGGTGCTCAAGTACGAGCACGCCGGCACGGCCGACATCCTCCACTACGTGGCGGCCCGAAACGCCTACATGATCGTCGGGCGGATGCCCGTCCTCTACGGCAAGATGGAGCCCGACCCCAAGGTGAAGATCCTGGTCGAGGGGGACCCCGTCATGCGCCGCCCCTACGTCTCGATCGTCGCCAACCCGGAAAGATTCCCCGACGCCAATGTCGAGGCCGCGGAGAAGCTGTCCGACTTCCTCCTCTCCGACCGGGTCCAGTCCTTCCTGGCCGGCTACGACGGCGGCCTCGGCGACGGCGTCCCGATCTTCATTCCGGTCCGGCAGCCGCGCTGATGGGGACAGTCACCACTGTCCCCATCATTTACGCGATCTTCACCTCCAGCCGCTTTCCCAGCGCCCTGGCCACCCGGTCCAGCGTCGAGAGCTTGATGTCGGCCGCATGGTTCTCGATCCGCGAGATCGCGGTCTTCTGGGTCTTGAGGCGCGCTGCCAGTTCCTCCTGGGTCAGGCCTGCGGATTCCCTTGCCTGGCGGAGGACAACCCCGATTTTGAACCGCTCGTAACCTTCTTCGAATCCGTCTGCAAAGGCCTTGTCCGTTTTTTTCCGGTCGGCGACATATTCTTTCAGGTTGCTCATCTCTTTTTTCCCTTCCTGTTCAAGTAATCGCGCCGATAGGCCTCGGCCCTATCGATTTCCTGCTGAGGCGTTTTCATGCTCTTCTTCCCGAAGCCGTGGGTCAGAATGACCACCGAGTGGCTGTCAAAAAAACAGAATATCCGATAAATGTTGGAATCCTACCGGGCACGGCATCGAAAGACTCCTGGACGAGCTATTTCCCGTCCGTTTTTCTGTAGAAGAGGACCGTCCGGTTCACACAGGCAGGTTAACTTGCAAGTTAACAGGCATCAAGAGGAGCTCCCGGTTTGATGGGGACAGTCACCACTGTCCCCATCAAGGCCCTGCCGATGGCGTACCTCGCCCAAAGGATACGCAATCTGCTGCGCGTCCCACCGGAACCGAGGCCAGTCGTCAAGCTCGTGGCCGTACAACCTCCGCAAGAGCATCAACGTCCCTGGCCCCCTCGGCCCCGGTCTCGAATCAAGCTTCCTGTTGACACCCGCAACGTACCTGGTTACACTGAAAGTGCGTGATCCAAAATTTCAGGCACAAGGGGCTCAAGCGATTGTTCGAATCCGGTATCACCAGTGGTGTGGATCCACAACATGCGGCTCGAATGAGAAAAATTCTCGCTCTGCTCGAAACGGCTGAAACTCTGAAAGATATGGATTTGCCGGGACTGGATCTGCACCCCCTCAGAGGGGATCGTAAAGGAACCTGGGCGGTCAAAATCAGCGGAAACTGGAGAATGACCTTCAGGATGAAAAACGGCGATGCCTTTGATCTCGATTATGAAGACTATCATTAGGGAAAAAATGGCCATGCATAACCCACCCCATCCAGGCGAAATCATAAGGGAATTTTGTGTAGAACCGCTCCATATCACCGTTACGGAAGCGGCAAGAGCGCTTGGTGTAACCAGAAAGACCTTTTCGGCGCTATTGAACGGCAGAGCCGGGATCAGTCCTGAAATGGCCTTGAGGTTGTCAAAAGTGTTCGGCCGGTCGCCCGAAGGTTGGCTCAAGCTTCAACTCCAATATGATCTCTGGAGAACAGAACAATCGGTGGATCTCGGCCATTTGAAACCTATTGAGGCCGCTTAAGTAAAAACACAAAGCCTTCGGGCCACAGGCTCTATGGTTTCATGCAAAATCCGGATCCGGGACTGCCAGGACTCAGACTCTGTGTTCTTGTTGCCTATGCATCGAAAGACCAGAACGAGACGGACACATCGATCCTGCAAAGGGTCGAATCCATCAGGATTCAGCCCGCTGTCATCAAAGCCGTAGTGGATTACGCCGGACATTTGGGTTAGGAAAATCAAATGAAACACTGGACGGAACAGGATATCGAGAGCTTTCGCTACAGGCTGGGCTCCGACTTTGTCGAAGATCTCGAAGCTGGAATGGAAGCGCTCCATCTGAACCACGCGTCCCTCGCGAAGAGGAAAGGAGTGTCCCAGGCCCGTGTGTCCCAGGTTTTCAACAATCCCGGTAACCTGACGCTCGAATCGATGATCGAATGGAGCCGGGCCGCGGACATGAAAATCGGCGTGGTTGTCTATGACGACGGAGATACCGGGAATAAACTTGGCCCCATACCCGCGGAGGTCTTTCGGCGCTGCTGGGAACTCTGTGGCAAACCATCGACCCAGTGGCAGCTTGAAGAAGCATCGACCGTCATCTCTGCGGCCCTCCACGGCTATGAGCGGGAGACCGCTCTTACGGGTGCAACCATAGCCGAACCGACGGCAGCAAAATCACAGGAGCGCCAGAGCGGAAATCGCCGCCGTAAGACCTGATCTTCCAACAACCGATGATTCGGCGCCCCTGGCACACCCCAATCCATCACGGCTCCGCCACCGTATGGAAACCACTGAAAATACAGTAATTACTGCAGACTCCGGAAATGCGCCTGCGGAGAAAGGTTTCAATCAGCCAGGGGGAAACCTTTAAATCAGCCGGGGTCCAAGGTTTCAATCAGCCGCCTGCCTGGTCCTGCTGCGTGCCCGGCTCCCCACCGTCCCGCCTTCCCGAACTGCGCCGCCAGGTTCCGGTCGAGTTCGATCATGGCGCCGTCAAGTTCCAGCACCTTCTCTGTCAGCGCGCAGGTCACCTTCGGCGGGACCGTCGGCTGGTAGTCCCGGGTCACCCATCCCTCCGCTGCAAGCCTCCTC
>JAFGOW010000242.1 GCA_016926265.1 Deltaproteobacteria bacterium | reverse complement strand
TTGTATAATAGCACAAAAGACAAACCAAATCAGCTATTTAAGTGCATTCGCGTGAAAATTTCACGATTGTATTCTCACGGATTAGGGCATTATTCACAACTCCTGGCCAAGGTTGTCTATTTGCCAAAGCAACAAGAAAAACGGCGTATTATTGGTTTTGTATCGGGCCGTGGCTAACCCCTTCACTCAAGCCGACTGGAATTAGCTGGGCGGTTCTCGAAAACATCTTGCTATGCCTGCCTATCAGGCCAGCGGCTTATCTCAATCGTTAGCTGTATGAAAATTATTAAAAAGATATATCGCTCAATCAAAGCGGGGTGGAGTTCAGGCCAAGCAAATGTAAAAGAACAAAAAGGTAAATTAGAGGAATCTATTGATTTACATCTCAAAGCTGCTACTTATTGCGATGATGTCAGGTCAAAAATTTTAATTATTGAAAATATTTCAGATATTTATTTGAAGCTTGGGCGTTTTAAAGATGCATTAGATGCTGCCAAATTTTTGCAAAATCAATGTGAAAAAAATATTAACGAAGATAATTTTTTCAAAGAAACAAGCAGCCGCCTTCTTGTAAAAATTGAACAAATAAAAACAGCTAACAATTTAGTCAATCGGACGGAATAGAGCGGTCGGTTCTTGAAAAATGTGGTGGTAATTGTTTTTTTACCGGTCCGCCGCTTAGCTTAATCGTTAGCATGAACAATGCGAGGTAAATTTGAGTTCGGTTATTCTTTTTTTCATAACCTTAATTTCTGATTATTTTTTTCATACCTTTTTAATCGGTGCCGTTTATGGTTTCTTTTTGTCTTTTAAGCCACGAAAAGAGTCACCAAAATTGGCATTGTTTATTTTATTTATTATCTTTATGGTTGCTGATTGCTATTATTTGCCAACACTCTCCTTATTCGATATAACCCTTACTATTAATAACCATGAAATTGCACAAATACTCGATATAAAACCAAACAGTGGGATTTTAAAATTTTTTTCATTTGGAATATTTGAATTTTCACTTTGGTTTATACAGGCTGGTATTGCATTTCTTTTCGGAAGGTGGCTTTATTCAAAAAAGATGCTAACACCTTCACTTAAGCAGACGGAATAATGCTGGTCTGTTTTTTCGAGGGTCACGGTGCAGTTTTGTAAAAGCCAATCCGCTGCTTAGCTCAATCGTTAGATTTCATTGGAGAGGTTATGAGTAACCTCAGTGGCAGCATACTAGACCTGATTCGAAAGAGCCCCGGGCTCACCGACCGAGAAATAACCGATAGGCTGAGAGGGACTACCGCACCACAGCAGCCTATCAACCAAGCGGCGAGACATTTGGAAGGAAAGGGACTACTTCACCGACGTCGTCGTCAGGACCAGGTAATAGGGAATTATCCTGCTGAGGGAGATCCAGCCCCTGTAAGCACTAAGCCAACTCGAACAACGAAAATACATGACGTTGATGCCCTGTCAGAGGACAAAGTCAAAGGCGTGCTCGAAACTTGGCTGAAAGCTCAGGGGTGGGATACAAAAATAGCCTGGGGTAACGCACAAGGGATCGACATCGACGCACACCTTGGCCCCGAGCGTTGGATAATAGAAGTTAAAGGGCCTGGTTCACGGCAACCGATGAGAGTTAATTACTTCATTGGCATTCTTGGCGAAACCTTGCAGCGCATGTCTGATTCCGAAGCCCGCTACTCAATTGCCTTCCCGGACCTGCCTCAATACCGTGGGCTATGGGACCGGTTACCACATCTGGCCAAAAAGAGAACTGGCATATCTCTGTTGTTAGTAACAGAAGCGGGAACGGTGGAGCATCTTGAGGAATGAAATCTAACCATAGGTTCCAGCCGACGGCCTACGGCCGCGGCTGACCCTTACGTTATCTTGATGAAAAAATTATTCCTTCTCATTTTTATTTGTCTTTTTGTTAACCAACTGGCATAGGTGTTCCGGGGACAGTATACGGAACCATTATTTGTTTCCATGGGTTAGATAAGCTGTCCCGGGAACTCTCGAAATCCAAGAATCGACCATTTTCGTTCTGCGGCTGTGGCATACTCGGGAGAATCGATGAAGGAGCCGCGGCTCCGGAGAAATTTTGAGCGCCTGAAAAAAGAAGTTTGACTTTCAATCGCTAAAACCCCTTTTCCCGCCCCAAAATCGTCTGGGACCCCGTCCGGGTCATGAGGTCCAACAACCCTCCTTTTACTTGTTACGATTCCTCAAATTTTTCAGGGTGATAGGGATCCCATTGCTTGCGCCGTTTTCTCTTGGTTTCGGGCGGCGGAGGGGTTTCTTCAACCTTTTCGATGAGGCCCTTTGCAACGCAGTTTTCCGCCACCTCATGGTCCACGCCCATCTGGACACTGCCCGTACTTTTGCTGACCAGTGCCCATTCAAACTTGCGCGCCTGCGGGTTCGGATTGTGCCGCAGTTCCAGATCATTATTCAGTGTGACGGCCACAAGAAGGGCATGGGGCGATAGGATAATCTGGGTACGATATTCGACGGGAGGGGGTCCTTCACTGGGGTGGAAGACCAGCCCACACCGCTTGCAAATTTTATTACCGGTTCGCCATTTATCCAGTGACATTTCGGAGATCAGCCACTCATTGCTGTGGGGACATTTTGCCTGGAGTTCCTGGGTGATCTGATAATTATCCATAAAACGAAAACTCTCCTTTTATTATTCTTGTATAAATACCCGGAGGAAAAATTTCACCCGATTTGGGTTGTTTCTGGAAAAGTATTTTTAATTTACACACATAAAACCCCTGATGCCGGTGAGGTAAAAGGGGAAAAGAAAACGCTTTTTCGGGGGGCGCGGCCTGGCCGCCAGTGAAGAGTGGCGCCGGGGTGAAAACGAGCTTGCCGAAAAGCTGTTCCGCAGCTTTTAATTTGCCTACGCGCCATTGTCAACAAAAAACCTCGGGCTAGGGTGCCGGTGTAGTCGGGGGACAGTATCTATATCTACCCTGATTCCCCGTTTCATGATAGGTTCCCTCCATGGCCAGAATCGCTCGTGTCATAGCCCCTGGATATCCCCATCACATCACCCAGCGCGGGAATCGCCGGCAGGAGACCTTTTTCTGTGACGAAGATTATCTTGCCTACATCGAACTGATGGCCACTTGGTGCCGGAAATACGATGTCGAGATTTGGGCCTGGTGTCTGATGCCGAACCATGTTCACCTGCTTGCCGTACCACAAGACGAAAAGGGCCTCGCCAGGGCGATCGGTGAAGCCCATCGCCGGTACACCCGGCGAATCAATTTCCGCGAACAGTGGCGAGGCCACCTGTGGCAGGAGCGATTTGCCTCATTTCCCCTGGATGAAAATCATTTATTGGCGGTGGCCCGATATATCGAGATGAATCCGGTTGCCGCAAAGTTGGTGGAACATCCCGAGGACTACCGTTGGAGCAGTACTCGGGCCCATCTTGAGGGAAAAGATGACGAATTGGTAAAGGTGGCTCCCCTGCTCGGGATGGTGAGCGACTGGAAAAACTATTTATCCTTATCCTCTGATGAAGAAGTGGAGTCGCTCCACCGCCATGAACGGACCGGGCGACCCTTAGGGGGGAACGGTTTTATCAAGAGCTTGGAGGGGCTATTGGGTCGAAGACTGCGCCCCAAAAAACCCGGCCCCCAAAAAGAGACACCTGAGAGTTAGATATATGTCCACGGCATTACCCGAAAGCGGGGACTTGATCCCCTTCTTTTTCATCGTGGCATTTTCAAAGGAGGAATTATGAAACAGGTTTTTTCCGGATTTGTTTTGCTTGGATTAATGGTTTTATCAGTGCCCTCATTGGCCGCGGACCTCAAACCGTATAACTGGACGGGCTTTTATTTTGGCGTCAATGGAGGTTACGGTTGGGGAGAGACGGATTGGGATTATGCTGGAACCCCAACCCAAGCAGACCACGAGATTTACGGGGTGATGGCCGGTGGAACCGCCGGGGCAAACCTGCAGTTACTCACCTATCGGGGTGGAAGGCCAGCGGTAGTAGGTGGCATTGAGGTCGATTTTGACTTGGCGGATATTGATGGCAGCGGTCCCTGCCCCAACCCGCGTTTCCGTGCGGAATCGAGCATCGATGCGCTGGCAACGGTGCGCGGCCGTCTAGGAATTGCATTCGACCGTCTCCTCGTTTACGGCACCGGTGGTCTTGCTTTGGGCAAAGTGGATGTCGAGACTTTTGATACATGGGGTGCGGCTATTCCCCCGAGCGGTACACCGAAAAACGGTGAGGACAAATGGAGATCCGGGTATGTCGCTGGTGTAGGCGTTGAATATGCTTTCTGGAAAAACATCTCCCTGAAAGTTGAGTATCAATATTATGATCTGGGAAAGGACAAACATAAGGTTGACAACAATTTACCGGTCGATATCGTCGAGCGTGGCGAGTTCATCCGCGGCGGCATCAACTATAAATTCTGATAGGCCGTTGTGTGCGACCGCGCAAAAAAGTCGAACAACAGCCACTCACATTTTGGCTCGTTGCTGGTCAGCTCGCCTGACCTGCTTCTCATGATGAAATGGGCTGGAACGGCATTTCTGGCCGGGCTTGGAGTCCAGACGATCGGGGGTCGCGGCGATGCCATCGCCGTGGCATTCGAAGGGTAAAGGAGCTGGATGGAAAAAACCGGCCGCGGGGGCAATCCCTGCGGCCGGCTTTTATGGGCTGGTGGTGGGCATGTGGGGAATCGAACCCCAAACCTGACGATTAAGAGTCGCCTGCTCTACCAATTGAGCTACATACCCGAATGCCGTTAAACGTCAAGATTTATACTCCCATTCCAAGGCGGTGTCAACGGTGGCGCTGGCGAATGCCGCCGCTTGGCCGTCCTGGGACTCTTGCCAAGCCGAGGGTGATTCCTCAAAACGGCCGTTCAATGGGAGTGGCCGTGGTCCCCGGCGCCTCCGGCCAGTAACGCCGAGAGCGGTTTGCCGGCCTTATAGTCCTTCCAGAACGGGGAGATGTCGCGGATCCGCTGGATGATCGGCGGGAGCTTGGCGATGACGTGGTCGACATCCTCATCGGTGTTGTAGACGCTTAAGCTGAAGCGGATCGAACCGTGGGCCGCCGTGAAGGGGACCCCCATGGCGCGCAGCACGTGGGAGGGCTCCAGCGATCCGGAGGTGCAGGCCGACCCGGACGAGGCGCAGATCCCCTCGGCGTCCATCATCAACAGGATCGATTCCCCCTCGACGTACTCGAAGCTGATGCTGGTGGTGTTGGGGAGCCGCTCCTGTTCGCTGCCGTTGCGGAGCGAGTTGGGGATCCTTCTCAACAGCTCCCGCTCCAGCCGGTCGCGGAGCGCCCTGACCCGGCCGTTCTCCTCTCCCATATGATGCAGGGCCAGTTCCGCGGCCTTGCCCAGGGCCACGATGGCCGGCACGTTTTCGGTGCCGCCCCGCTTCCCCGCCTCCTGGTGCCCGCCGACGAGGAACGGGGTGAAGCGGGTTCCCTTGCGGATGTAAAGGGCGCCGATCCCCTTGGGGGCGTGGAGCTTGTGGCCGGAGAGGGAGAGCATGTCCACCGGGATTTTCTTCATGTCGAGCGGGATCTTGCCGACCGCCTGGACCGCGTCGGAATGGAAGGGGATGCCCCGTTCCCTGGTGAGCCGGGCGATCGTTTCGATGGGGAACAGCACCCCGGTTTCGTTGTTGGCGGCCATGATGCTGACCAGGGCGGTGTCGTCGTCGAGGGCGTTTCTGAACTCCTCCAGATCGAGCCGCCCCTCGCCGTCCACCCCGAGCTCCGTGACCCGGTAGCCGCGGGCGCGCAGATGGTGGCCGACGTTGAGCACCGCCGGATGCTCGACCCGGCTCATGATGAAATGGCGCTTGTCCGGATAGGACTGGAGCGTCCCCATGATGGCGGCGTTGTCCGATTCGGTGCCGCAGCTGGTGAAGAGGATCTCGGCCGGATCGGCGTTGAGCAGGGCCGCGACCCGCTCCCTGGCCTCCCGGACATGGCGGGCGACTTTCCCGCCGAAGGAGTGCATGCTCGAGGGGTTGCCGTAGGAGTCGCTGAAGAACGGCAGCATCGCCTCGACCACCTCCGGCGCCGTGCGGGTGGTGGCGTTGTTGTCGAGATAGACGGTCCTCATGGCTTCACCTCCTCAACCACGATGTCCGGATGGACAAACTCCTTGAGCTTGGTCTCGACGTATTTCTTGAGGGTGAAATCGGACATCGGACAGAAGGAGCAGGCCCCCCGCAGCGCCACGTAGACGGTGTTGCCGTCGATGTCGATCAGCTCCAGGTCGCCGCCGTCGGAGCGCATCGGCGGGATCACCTCGCGCTCCAGGGTCTCCTCGATCAGCCGGATCTTCTGCAGGTTGGTGAGCTTCTTCGGCGGTGCCGGCTTTTCCGGCGCCGCCCCCGCCTTCCCCTCTTCCCCGAGTTTCTTGAGGATGGCTTCGATCTTGGGATGGCAGCCTTGGCAGCCGCCTCCCGCCTTGGTGTAGTGGGTGACCTCCGCCACCGTGGTCAGCTTGTTCTCGCGGGCCACCCGCTCGATCTCCTTGTCCGTGATGCCGAAGCATTTGCAGACGATCTCGTACTCCTGTTTGGCCACCTTCTCGCCGTGGTAGTTGGCGATGGCCGCCTCCAGCGCCTCCATCCCCATCACCGAACAGTGCATCTTCTCCTCGGGCAGTCCGCCGAGGTATTCGGCGATGTCCCGGTTGGTGATGCGGGAAGCCTCCTCCAGGGTCTTGCCCTTGATCATCTCGGTCAGGACCGAGGACGAGGCGATGGCGCTGGCGCAGCCGAAGGTCTGGAACTTGGC
>JAFGOW010000241.1 GCA_016926265.1 Deltaproteobacteria bacterium | reverse complement strand
GGCTCGGCGAAGGTCAGGGCCAGCACCCCCTGTTTCTTGAGGTTGGTTTCGTGGATGCGGGCGAAGCTCTTGACCACCACGGCCTTGCCGCCCAGAAAGCGCGGTTCCATGGCGGCGTGTTCCCTGGAGGAGCCTTCGCCGTAGTTTTCCTCGCCGATCACCACCCAGCCGAGACCCCGGCTTTTGTAGTCGCGGGCCACCTGGTGGGGTTCGCCGTATTCCAGGGTGAAGATGTTTTTGATCTGGCCGGGTTCGTTGGTATAGGCGTTGATTGCGCCCAGAAAGAGATTGCCGCTGATGTTGTCGAGGTGGCCGCGGTATTTGAGCCAGGGACCGGCCATGGAGATGTGGTCGGTGGTGCATTTGCCCTTGGCCTTGAGCAGCACCGGGATCTCTTGAAAATCCTTTCCGTCCCAGGGGGCGAAGGGCGCCAAGGCCTGAATGCGTTCGCTGCCGGCCTCGATGGCGACCTCGATCCTGGGGTCCGGCCGTACCGCGATGAGGCCGTCTTTTTCACTGGCCAGGCCGCGGGCCGGAAGCTCGGCCCCGGTCGGGGGCTCGAGACGGATCTTCTCACCCCGGTCGTTGATCAGTTCGTCGGTGGCCGGGTCAAAGGTCAGTTTTCCGGCGATGGCGAGCAGGGTCACGATCTCGGGGCTGGCGACGAAGTTCTGGGTCTCCGGGTTGCCGTCGGTGCGCTTGGCGAAGTTGCGGTTGTAGGAGGTGACGATGCTGTTCTTCTCCCCTTTTTTGACATCGGTCCGCTTCCACATGCCGATGCAGGGGCCGCAGGCATTGGTGAAGACAGTGCCGCCCAATTCCTCCAGCACCTGGAGTTGGCCGTCCCGAACGATGGTCTCCTTGATCCGCGCCGAGCCGGGGTTGATAAGGAACAGGCTCTTGGCCTTGAGTCCCTTGGCCAGGGCCTGGCGAGCGATGGAGACGCAGCGGTCGATGTCCTCGTAGCTGGCGTTGGTGCAGCTCCCCACCAGGGCGGCGCTGACCCTTTCCGGATAGTCGTGCTCGGAAACGGCCTGTTTCATTTTAGAAAGCGGCCAGGCCAGATCCGGGGTGAAGGGACCGTTGAGGTGGGGCTCCAGTTGGTCCAGATCGATCTCGATCACCTTGTCGAAGTATTTTTCCGGGGCGGCGTAGACCTCGGCGTCGGCCCGCAAAGCCTCCTGGAAGCGATCCGCCTCTTGCGCCAGTTCCTTCCTGCCGGTGGATTCCAGGTAATCGCGCATCTTGACGTCGTAGGGGAAGAGGGAGCAGGTGGCGCCGAGTTCGGCCCCCATGTTGGCGATGGTCGCCTTGCCGGTGCAGGAGATGGTTTCGGCGCCGGGTCCGAAGTATTCGACAATGGCGCCGGTCCCCCCCTTGACGGTGAGAAGGCCCAGCAGATGGAGAATGACGTCCTTGGCCGAGGCCCAGCCCCGCAACCGGCCCGTCAGGCGGATGCCGATGACCTTCGGCCATTTCAGCTCCCAGCTCATGCCGCTCATGACATCCACGGCGTCGGCGCCGCCAACCCCCACCGCCACCATGCCGAGGCCCCCGGCGTTGGGGGTGTGGGAATCGGTGCCGATCATCATGCCGCCGGGGAAGGCGTACTGCTCCAGCACCACCTGGTGGATGATGCCGGCGCCGGGTTTCCAGAAATCCATGCCGTAACGGCGCCCGGCCGTTTCCAGAAAGGCGTAGACCTCGCGGTTTTCCACCAAGGCCCTTTCCAGGTCGGCGGCGGCGTTCTTCTCGGCCTGGATGAGATGGTCGCAGTGGACACTGGTCGGCACCGCGGTGGTTTTCCGGCCGGAGAGCATGAACTGGAGGATCGCCATCTGGGCGGTGGCGTCCTGCATGGCCACCCGGTCGGGCTTCAGTTCCGCGTAATCAACGCCGCGCCGGTAATTTTCGATATCCGGACCCCAGGTGTGGCCGAACAGAATTTTTTCGGCGAAGGTCAGGGGACGTCCCAGAGTTTCGCCGGCTTTGCACTGCCGTGCTTTAAAACCTTTGTAAAAAGCTTTCATAATCCGCTCCTTGCGTGATGAAAAACCGCCTTGATTTTCCAAACCGACTCTTTACGAACACGGCTGTCGAAATATTTTTGAAAAAACATAACATTGTTTTATTTTCGATTCAAGATATTTTTTTATTTATTTTATAAATTAAACTTAATTCTAAGAAGTAATTTTTTGTTTTGATGTAAAATATAAAAAAATCAATAAGTTAAAATAAAAATTAAAAATTTAAATATTTATAAATAGAATAAAACACGCTTTAAAAAATATTTTTTTTACAGTTTTAACAGGTTTTTAAAAAATCTATGGATAAGGATATCTAAATCAAGAGTAAAACCGTGTATCAATTTTTGAAGATGATTTTCAGGAAGGGGAAAGGGGCCGGAGGCAGATCCGGTTGGTGGCTGGGGGTCGGTATCGAAGAAGGTTCCCTCGTTATGGGAACCCCGGACCAGGAAGGTTTCTCCTCACTCCCCATCGTCCTGTGTTGACGAATCGGGCTGTAAAAGATATTTTAACAGGACTTGGCCGTTGCGCACGCCAAAGGGCCAGCGTCGGGAACTCCGTTCATTGGCTTCTTTCCCTTGTTTTTTCTGGGCTATTTGCCATCCTCTCACACAAAAGAGAATCTATGCTGCCACCCAATCTGACCCGTTGGACTCTCAACGAAGAGACCCGGAATATCCTTTTTTTCGCCCAACTCATCGAAGAGATGCTTTTCAACTACTCTCTCGATATTTACAAGGTGCCGGCCTTCAACACCAAAATCCTCTGCAAGGAATTGTTGCAGATTACCGATGAAATGGACAATCCAGGATTTGCCGCCTTCGACATCCAGCCGGTTATCGAAGAACTGATGCTGGAGATCCGGGATGACCCCGTGGTCGACGAGGTATCGCCGACCATCAAAAACCAGTTGATTGAGCTGTTGAGCCATTTTTATGAAACGGGTGAATTGCGGGTTCTGCTTCACCAGTTGTACGGCTTTTTTGAAGCCAATTACATTGAGAGGATCGGCGATCTGCTTAAAGAGAAGATTATCGAGGGGGACAGGGCGACCGTCGTTAAGCTGACCAAGGTTTTTCTGACGGAACTGATCGACATCGGTTATTCCCCGGAATATATCTTTTTTGAAAACAAGAGTTTTTTCTTTGACAGCAAAAGCGGTCGGAGGATCGAAGGCTATTCGGTTCTGGACGATTTTCTCTGCAACTTTTCCTCGATCCCGAAGATCTGGTACGTGGTTTTCAGGACCGGAAAAGATTTCAAATATTTCAAGGAGTTCCCTGTTCACATGGGGGTGACGACAAGCGCCGAAAAGCCGGATATCACCTTTCCGGAGCACGATCGGAACATCAGTATCTTTCTGGATCGGAATTTCAAGCTCGGCAACTATCTGACCTTCGTCGATATCGAGGCTTTTGATGGTTTCAGCGCCCGCCAGATCGCCGAGCAGAAACTGCTTATGATCGAAAAATTCGCCCGTTTTCACGTTCATCGGACCGAACTCGAGTGGAGCCGGGCGGCCCTGGTGTACGACCTGGAGAAGTCATCCTCCGGGATCTATGGGAAACCGGTATCGGCCATTCTGAAACGTCCCGATCACAACCCCGTCCAGCTCCCCAGAATCCTGAACGGCACCATCGTTACCGTATTCAGCGATAAACTGGATGACGATTCCATCCAAAGGTTGCTCCGGGCCTTCCAGCGCCACGACATGGCGATCATCTCCCCGGCGCCGGAAAGCCAGTTGCTTGAGCTTTGGTCCGCGGTCGAGGCCCTGTT
>JAFGOW010000240.1 GCA_016926265.1 Deltaproteobacteria bacterium | reverse complement strand
TCGAGATCATCCCCATCGAACATCGCTATCGGGGGCTGGTCCGGCTGCCGGTGGCGACCCTGACCTTCTCGCGCTTCAAGGAGGAGGCCGAGCGGCTCAAGGCCTTCATCCTGTCGCCGGAGGGCGCCGGGATTTTCCACAAGCACGCCTATTCGGTGGGCTCCGACCTCCCCATGGACAGCCAGGGGTTCTGCCTCGACGGCTCCACCGACCAGGACATGGAGCATCTGGTCAACGCCGCCAGAGCCCTCAAGGATGAAACATTTCCGGCCAACGCCGAAACCGTGGGCGATTTCATCGGAGAGGTGCAGCGGCAGCGCAAAACGCTGCGGGCCGGAACCTAGGAAGGATGGCGGTGATGCCCAGGGGGTTTTTCTCTCGAGGCCATGTCTGGCCCGCCTTCACCATCGCCCTGATCCTGGCGGCGATCTCCTTCTATCTCTTTCTGATCGCCAGCAACTGGTTCTATCTCGGATGGAGCGACACCCTCTATTTCTTTTCCCATCCCCGGATGTGGCAGCGGTTCTGGCTCACGGTCTGGACCTCCACCGTTTCCATGGCCCTTTCCCTGCTGATCGGCATCCCGGCGGGATACGCCCTGTCGCGCTTTTCCTTCCCCTGCCGGAACCTCTTTGCCAGCATCGTCGATCTGCCGATCGTGGTGTCGCCGGCGGTCATCGGCGCCTTTCTTTTCGGGATCACCACCCGCTTCCCCTTCGACCTGATCGGCGAACACTATCACCTCTATATCGGCCGCAATATCTATGGGGTGCTGCTGGTGCAGTTCACGGTCACCTGCGCCTTCTGCGCCCGGCTCATGAAGGCCAGCTTCGATATGATTCCGGAACGGTTTGAAACCGTCTCCCGCTCGCTGGGCGCCTCCCATTTCCGGACCTTTTTCAAGCTGGTGCTGCCCATGGCCCGGAACGGCATCGTGGCGAGCGCCATCGTGGTCTGGGCCCGGGCCGCGGCGGAGTGGGAAGGGCTGATGCTGTTCGTGGGCGCGACCGAAGGCCAGACCGATATCCTGCCTTTTGCCGTCTATCTCGACTGGAACGGCGGCATGATGGGATGGGTGAGCTCCATGACCCTGGTCTGCGTCCTCATGGCCGTGGCCGCCATGGCGGCGATGCGCCTGATCGGAGGAAAAAGCCGTGTCTGGTGAGCGGAATCCTCTCGCGGCCATCGGCCCGGCAGCGCCCGGAAGAAGGGGGGCGCCCGGCGATCGCCTGCTCTTTAAAACCTTCTTTTACAGCTTCGCCGGATTTCTGATCCTTTTTTCCGCCTATCTGTTCCTGGCCAACCTCGATCAGCTCTTCGTTACCGAGGCCGCGGTCAGGTCCAGGGAACCGGCCCTGTGGGAAGAGAACCGGAAGGTGCTGACTTCCTTTGCCGGCGGATTCTGGCAGGATCCCTATTTCTGGAAATCCCTGAACCTCACCCTGATGATTACCCTGATCACGACGCTCTTGGCGAGCGCCATCGGCATCCCCGCCGCCTACGGTCTGAGCCGTTACCGGATTCCCGGCAAGGCCGTCATCGAGGTGCTCTTTTCCTCCATCCTGGTGATACCGGCATCCTCGGTCGCCCTCTGCCTGATCGTGATGTTCAATTACGGGCCGCTCTGGGATCTGCAGCAACGGTGGGGGTTCCGGTTCGCCCACAGCCTCTTTCCCGGCATGGTCATCGCTTCCTTCGTGCTCTCCTTCGCCCTGGGTCTGAGCGCCTGGAAGGCCGCCTTCGACAGCGTCAACCCCCGCTTTGAACAGGTGGCGCGGTCGCTGGGCAGCAGCCGCTGGCGGGCCTTCCGCACCGTCTCCCTGCCCATGGCCAAAAGCGGCCTGGCGGCCGGCGTGATCCTGGCCTGGACCCGCGCCATGGCCGAGTTCAGCGCCGTGCTCTTTTTCTGCGGCACCTTTGGCGAGCTGCCTCCGGAGCGCTTCAGCACCCTGGAGCGGGCGCTCCGGATCGACCAGGCGGACTGGCTGTCCGTGGCGATCTGGGCGCAGATCGAATACGGCAACGTCGAATACGGCTTCGCCCTGGCCTATATCCTGGTTCTCATCGGCGGCCTGTCCGTCTATGCCATGCATCGGATCGGCGCCAAAGGCTACATCTGGTAGGAAGGATCCCTCATGATCGAAATCCGAAACCTGAGCGGCACCGTGGGCGAATTTTGCCTCCAAAACATCAATCTCAGCGTCCGGGATGGGGAATACCTGGTGCTGCTCGGCCCGACCGGCGCCGGCAAAACCGTGCTGATCGAGTATCTGGTCGGGATCTACCGGCAGCAGGAAGGGGCCATTCTGGTGGATGGCGAAGACGTGACGCCCCTTTACACCGAGGAGCGCCATATCGCCTATGTGCCTCAGGACTACGCCCTGTTTCCCAACCTGAACGTATCCAGGAATATTGCCTACGGCCTCGAAGCCCGTCGGTTCCCCAGGGCGGAGATCTCCCGGATTACCGAACAGATGCTCGAAAGCCTGGGGATCGGCCATCTCCGCCACCGCATGCCCCTGAACCTCAGCGGCGGCGAGAAGCAGCGGGTCGCCCTGGGGCGGGCCCTGGCCACCCGGCCCAGGCTGGTGCTGCTGGATGAGCCGCTGTCCGCCCTCGACGAGAACCTCAGAACCCAGATGAGCCGGGAGCTTCGGGATCTGCAGCAGAGCAATCGGGCCACCTTCGTTCATGTCTGCCATAATTTCGAGGAGGCTTCAGCCGTGGCCGACCGCATCGCCATCATGGACAACGGGTGCTTGGTTCAGGTGGGAACCCTGGAACAGGTCAAGGCCCAGCCACGCAATGAATTCGTCGCCCGCTTTCTGAAAACCCAGAACCTTTTTCCGGCCGTGGCCGACGGCGCCACGGTCCGGATCCACGGCATCCAGCTGGAGAAAAAGAGTACGATCCGGGGCGAGAGGGTGATGGCCATTCGCCCGGAAAACATCCGCATCCACCCGGATACGGAATCAGGCCGGCCGAATCTCTTCCGAGGCGTCATCCTGGAAGCGGTTCCGAGGCCGCATTTCATGGAATACATCGTGGATATCGGGCTGAAACTGGCCGTATTCCACATCGGGGAGCGCCGATACCGGGTCGGCGACTCCCTGGGAATAGAGCTTCCTCAGGAACATATCGCCCTGGTGGAGCGGGCTTGAAAAAAATGCTCCGGCCTATTTATGCTTCCTTCGCGCATCAAGAAAAAAAGGATAATACCAAATAAAAACAAATGGGAATAAGGGAACCAGCGGTATTTTATAGGGAGATGGCCCGGTTTTTGTTCTGACGGGCTCAGAGAAATTCAGGCCGATTTCCGGCCAGCCAGCACTCAACATCCTCAAGCAGGGAACGGGCTTCCGCAATTCAGGTTTCGGCGGCGGACTGATCCACATACCCGCCGAGATAGTCCGCCACATTGCGTTTCCTCCGAAGGGCATCCAGAACCACAAGCCGCCGATTTTCCAGGCCGATCGTCTTCGGCAGCGTCTGGATCATGGTCATATGATGTCCGGCGCCGCTCCCCGGTCGAAAGCCGTTGGCCATCAGCGCCACCAGGGAAAGCCGCATGATCGCTTTATAGGCCGCATCGAAACGTGTTTCGAAACTGATCGCGGCCACTTCGGCATCAGCCAGGTTGCGCCGGACCGCACCCAGCAGCGTCCGGATCTCCTCCGCCGTGGCTTCATGCTTTTTCAGTTGTCCCGTCTGCAGCAAGTTTTGCAAGGTCATCGGCAGTGCCCATCACAAAGATTTTCGGTTCCTTCATCACCCGCTGTAAAAAGGGGTCGGCTCGCCAGGTACGGCCGAAGTCCCCCCGGGCCATGACAACCGGATTGACCTCGCGGCCCAAACGCTCATGGATCGCCGCCAGCGCGCCGACCACGGCAACGAAGGAAACGCTGCCCAATACCATGAGGTCGATGTCGCTTCCGCTTCTCTCTTCGCCTCGGGCTGTCGATCCGAACACAAAGGCCAGATCCAACTCGTCCGCCAGCGGCAGCAGCGCTTCCCGGATCACGTCGGCCAAACCCGCCGTCTTGCGGAAGATAGCGGCCAAATCCTCGAATATGGGATTCTCCCGCTTGGCCCGGTAATAGACCTGCCTCCCCACTTCCTGGCGCACCAGCAGTTCGGCTTCGGCAAGCAGCTTCAGTTCCCGGTGCAGGGAGCCCGCCGGGATTTTGGTGAGCCGGGAGATCTCCCGCACATGGAAGCTTTCATCGGGCCGCAGAAACAGCAGCCCAAGAACCTGGCGCCGGTAATTTCCGAATAAAATTTCCGCGGGTTTGGCGTGGGGCATGGGAGTCCTCGCAGTTTCGTTCTCAATTTTGCTTCAATTGTAGCTTTTTTGAGAACATGCAGCAAGGGGGAAAGGGATGATTTCCTCGGTCAATCGGCTGGCTGGGCATTCCTGGAAATCCGCTCTTTCCCGGATGGGAAAAGGGTCTGTTTAATTTTCCACGCAATCTTTCAAGTTTTCAAGCCCGACCCCTTTTGCCCACAACTTACCTCATCCTTTCCCAGAAGTGTCTCACTTTAAACTGCGTAACAAATCTTCCGAACAGTTTAAAGTCCCCCGTTTCTTTTCTG
>JAFGOW010000239.1 GCA_016926265.1 Deltaproteobacteria bacterium | reverse complement strand
TGGAGAAGGTGCGGCGGGTGCTGAAGATCGCCAAGGAGCCGATCAGCCTGGAAACCCCCATCGGCGAGGAGGAGGATTCCTCCCTGGGGGATTTCATCGAAGACAAACGGGCTGTTTCGCCTCTGGAGGCGGTGATCAAGAACAATCTCACCGATCAGACTTCCCAGGTGCTGGGAACCCTGACCCCGCGCGAGGAGAAGGTACTCCGCATGCGCTTCGGCATCGGCGAGAAATCGGACCACACCCTGGAGGAGGTCGGCCAGGATTTTCTGGTGACCAGGGAGCGGATCCGCCAGATCGAGGCCAAGGCGCTTCGCAAACTGCGGCATCCGAGCCGGGCCCGGCGTCTGAAAAGTTTCATCGAATGAACCGAAAGAAGGGAATATGGGTCTTGCCTAAAAAAATTTTTTGTGAAAAAATAGAGCCTTTCTTCCCGCGGGCCCATAGCTCAGTAGGTTAGAGCGGCCGGCTCATAACCGGTTGGTCCCAGGTTCGAGTCCTGGTGGGCCCACCACAAGAAAAGGTCATGAGGCTGAAACCCTTTGTCATGGTTCCCAACACCGGCGTCGACCCGAGTGCAACCCAAAGCGAGGTTGCACTCTTTTTTTGCGCCGCCGTCTCCAGAAATGATGAATGAAAGGCACTAACCCCCCGCTGGTACAAGATCTGGCCGGCCTTCTCAACAGACTCTATCCGCCGTGGCTGGCCGAGGAGTGGGACAACGTCGGGCTCCAGATCGGCGATCCCATGACGCCGGTCGAACAGGTGCTGGTGGCCCTCGATCCGAGCCCCCTGGCCCTGGAGACAGCGCGAAAAACCGGCTGTCGGATGCTCCTCACCCACCATCCCCTGATCTTCAAACCCCTCAAACAGATTCTGACCTCCACCGAAACCGGAACCCTCGTCCATAACGCCATCCTCTACGGCATCGCGGTTTTTGCCGCCCACACCAACCTGGACCGCGCCGCCGAAGGTCTCAACGGCTGGTTGGCGGAACGCCTGGGGCTCAGCGAGGTGCAGCCCCTGGAGGAGATCCGGAACGGCCTGCTCAAGCTGGTGGTCTATGTACCCAGCGGCCATGAAGAGAAAGTCGCCGAGGCGCTGTTTGCCGCCGGCGCCGGCCACATCGGCCGTTACGACCGCTGTTCTTTCCGCGTCCGCGGCGAAGGGACCTTCCGGGCCGGCCCCGGGAGCTCCCCGTTCCTGGGGGCGCCGGGGGAAAGCGAACGGGTCGAGGAAGTGCGGCTGGAAACGGTGGTGCCGCGGGAACTGGGAGAGAAGATCCGGCGCAAGATGCTCCAGGCCCACCCCTACGAGGAGGTGGCCTACGATCTGCTGCCATTGGAGAACCCCCGTGGCGATGTGGGCCTGGGATGCTTCGGCAGGCTCCCGGAGCCAATCCCCTTGGAGCAATTCGCCGTTCAGATCAAGCAGGCCCTCGGAATTCCTGCCGTCAGACTGATCGGAGAACGCCGCCGGCCAATCTCCAAAGCGGCCGTTTGCGGGGGGAGCGGCGGCGCCCTGATTGGTGAAGCGCTGCGACGGGGAGCCGAGGTCCTGGTGACCGGGGACATCAAATATCACGAAGCCCGCAGCGCCGAGGCCAAGGGACTGGCCCTCATCGATGCGGGCCATTTTCATACCGAGAAGATTGCCATCAGCCAGCTTGCTCGACGACTCCGGGTTGAGACCCAAAAGGAAGGCTGGCCGGTTCGGATTCTGGAGATGGAAGGGGAGCAAGACCCTTTCGTTTTTTGTTGATTGCTCAAGGAGGAAAGGCCCGGCAGATTACTGCCGTAGGGAGGAAAAGGGTGCGACAACAGATGGAAAATCTCAAGAAACTGCAACACATCGAGGACGAAATTCTCGATCTGAAGACGACGCGCGACCGTCTTCAGAAGGAAGGGAAGGAGTTGGCTTCGGAACTGGAAGCCCTTCAGGGGGAGGTGGAGAGACTGCAATCCTCTCTTCAGGAATCGGAGAAAGCGATTCGCGAGTTTCGCAGCGCTCTGGCCGAAGGGCAGGAAAGGGTGGTCAAGTCGGAAAAGCGGTTGCTCGAAATCCGCACCACCAAGGAACAGCTGGCGGTGACCCGTGAGAAGGAGACCGCCAAACAAGGCAACCGCGAACTCCAGGACCGGATCAAGGAGGCGGAAGGCGAGATCGGCCGGGTCACCAAGGAGAAGGAGGAGCGGGAGACAACCCTGGCGGAACTGCTTGAAAAATCGGCCCAACACCAGGCCGAGGTCGCCCCCCGCCTGGAGAGTTTCGACCAGACCCTGAATGAGAAACTCGAGATCCGCCGCAGCCTTCTCGCCGGACTTTCTCCGGCCGTCAAGAGACGCTACCAGACCCTCATCGAACAACGCGGGGGCATGGCCGTGGTGGAAGCCCGCAACGGTGCCTGCCTGGGATGCAACATGCGGCTGCCGCCGCAGTTTTTCAACAGCCTTTACCGGTGCCAGGAGCTCCAGACCTGCCCCCACTGCAACCGTTTCCTCTTTATCGTCGAGGAAAATGGCCGCTGACCGCGCCAGCGGCGGCCGCGAGCGCATAAAAAAAGTGGTCAAAGAAGAACAGATGATCGCCGGTCCGTTTAGACGGGCGGGAGGAAAGTCCGGGCTCCGCAGGGCGGGATGGTCCCTAACGGGGACCGGGGGCGACCCCAGGGAAAGTGCCACAGAAAAGATACCGCCCCCCAAAGGGGGGTAAGGGTGAAATGGCGAGTTAAGAGCTCACCAGTTCCGGTGGCGACACCGGAAGCTTGGCAAACCCCATCCGGAGCAAGGCCAAATAGGGAAGCGTTGGAGGACGGCCCGTCCGAAGCTTCCGGGTCAGGCCGCTTGAGACTGCCGGCAACGGCAGCCCTAGATAAATGATCGTCGCCTCCTTTTCGGGCAACCGGGAGGAGGAACAGAACCCGGCTTACGGTCTTCTTTGGCCACTCTTTTTTCGCTTTCATTTCCGGCAGAAATTGCCCCCCGGCGCCTTCCCGAAAGAAACCGCAAAAGCAATTTTGGGCAATGGGCCACCAGGGATCTTGCCATTTTGGGAAAATTCTTTAAAATGGCCTGCGATTCCGGGGGCGGCAGAAGGTATAATTATTATCACGATTGAAACGGGGTGATCCTGGGTTTCTTCCAACCCCGCGACGGGGGAGGCACAGCCATGCTGATCCGTATTCAAAAAGCCGACAACAGCTTCGACATGGTCAAAAACTATTTGCTGGAGGAATTCATCCAGGCCGGCAAAATCCGGGGTTTCAACCGGACTTCCGGTTGGGTGACCATCGGCCGCGACCCGATCCGGGGCCGAGAAGGGGTCTCCTATATCGGACCGGAACGCCGGACCAACTGAAATCCGCTGTTGCTTCCCACCCCCTTGGGCTGTCCCCTGCGGGGGCCCCGTTCCCTCGCTGGCGCCTACCCTCCCCCAGGCCACCGACGTTTTCTGAAAAATTCTTTTGAGGACCGGTTTTCCCAATCAAGTTCACGGATTGGGCAGGAGATTCCGATGCGAAGGGGTCCGGCCGAGTCCTTCTTCGCGTTAATTCCTGATATTTTTCATAAGGTTGGCGTCTGTTTCCACATCCCCTGTGGATAACCGGCGGGAAAAGCCTCCTGGGGCGGATAAAAGCCTCAGGACATCAACCACCTTTACATTTTGCCTTTTTTTTGGGCACCAGGCCGCGGGGCAACCTGAAAAAAATTGCCCTTGCAATTGATCGTCGGCTGTTTTATAAAGTTCGGCGGTTCAATATTCGTAATCCGCCGGTGCCCATCAGGGTGAAAAGGGAAGAGGGGTTGAAATCCCCCGCGGACCCGCCGCTGTGAACGATCGCCTCCGGCCATTTCGCCACTGGTCTTAAAGACCGGGAAGGCGGCTGGCGGCCATGATCGTGAGCCAGAAGACCTGCCGGAACGGATCACCACAACAACCTCCCCGGGACCCTGGGAGGGTGGCCAAATGCGGCGCGAAAAATACGGAAAGCCCGCCCTGTCTCAAGGGGTGGGCTTTCGTTTTTTGGGCCTTTTTGCCCCCTGCGCGGATCTCCGGGGAGCAAGGGAAGGTCGAACGCCATGCGGAAAAAATGCTCCACGGTCCTGCTGCTCGGATTCACCATGATACCCCTCCCGCTGTTGGGAGCCGAGGCGCCGAAACTCCTCGACCCCGTCGTGGTCACCGCCACCCGCACCGAAACCCCGGTCACGGAGATCCTCGGTTCCTGCACCGTGATCACCGCCGAAGAGATCGAGGCCCGTCAATACGCCACCGTGCTGGAGGCCGTACAGGCGACGCCGGGAGTCGTCGCCGCCCGCGCCGGAGGGTGGGGCCAGCAAAGTTCCATTTTTTTGCGCGGCGCCAATTCGGAACATCTGCTGGTGCTGATCGACGGCATGGTGGTCAACGATCCGAGCCTGCCCTCGCGCTCCTTCGATTTCGCCCACCTGACCACCGACAACATCGAGCGCATCGAGATCCTGCGCGGCCCCCAGAGCGTCCTCTACGGCTCCGACGCCATGGCCGGAGTCATCCAGATCATCACCAAAAAAGGGAGCGGCAAGCCCTCTCTCCAGGTCACCGCCGAGGGGGGCAGCTTCCGCACCTTCCGCGAGACCGCCGCCAGCTCCGGCGGCAACGAGCGCCTCAACTACAGTCTCTCCCTGTCCCGGATCGACAGCGACGGCATCAGCGCCGCCAGCGAAGCGGACGGCAACCGGGAGCGCGACGGCTACCGCGCCAACGCCCTGGCGCTGCGGCTCGGGGTGAATCCGACTCCCCATGCCGCCATCGACCTGATCGGCCGCTATCTGGAGAGCAGCACCGAACTCGACAACTTTGGCGGCCCCATGGGGGACGATCCCAACAATGAGCTGGATTGGAAAAGCTGGCAGCTGCGACTCCAGGGCCGCTGGCGCCCGCTGGGCGAACGCTGGGAAACGAAGGCCGCTGTGTCGGCCGTCGACAATGATCGCGTCAACGACAACAATCCCGACGCCGGACATCCCGACGCCCTGTTGCGCAGCTCCTACGACAGCCGGCTGTACAAAGCGGAGTGGCAAAACGACATCCGTCTCGGAGAAAACCACCTCCTCACCATGGGGGCGGAGTACCAGGACGAAAAGATGAAGAGCCGCTACTACGAAGAGGGCTCCTATACCTTCATGGGCACCACCTATTACTTCACCGACTCCTCCGAGTTCCGGGCACGCTCCAAAACGACCGCCGGTCTCTTCGTCCAGGAGCAGTTCCAGTTCCGGAAGACCTTCTTCGCCACCCTCGGAATGCGGCTCGACGACCACGAGAGTTTCGGTTCCCACGCCACCTGGAAGATCGCCGCGGCCTATGTCCTGCCACAGACGCAAACCCGCTTCAGCGCCTCCTTCGGAACGGGCTTCAAGGCGCCTTCCCTGTACCAGCTTTATGCCGACAGCAGCTATGTCCAGGGCAACGTGGACCTCGATCCGGAGCAGAGCCGGGGTTGGGAAGCGCGCCTCGAACAGCCCTTCCTGGAGCGCCGCCTGGTCTTGAATGCCACCTATTTCCGCAATGATTTCAAAGATTTGATTACTACGGAGCTCGACACCGCAAGCTGGCGTTACGCTTTCGTCAACATCAACGAGGCCCGAACGCGGGGCTTTGAGCTGGAGGCCTTGTTCCAGCCGCGGCCCGAATTGGAATTCAGCGCCTCATATACCCGGACCGAGGCCGAAAACCTCGATAGCGGCGAGGATCTGGTGCGCCGCCCACGCCACAAATTCGCCCTCCAGGCCCGTTATCGGTTTTTGGAGACGGCCGGAGCGGAGCTGGAACTTTGTTATGTGGGAAAACGCAAGGATACCTTCTACAATGAGGCAACCTCCGAATCGGGGCCGGTGAAACTCGACCCCTACACCCTGGTCAATCTGGCGCTGCACTGGGACCTCACCCCCCACCTGCGGCTGTTCGGAAGGGTGGAAAACCTGTTGGATGAGGATTATGTGGAAGTCTGGGGATACGGCACCCCCGGCATCGGGGCCTACACCGGGCTGCGGCTGCGGCTGTAAACGAGGCTTCCGGCGGCCGGTGGCGATCTGGGCGGCGCTCTGGCTCGCCATCGCCTCGGCATCGCCGGCCGCTGTCGTGACCGACGCCGTGGGGCGCGCCGTGGCGCTCCCCGCCGTGCCGCAACGCATCGTCTCGCTGGTCCCCAGCGTCACCGAGGTGCTCTATGCCCTCGGGGTGGAGCAGCGTCTCGCCGGCGTCACCGAGTACAGCGACTACCCGCCGGCGGCCCTGGCCAAGCCACGGGTCGGCCGCTACGACCAGCCGAGCCTGGAAGCCATCGCCGCCCTGCGGCCCGATCTGGTGTTCGCCGCCGCCGACAGCCATTCCCGGACACTGGTGCAAGCCCTGGAGCGGCTCGAAATCGCCACCTACGTGATCTATCCCCGAAGCCTTGAAGAGACCCTCGAAACGTTCCGCGCCATCGGCCGGATTGCCGACCGCGAGGAAGCCGGCGCGGCCCTGGCCGACCACATGGAGCGCTACCGGGAAGCGGTCCGGCGGGCGGTGGCGGGCCGGGCGCGGCCGCGGGTGCTGCTGTGCGCCATGCTCCATCCCCTGACGGTCTGCGGTCCGCGCACCCTGGGCGGGGAGCTGATCGAAGCGGCGGGAGGAAAAAATGTGGTGCCGGAGGGCCAGGGGCCCTACCCCACCTGGAGCCTGGAGGCTCTGGCCGCCGCCGCTCCGGACCTCATCGTGGCGGTCTCCCACTCAGGCAACGACAATCCCGCCGCCTTCTTTGACCGGGAGACGGGCATCGGCCCCTTGGTCCGGGGACGGGTCCAGGTCCTGCCGGCGGACTGGGTCCACCGCCCCGGCCCGCGGCTGGCGCTGGGGCTGCGGGAGCTGGTCCGCGCCCTGCACGGAATCGAGATCGAAGTCCCGCCGGCCCCTTTTTTCAAGGGAGCCGAAAAATGAAATCGCGCTCCTTCTGGGGAGGGTTGCTGCTCTTGTCTGTCGTCGCGGCGCTTTTTTCCCTCTGGGCAGGGGCGGTTTCCATTCCTTGGGATGAGATCCTCCGCCTGCTGACCGGCAGCGGCGGCAATCCGGTGCATGAAACCATCCTCCGCCAGATCCGGCTTCCCCGCACCCTGCTCGGCCTGGTGACCGGAGCCTGCCTGGGGGCTTCCGGATGCGCCTTTCAGGCGGTGCTGCGCAACCCGCTGGCCGATCCTTACCTGCTCGGCATCTCCGGCGGCGGCGCCCTGGCCGGAGTGGTGGCCATGGCGTTGGGATTCGGCAGCCGGCTGGCCCTGCCGCTGGCGGCCCTGGTCGGAGCGCTGGCGGCGCTGGCGATGGTCTACGCCGTAGCCCAGGCCCACCACTGCTCCTCCACCACCCTGATCCTGAGCGGGGTCATGGTGGGGAGTTTCGCCTCCGCCTTGCTGCTGCTGGTGCTCTGGCATTCCCCGCTGCAGACGGTGCGCTCGGCGGTGTTCTGGCTCGGGGGCGATCTCTCCACCCCCGATCAACAGCTGCTGCTGTGGGGAGGGATCGTCGCCGTGGCGCTGTTTTTCGGGTTGCAGCGGCTCTCCCCGGCCCTCGACCTGATGACCCTGGGCGAAGAGACCGCCGCGGATCTGGGGCTGGCCGTCGGCCGTTACCGTCTGCTCACTTTCATCCTCGCCGGCAGCCTGACGGCCCTGGCAGTTGCTCTGGCCGGGATGGTTGGTTTCGTCGGTCTGGTGGCCCCCCATGCGGTGCGGCTCACCATCGGCCCCGCCCATTCCCGGCTGCTCCCCGGCGCCGCCTTGTGCGGCGGCTGCTTCCTGGTGCTGGCCGACGGCCTCAGCCGCTGGCTGCTGGCGCCGGCCGAACTCCCCATCGGGGTGGTGACGGCCCTGTTCGGAGCCCCCTTTTTCCTGTACCTGCTGCGGCGGGGGGAAAGACCATGATCCGGGCGCAGGGGCTGACCTTCTCCTATTCCGGCCGGGAGGTCTTTCACGGCCTCGATCTGCATCTCCGCCGCGGCGAAATCCTCTCCATCCTCGGTCCCAACGGCAGCGGCAAATCGACCCTGCTCGGACTGCTGCGGGGGGTGCTGAAACCCCAGGCGGGGAGCGTCCTCCTGCAGGGCAGGGCACTCTCCCGCTGGAGCCAGCGCGAAATCGCCCGCCGCATCGCCGTGGTCTCCCAGGACCAGGAGGCCCCCTTCCCCTTTTCGGTCGCCGAGGTGGTCGCCATGGGGCGTTTTCCCCACCAGGGATTGGCCCCCGGAAAGGCTCCGGCACCCCACCCGGCCGTTGCCAAAGCCCTCGACTGGACAGGGCTTTCCCCTCTGGCCGGGCGCCCCGTCACCCGCCTCAGCGCCGGCGAGCGCCAGAAAGTCATCATCGCCCGCGCCCTGGCCCAAGAAACCCCGATCCTCTTCCTGGACGAAGCCGGCGCCCATCTCGACCTCTTCCAGCAGGTGGAACTGGCCAGGCTTCTCATCCGCCTGCGGGAAGAGGAGGGGAAGACCATGATTCACGTCTGCCACGACCCCAACCTGAGCGCCGAGATCTCGGACCGGGTGCTGCTGCTCCCCCCTGGCGGCGGCCCCTGCCACATCGGCAACCCGACCACGGTTTTAACCGAGAAAAACCTCCACCAAACCTTCGGGCTCCGGATGAAGGTCGCGCCCCGCGTTGGGGACGGCCTTCCCAGGATCGAAGTGTCCTTCTCAGCCCCCGACTCCGGCCGGCAACGGGAAATCTGAGGCATTTTTAGGTAAAGTTTTTGCAGAAAGAAACCGCACCGGCAAAACCAGCCTATCCGCTGGGGAAAACCCCCATCATCCATCCAGGAAGGAGAACCCATCGTCATGTCCGAAAAGCTCGGCAAGGATGTAACCTTCGAAGAGGTCATGTTCACCCTGATTTCCGCAACCCAGGACACCTTCAAAATGTTCCTCGAACTCGACGTCTATGCCGGCAAGGTGGAACGCAAGATGGGAGTCGTGAATTCCGATGTGGTAGCCGTGGTCGGCCTGGCCGGGTCCAGGGTCGGCTACGTCATCATCACCGCCGATATGGTCAATGCCCAGAAAATCGCCAAAAAGATGATGATGTGCGACGAAATCGGGGTCGAAGAAACCCGCGACGCCTTCGGAGAGCTGGCCAACAACATCGCCGGGGTCTTTAAAAGCAAATACTGGGAGGAATACGGCCATGTCTCCCTGGGGCTGCCCCTGATCGTAAGCGGCTCCATGAAGCCGATCCAGGAGCCGACCGCGGAAGAAAACGAGGAGGCGGGAAAAACCTTCACCGTCCAGACCAAAGGGGTGACTATCCCCTTCTTTGCCCCCGGCGAAGGCTTCTCCCTGGCCGTCATGTTTTACATGTAGCGTTGACAGAGCCCTTTCCGGCCATCCGTCAAACGTGCTTCCAATGCCCGTCCCGTGACGGGCATTGCTGTTTGTCATGGAGCGGGTCAACATTTCGTCATCCCCCGGCCGGGGGTTGAGGCGGAAGGCCGGCCCATGGTTAAATGGCGGCCACAGCAAAGGGCCGCCCGGCCCTTTTTATTGGAAACAACATGGACGCCAGAAACCAAGACCAGATCTTTATGGCAGAGGCCCTTCGTGAGGCAAAAAAAGGGGTCGATCGGGAGGAGGTTCCGGTAGGGGCGGTCATCGTTCATGACGGGGCCGTCATCGCGCGAGCCCACAACCTGCGCGAGACCAGCCAGGACCCCACCAGCCATGCCGAGATGCTCGCCATCCGGGTGGCCGCCGAACGGCTCGGCAGCTGGCGGCTCTGCGACTGCACCCTCTACGTCACCCTGGAGCCGTGCCTGATGTGCATGGGGGCCATCATCCTGGCGCGGATCCCGCGCCTCGTCTTCGGCTGCCGCGACCCGCGGGCCGGGGCCGCCGGCTCCCTCTACGACCTCGCCGCCGACGACCGCCTCAACCACCGCGTCGAGGTCACCGAAGGGGTGCTGGAAGAGGTCTGCTCCGGCATGCTGAGCGAGTTTTTCTTTTCCTTGCGCCGCCGCAAAAAACCTGCTACTTAATTTGATGCGAAAACCCACGGAGAGGTGTCCGAGTGGTCGAAGGTGATTGACTCGAAATCAATTATGCCGCAAGGCATCGGGGGTTCGAATCCCTCCCTCTCCGCCATAATAAAAGCAAAGGGCCGGTTGCCAATGCCGGCCTTTTGCTTTTATCACAGCCGGAGGGATTCGAAGCGGAGCGAGTGCAGCCGGTGGCTGATTAGCGGACAGGGATGGCCGCGACAGCGAGCGAAGGGGAGCCGACGCCGGAACCGACATGACGTCGGTGACATAGGCGGCGAATCCCTCCCTCTCCGCCATAATAAAAACAGGGGGTTAGCTGAAAAGCTGGCCCCCTGTTTCCATTCCGGGAGGGATTCGAAGCTGTAATCGTTTAATCTTGTCAAGCCATTACCGCAAAAACATCAATTTCCCACACTGCTATCATTGTTTTTTAGGCCGAGGGCTACAACATGTCAATCTTCGAATTGGCCAACGCCTCCGGCTTCCAAATCGGAGGCGTTGGCGTCCGACCGGTCCGGCTCAGGATTTCGCCTTGATCGAGGCGACGTTCAAGGTGACATCCAGCAGGGCGGATTTGTCGGGGCGCTTCTTGATCCGCAGATTCCGGACCTGGAGAAACGCGTCAGCGTTGTCGATGGCAAACAGCAGTCGCACCATCTGGTCGAGGGTGATTTTTTCCAGCTTGATCTCGAGGCCGGACTCCTCGTACCCATCCCGGACGGTCGGCGTCTGGGGGAGCATGTGGACCAGGTTTTCCTTTTTGGCGATGTCGAGGACCTGCTTTTCGAAAAAGGCGAACAGGGAGAAGTCGCCGGAACTGGAGGTTTTCTGCTCGGCATCGCGGATATT
>JAFGOW010000238.1 GCA_016926265.1 Deltaproteobacteria bacterium | reverse complement strand
GTTCATCCGGCCATACATCAGGTCTTTGGCCCCAAAAGCGCCATCGAAGGTCTCTCTTTCCCCGTCGGTAGGGTCGCCGTCTCCGGAGGCATAGGAATAAGCCATCTCCAGGCGCGGTTCCCAGGCCAGAGGGAGGGTGTAGGCGAGCATGGCGTGGTAACCGAAGGCATCGATGGATTCTTTCCCAAAATCGCCCTTTTGCTGGAGATAGGTGCCGCCGAGCTCAACCCCCTTCATGGCGGCATAGGCCCGCGCCCCCCAGTACCAGGAATCGAGCTGGTCCAGTTCCGGGCCGGTTTCCCCTTGGTAATTGTCGTGGCGGTCGGTTTTGGTGAAGATCGTCGGCTCGATGAACAATGTGATCGGCTGACCCTTGAAAACATCGAAATGGCCGTAGGCGCCGAAGCTTTCGTAGCCGTGGCGATGGTTGAGGCTGAACTGGTTGACCTGATGAATCAGGGTCTGGCCGTAAAAGCAATCGACAAAGCCGCGCTCGAAGACCCAGGACCCCTTGACGGCATCCCAGATCCAGAGTCCGGAGTTGCCCCATTCCCCAGGGCCGAAAATCCGGTTATCCCCGTAACAGATCCGCTGACGTCCGGCCTTGATCCCCAGCCCGGTATCGAACATATCCTTGATCTCCACAAAGGTTTCAAAGAGCTCCCAGCGGTCTTTGTTGGGATGGTGAATGCGCTCGAAGGTGTTGTTGAAAAAATCGGCATCGGACATTTCCGAATCCCAGGCCTCGGCGTCCTGGCCCCACAGGGAGACATGGATCTTTTCCGTGGGGCGCCAATCGAAGCCGGCGCGGAATCTCCCCAGCAGAAAACCGTCATGCTCCTTGCCGGCGGCCGGATTGTCGCCATAGTATTTCTGGTTGAAGCTGTTCTGAAATTCATATCTCAACCGGACATTGGCGCCGAAGGTCAGGTTTTTTAAGGGGGTCTCTTCGGCTGAAACCAGGGAACGGCCATCCAGCAGGAAAAAAATCATCAGGAAAAATAGACCCCCCAGCAAAGATAGAGCCTTATTCCGATGCCCTCGAAAAGCGGGTTTACTCTTTATCATGTTTTCCTCCGTTGCAATAGACATCATTTCAACCGAATCCGCCGCATTTGAGGAAGGGATCCTCCTTACCGCCATTTGCGGCCGCTAAGATGGCGGCCGAAAAAGTCCGCCCCGCCTAGATGCCGGTCCGGATCGTGAACCTGATCGGCAGCAAGGCCAGGCAGGGCACCGGGCGGCCGTCGCGGACCGCGGGCAGGAAGCGGGCCTTCCTGATCGCTGCCAGGGCGGCCTCGTCGAACCCGAAGCCGGCGCCCTTGACCACCTTGGCCCCGCAGAGCGCTCCGTTGCGGTCGAGCCGCAGCTGGATCACGACCTGCCCCTCCTTTTGCAAACGTCTGGCTTGCGGCGGGTAATCGGGCCGGATCGCCCCCACCAGCCGGGGCCCTTCCCTGGTTCCGAACGCGGCGGGATTCCAGGGGCTGCCGCTGCCGGCCAAGGCGCCGGAAGGTTCTTCGAACCCAGCAGACGTCGCGGTCGCCGGAAGGGGCTTCTCCACCGCATCGGGGAGGCTGGAAGGGGAATCGGGAACGGTTTCCGGGGGCCGGGGGCCGGTTTCGATCCCCCTTGCCGATTCCGGGCGCCGCTTTTTTTCAGTATCCCCCGCTCTTTTTGGAGGGAGATCAGCCGGGGAGGGGGCCGTCTTTTGTTTTCGAGCCTCGCAGGGTTTTACAGCCTTTTCCGGTGGCGCCGCCTTTGGGGTCAGGATGGCGGCGGCCGGTTCCGGGTCGCCGGGGGCGAGGGTGATGACGAGGGGAGAGCCGCTTCCCCTGCCGTGGTTCTGAAGCGGGTCGGAACAGAGGGCCAAGAGGGCCGCATGGAGCAGGGCCGAAAAAGCCAGGAAATGTTCCAGCCGCAAATGGGCGAGCGGCCCGGCTCGAGGTTTCGATTTTCCCGGCACGATTTCCTCAAAGGGCGAGATGGTCTGTCGGGGCGCCGGCGGCATCTCATTTGTCCTGGCGGTGGATGACGGCCATGGTCCCCTGGTTGTGCAGATTCCGGGCGAAGCACTCCACGGCGATATCGGCGCCGGCCACCATGTGCATGAACATGCTGCGGTTCCCCACCGCGATGCTGCGGCCCAGAAAGCTCTCGCCGATGGTGTCGCGGGGGATCGATTTGAAGTATCCGGAGAAGGGGAAGTCCGGGTTTTGCTCGATCTCGTCAAAGTATCGGTAGCCGCTGGGGTAGTCGGAAAAGCGATGTTTCCCCGCGGCGATGGTCAGGTGCTGCATGCCGCCGGGTTCGTAGCAGTACCATCCGAGGCTGTTCCGGCACGGCCGATGGGTCCAGGGGAATTCCTCCAGCGCCACCCCTTCCGTCACGATCAGGGCCGTGTCCTGTTCCCGGAGATCCTGTTCCAGGGCGCTCCGGATATCGGTGATGGCCTCCACCGCATGGCCCGGGGCGGATACCGGCACCTCAAAGCTGGGAGCGGGGATCATGACCGGCGTTTTCATGGAATTGCCGAGACCCTTGAAGGTGTAACCGGCCCGCGCCACCATCAGGTAGTCGGGAACCCGGGACGCCTGTTCGGGAGTACCGTGGAACAGGGCCGCCACTTCCCGGCGCGGCACCACCCGCTCGACCTGGGGATGGGCCGCCAGAATCTCCAGGTCACTGGGGCTCGGTTCGTAGAGGCCGGCGTAGCGGGCCGACCAGTGGTGGCAGACCACCAGGCCGTCGAGGCCGGTGGCGTCGATGGCGCCGGCCAGGGGGGTCAGCCCCCCGGTTCCCACCACGACGGCGGCAAAGCCGGAGCGGCGGACGAACCGTTCCAGCTCCGCGAACAGATCGGCCACCATTTTGGCGCGGCGCTCCGGGTCCATCGGGGCGTAGCGGCTGGTAAAATACTGGGCCGCGTAGGTGAGAAAGGCGAAACGCGGCCGATAGCGTTCGATCAGATCGAGGGCCGTATCGCTGACCCAGCGGTTGCTGTTCGGGTCGCTGTCGCCCGGATAGGGATGTTTCTGCAGTACCCCCTTGACCAGATCGATGATTGGGCCCGAGGCCGGGATTTTTGCGCCGCTTTTCAGATCGCAGCTGTTCTGCCAGCCTCTGGCGTCCAGAATCGCCAGGCTCATGGTGCCCCCCCCGTTTCAGCCGTTGAAAATTCTGATCCGATAGCCGCACTCCGGACACCGGCCGTCCTGGCACCGCATCGTTTTCAGCCGGTCGCCGCCGCACCCCAGGCTGATCCGCTCGATGACCGCGGCCTTGCAGGCCGGGCACCGGGTGTCGACCCAATCGGAGCCGACGAAATTGTGGAAATAGAGGAACGGAAGTTTCTTTCTGGCCGATTGCAGGGCGCTGTCGATGGCCCCGATAGAGGGATTCTCGGCATCCTGCATCTCGTCCTCGGGGAGCAGGCGCAATACATGCCAGGGGATCTCCGGATCGACCCCGGCCAGGAAATCCGCCATGGCCTCGATGTCGCCGTCGTTGGCCCCCGGCACGATGGGGGTCGTCACCTCGACGTGGCACGCCTTGGCCAGGCGCCGGATGTTGCGCAGCACCGGCGCTACGGATTCGATGCCGAGGCACGCCCTGCCGAAGGCAGGGGAAAGGCCCTTGAGGCTGATGTTGAAAAAGGAAAAGACCGTGGCCAGCAGTTCAATGGCTTCCTCGGTGGCGTAGCCGTTGGTGAGACAGCCCATGGGGATGGCCGCGGCCCTGGCCTCGGCGCCGACCTCCAGGAGCGAGGGGAGGGAAACCGTGGGCTCGTTGACGTTGAAAACGATGGCGCGGCAGCGGAGTTTTTTGGCCCTGGCAACCAGGTCGCGGGGCGGGAGATGGACCATCCGGTCCTGCTGGAGGAGGGGATCCGCCTTGGCGACGTAGGCGTTGGAGCAGTACCGGCACCGGAAGTTGCACCCGGCCGTGCCGATGACCAGGCAGCGGCTGTCCGGAAAGGCATGGTAGAAGGGCATCGATTCCAGGCAGGAGGTGCCGCAGGAACTCCAGCGGTGGGGGAACCGCTCGACCACGGCCTCCCCCGACCAGGTATACATGCGGCAGAAGCCGGTTCCGCCCGGTGCTATCGCGCAACGCCTTTCGCAGAAGTTACAACGCATCCCTTTGCTTTCCGTAACTATTCACCCTATCTCACTTCCAGAGGCGGAGTTTTTCAGAACCCATACACACCCAAGGCGGGCTTAACGCCCGCAACCCAGAATATCCTTTCTTTTGGCCACTGATTTACGCTGAAAAGGCATGATCAAGCTAAAAAACTCCCAATCACGGTCTAATGGTTTGGCTTTCAAATCAGCGTCAATCAGTGTAGATCAGTGGCAAATATGGCTTTTCTTTCGTCATTCCTAAG
>JAFGOW010000237.1 GCA_016926265.1 Deltaproteobacteria bacterium | reverse complement strand
GCAGGGATATTTAGGCACCGCCAGACGAAAGGGGCGGCAACAGATAAGCCATGCCTACGGGAGTCCTGACCTGTCCTCTACTCTACCCTTTTTCCCCCGGCCACCGAGGTGTAAAAAAACCGACAGGAGAAGGCAGCAACAGGCTAAATGGCTTCAGGTCTTTCCCTTGCCTACGCTCGCCTTGCCGCTGCCCTCCACCTTGCCGCCGGCCTTTTTCTGCTCCGCCTCCAGCTTGGCCGCCTCCTCCTCGGTCACGTACATGAAGACCGAGGCCTTCTCCGTCACCAGCAGATACCGGCGGTTCAAGGAAAAGCCGTAGGCCTTGACCATCTTGGCATTGTCCGCCTCGAGCTTCTTGACCGCCTCCTCCAGTTCCTTTTTCAGACCCTCTTTAAGGTCATCGGTCCGGGCCTGCTGAAGTTCCTTTTGGAGCTGCAGCACCCGCTCCTTCTGCGCCTGCATGATCCGGACATTCTTCTGGAACTCCTGATTGGCCTCGACGGAATTCAGGGAACAGACCCTGACCAGCTTCTGGTCAGCGGCTTCCTTGTCGGCCTTGCCCTCGACGGGGGCCGGCTCGGGCGGTTTCTTCCCGGCAGCCATGGATTCGCAATAAAACCCCACTCCGACGATCCCGCTGCAAAGCAGTACCAGCGGGAGGATCCCGCGGGGCGCAAAAATCTTTGTCATGGTCCCACCTCCTTCAGTTAGGTTGCTTCAGGCATCGGAAGCCGAGAACGGAAACGGACTTTTTCATTTTTAATGGATTTCTCGTCATCGGTTCATCTTCCCTTAACCCTTCTCAACCACCCTGGACATGTCGTAATGAATCTAGCCAATACCTTGAAACGATGGGAGAACCGCCATGGAAGACAAGAAACTGTCGGCCCCTCAGAAAAAAAGCCGGAGGAAAAAACCGGCGGCACAGCGCCGTTCTCTGACCGATCCGGTACCGGACCCCTACCGGCGTTATAAGGTCCGGCACATTACCGATCCGGAGGAAATCGCCAGGATTCAGGCGGAAGCCAATTATCAGCCACCCCGCTTGATACCGCCGAAACCCGTCCACAACCTGAAAAACTGGGACTTGTACTGGCAGCGCCGGGAGATGCGCCTCCGTTAAGGCCGGACCCTGGCAAAAATCCCGCCATCAGGCGCAGCGCCGGCCCCACTCCGCCACGGCATCTCCCAAAGGATTGAGGAAGGATGCCGCCCCCTCCCGGGTCATGTAGCGTTCCAGGGTCTTGCGCTCGGTCCGGGAGAGGTCGACCAGAATCAGGCCGTCGAGCACCTCGCCGAATTCGGGATCGACGTTGAAGGAAAGGAGTCGGCCGCCCAGGTTGAGGTACTGGCGCAGCAGCACCGGAATGCCTTTTCGGTCCATCTCCAGATTGGCGACCAGGGCTGAAACCTCTTCGATGTCCCCGAGCGCCGCGGTCGCGGTCCCGTGATCGCACCCCTTGATCCGCAGCGGTTTCTGGTGCAGGGGAAAACGGGGCCGGACCAGCCGGGCCAGCTCAGGGATCAGCAGGGAACGCCACAGCGACTCGGCCATCAACTGCCGGGAGAAATCGCTGTAGTCGCGGGTGATGCTGACCGGGCCGAACAGGGTCCGGTAGCGGGGGTGGCGCACCAGAAACTGGCCGATCCCTTTCCAGAGCAGCAGCAACGGCGCATAGCTCTTCTGGTATTCGGGGCGGACGAAGGAACGCCCCAGTTCCAGGGCCGGCCCAATCTGCTTTAGCAATTCGGGGCCGTAGCGGAACAGGGTGCTGGTATAGAGCCCCTCCACCCCGAACCTTTTAAGGATCTGGTCGCATTGCCCGCAGCGGTAGGCGCCGGCGATCTCGCGCCGTTTCCGGTTCCACAAAAACAGATGCAGATAATGTTGGTCGAAACGGTCCAGGTCAACGGCGCGGCCGGTCCCCTCTCCGGCCTGGCGGAAGGCGATCTCCCGGAGCCGTCCGATCTCCTCAAGAAGATGGGGAATCTGCCAAGCCTCGGCGAGCCAGACCTGGAGGTCGCCGCCGGATGCCAACAGCTGCCGGTCGGAGAGGAGCGCCACTTCCCGTTCCAGGGTCTCCGGCCCCAGCGCGGCCATGACCGGCTCCTGGGCGGATGCGACGGTTTCCCGCGGCGGGTTGGCTGCCTGCACGGCGTGGCCAAGCATGTAGGTGCGAAACCGCAGGTATTCGGCCATCTCCCGATCGCTGCCAAAGGATCTCAGCCGAGAGGCCGGAATCGGGATGCCGATCCGAAGCGGCAGCGACCGTCCTCTTTTATTCAGCAATTGGCGGGGGAGCAGCGCGGTACGCAGCCGGGGATGGACCAGGCCGGCCAACTGAAAGAGGAGACCGTTGCGACCGGGGAAGAAAACCGGCACCACCGGGGCGCCGGAGGCGCGCACCAGTCGGGCCAGGCTGTTGTTCCAGGGGGGATCGGCGATCTCCCGGCGGCCGAACAGCCAATGGGAAACCTCGCCGGCCGGAAAAACCACCAGCAGCCCCCCCTTCTTCAGCCAGCGCAGGCTCTCCAGGGTCGGCCCGAGATTGCGGCGGGCAGCGCCGGGGCCGCCGAAAGGATCGACGGGGATCACCAACTCCCCCATTTCGGGGATGCGCTGCAGCAGGTAGTTGGCCAGAAACTTCACGTCCGGACGCAGGCGGCGCAGCAGGGCGGCCAGGACCAGCCCTTCCGCCGCTCCGAAGGGGTGGTTGGCGACAACGATCGACGCCCCCCGGGCCGGGACCCGGTCCAGATCGGCCGGGGTTACCCGCGGCTCGATTTCCAGAAGTTCGAGGACCGCCGCGGGGAAATCTTCTCCTGGCGAACGGGCCGTGACCTCGGCATAGAGACTTCGGCAGTCGGTCAGCTTCAGGATCTGCTCCAGAATGCCGCTGCCGAGCCGGAACAAGGCTCTCCCGAAACCGGTCCTGGTTTCGGAAGAGCCCCATTGAAAGGGCGATGGGCTGTCGATGGGGAGTGCCATGGCAAATTCCGGTTAGAGGGGACAAAAGGGAGGAACCGATGCTCCCGAAAAGCTGGCAAAAGATGTATGCCGCCACTGTTAAACGCCGGTTAAAAGTGGGTTAAACCTTTGTTTGACCGGAGGGCCGAGGGTGGGGAGGGAATGCAGCGGGCGGAGAGACGTTGGGCTAGAGAGAAAATTTTCACTTCATTCTAACCCGCTGCTATCAAGGGGCTAACCTGAGCCGGCGAAGCTGGGCAGTATGAATAATGGCCAACCGATCAAGCATTCCTCCCGCGTGGCGCGGGCGGATCTGCACCTGCACAGCAAATACTCGAACCGCCCCTCCGAATGGTTTCTGCGCCGCATCGGAGCTCCGGAAAGCTTCACGGAGCCTAAGGAAATATACCGGCAATGCCGGAACGCCGGGATGGATTACGTCACCATCGCGGACCACAATTCGATCCGGGGCGCCCTGGAGATCTCCGATCTCCCCGGCACCTTCCTGTCCAGCGAACTGACCACCTATTTCCCGGAAAACGGCGCCAAGCTCCACTGCCTGGTATCCGGAATCACCTCGCGCCAGTTCGAGGATCTGCAGAAGGCCCGGGAGAACATCTACGATCTCCAGGCCTATTTGATCGCCAACCAGATCTTCCATGCCGTCGCCCATCCCCTCTACCGGGTCAACGACCGGCTGACAGTGGATAATTTCGAGAAACTGATCCTGCTGTTCAACTGCTTCGAGGGGATCAACGGCTCCCGAAACGGCCGGGCCTGCGCCGTGGCCGCCGCCATCTTCCAGGCTCTGGACAAAGGGATCATCGAAGAACTCGCCGACCGACACGGCATTCCCCCCACCGGCCCCACTCCCTGGCAAAAAACCTTGACCGGCGGCAGCGACGATCACGGCGGGCTCTATTGCGCCGGCGCCTTCACCGAGACGCCCCAGGCCGACACCGTCTTTGACTTTCTCGAACATCTGCGGGCCGGCCGCTGCCGTCCCGGCGGCGGCGACGGTTCCAGCCTGCAGCTCGCCCACAGCCTGATCCATATCGCCCACACCTACCTGCGCAACCACTTGGGAAGGAATTGCCAGGGGGCGTCGCTCGCCAGCGCCCTGCTCCGCAACCTGGCCGGCCTTCAGGAGGAACAACAGCCGGTCAGCCCGCTGCGGGCCGCGGTCCGGCGCCTGGCCGGGCCCCTGGTGCGGCGCTATCGGCTCCGCCAGATGTCGGAAACCGAACGGCTGCTGATCGAAGAATTTCAGAGCATCGCCGGGCAGGCGCCTTCCGCCGTATCCCCTTCGAGCACTTCCCCGGCTGAGCGCTTCGCACTCTTTTCCCGGCTTGTCCATCAACTCAGCCTGGTGTTTCTGAAACGGGCGCTGGAAAGGCTCAAGGAGGGGTCGCTTCTCGAAGGCTTCCAGGCCCTCGGTTCCCTGGCGCCGGTGCTGCTGGGAGTGGCGCCCTATCTAACCGCCTTCTCCACCCAGCACAAGGACGATCCCTTCCTCCGGGAGCTGTGCGCCCTTTATCCGGGAGGCCAGCCTGCCCTTCAGGGACGCGGCGGCAGGGCCTGGGTGACCGACACCCTGCGCGACATCAACGGCGTGGCGAGGACCATCCATCGGCTCGCCGGCCTGGCCCATTCCTCGGGTCTGCCGCTCACGGTCCTGACCACGATGGGGGAAAAGATCGAAACCCCGTTCCCGATCCGCAATTTCGAACCGCTGGAGAGTTTCTCCCTGCCCGAATACCCGGAGCTGACCTTTGCGGTGCCGCCGGTCCTGGACATCCTTCGCTACCTCGAGGATCAGGACTTCGAGGAAATCATCATCTCCACCCCGGGGCCGATGGGGTTGACCGCCCTGTTCGCCTCCCAGCTGCTCGGCATCCCGGTCAAGGGGATCTACCACACCGATTTCCCCTACTACATCGAAAAATGGACCGAGGACGAAACCATGGGGGAAGCGACCCGGCGCTTCATGAGCTGGTTCTACGGCCGGATGAGAACCGTCTTCGCCCCGACCGAAGCCTATGTAGGAGAACTGGTAAGGCTCGGTCTGGAACGGAGTCACATCGAGGTCCTCCCCCGCGGCGTCGACCTCCACGATTTCAACCCCGGTTTTCGGAATGAGGGTTTCTTCGACCAGTACGGCCTCAACGGCTCGGACTTCAAATTCATCTATGTCGGGCGCGTCTCTGCTGAGAAAAACATCGAGGTGCTGCTCCAGGCGTTCCGGCTGCTGGGGGCGGAAGGACACTCGGCGGAACTCGCCGTGGTGGGGGACGGCCCCGGACTCAAGGCGCTCAAAACCGCTTACGGCGATACCCCGGGATTGGCTTTCACCGGCTACCTGGAACGGGAGGCGCTGGCCACGGCCTTTGCCAGCGCCCACGCCCTGGTATTCCCCAGCACCAGCGATACCTTCGGCAACGTCGTCCTCGAAGCCCACGCCTCGGGCCTGCCGGCTATCGTCTCGGACCGCGGCGGCCCCCAGGAGATCGTGCGCGCCTACGATTCAGGCCTCGTCGTCAATGCCGACCGGCCGGAACCGGTGGCCGAAGCGATGCGCGATCTGATGACCGACCGTCAGAGGTACCGCTATTTCTGCGAACGCGCCATGGCCTCGGCGGCTGGGAGCAGTTGGGACACCCTCCTGGAAAAACTCTGTCCCCCCAGTCCACCCGGAACCGCCCTTCCCGCCCATCCCTGACCCCGAAGGACCCTCTTTTCCCCTTCAGCCGCCATCCGGCCAAGGTTCGCGGTTTATGGTATGATGTGCTGAAAATCGCCAGATGCCAACCGCTGCCGCTGAATCGATGGCGCCTGCCGATTTCCGGCCCGTCACCTTTCCGATCCGGCAATTTTGGAAGGAAACCCGCCATGGCCAAAAAGGAAAAAAAGGATTCCGAGACCAAAAACAACAAGAGAGTCGGGCAACAGGAGGGCAAGCTGGGAGGCAAGGATTATGAAAAGGAGTTAAAACGGCTCCACGGAGAACTGGTCTCGCTGCAGGCGTGGCTAAAAAAATCCGGGCATCGGGTGGTCGTGGTGTTCGAAGGCCGCGATGCCGCCGGCAAGGGGGGAGTCATCAAAGCCATCACCGAACGGGTCAGCCCCAGGGTGTTTCGGGTGGCGGCGCTGCCGGCGCCTTCGGAGAAGGAAAAAACCCAGCTCTATTTGCAACGCTATGTCCAGCATTTCCCTTCAGCCGGGGAGATCATCCTGTTCGACCGCAGTTGGTACAATCGGGCGGGGGTGGAGAGGGTCATGGGATTTTGCACCGAACAGGAATATATCCATTTCCTGCAAGTGGTCCCACTTTTCGAACGGATCCTGGTCGATTCGGGGATCCAACTCATCAAGTACTGGCTGGAGGTCAGCATGGAAGAGCAGGAAAGACGGTTCCGCTCCCGGATCGACGACCCCCGCAAAATCTGGAAACTGAGCCCGATGGACGTCGAATCCTACCGGCGCTGGTATGATTATTCCCGTGCCCGGGACGCGATGCTGATGGCCACCGATATCCAGGAAGCGCCCTGGTACATCGTCCCTTCCAACGACCAGAAGCGGGCCCAGCTGAACTGCATCTCCCACCTACTGAGCCTGATCCCCTACGAGAAACTGGCACAGAGTCCGGTCAAGCTCGGCAAACGCCGTCTGGAGGAGGCCTACGACGACCAGGCCACCCTGAAAGGCAAGAACTTTATCCCCGAAATCTTTTGATCCCATACCGGCAAGGCCGTAACGACCGGTCAGGCCTGGTGGCTTTTCTTCCTCCAGACCGACAGGTCAACACATTTTTTCCGGTTCCGAAATTCGGAAACACCGCCGTTCGGCAGCTGTTCACGGTCGGAGGCGTGTTCCAGGACCACTTTCTGGCCGAAGGCGGCTTCAAATAGATCCGCTTTGGCAAGAGCCCCGAAAATCTCCACCGAAAGATCCTCGTCGCTAGCAAGCCGGATAACCATTTTGCCGTCGACGGTGACGCAGCTCAGATCCCGGACCAGGCAACTGCGACGCCGATCCAGGCCGTCGGCGAGACGCAGAATCCCTCCCAGCTTGCAAACCAGTTCCTGATCCTCGGCGCTCAGCCGGGAATAGTCTTGGTGCTTTTTGCGGGGGAGGGTCTTGCGGTGGTAACGCGCCAGATTGGCGATGATCTCCCTTTCCCGCGGGGAAAAATCGAACAGCTCGGCGTGACGGATGAGATGGGAGGAGTGCTTGTGGTGCTTGACGTAACTAACCACATAGCCAATATCGTGAAGCAAAGCAGCGGCTTCCAGCATCCGCCTGGCTGCCGAACCCAGCCCCCGCGCCGCCGGGATGGCGTCGAAGAGGGCCAGCGCCAGGCGGCGCACCTGCTCGCCGTGAACCTCGTCGGCATGGCAGGAACGGGCGAAACCGAGGGCCGAGGAGATCCAGTCTCGCTTTTCATCCTCCAGTGCCCACAAGCCGCGCTTTTTCAGGCTGCGGATGATCAGCCCCTCACGGATACCGCCAGCATTGATCTTGAGCAGGTTGGTTCCGAAAAAACGCATCAGGGCGTCCACCGCCGCTACCCCGGCCACGATAATGTCGGCCCGGTCCGGGCTCAGCCCGTTGACGGCCCGGCGCTCCTTGCAGTTTTTGCGTTCCAGCATCGCCAGAAGATGGACGATCTCGGAGTGAAAAACTTCGTAGCAGTGAACGCTGTCGTACTGCTCGCCGCGGCGGGCCATGATCATGGCGCCGATGTTGGTGACGGTCCCCCCGGAGCCGATCAGGCACTGGAGACCGAAATCCTCATCCCCCAAAGCCTTGCCGATGGCTTTTCGGAGGTATTTGTGGAGGCGACCCCTTTCCTTGGCCGTAATTGGGTCGCTGGGGAGTAAATGCTCGGTGAGGAAGACGGCCCCCAGGTCAAGGGAGTGAATCGTCTCAATATGGCTTCCTGCCGCCGTGATCACCTCGATGCTGCCGCCGCCGATGTCGATCAGACCGTAGCGGTTATTGTGCATGTCGAAATGGTGCAGGGCGCTCAAGGTGGCCAGCTCCGCTTCTTCCAGGCCGCTGATGACGCGGATCTCAACCCCGGCCTCTGCCTTCATGGCGGCGAGGAAAGCGTCGCGGTTGGCGGCACGGCGCAGGGCGCTGGTCCCCACCGCCTCGATAAAGTCGACGCCGCAGCCATCGGCGATTTTGCGCATCCGAATCAAGGCTTCCCGTGCCTGCTCCCAAGAGGCCGGAGCGATCCGGCCCGAAGCCGTCAAACCTTCTCCCAACCGAACATTGGCCTTTTCGTCATCCAATACCCGGAACCCGTTCTTCGGATCGACCTCAACGACGATGCAACGGATCGAACTGGTCCCGATATCGATCGCGGCCAGGCGCTTTTCGCTCATCAGAAATCTTTCCCTTCAAAGGCAGGAAATCAAACCTTTTCCGATATTGAGGACGGCGGTCCCGCCGAGATGATTCGTAATCGGAGTTTTCTCCATGGGCAAATACTCCGAGGGTAAGCCCGGAGTCGAAAAAAAGGACGCCAGATTCGTCTGCAAAAAATGCAGCGCCAAAACGAAAAAAAAAGGTTTATGTCTGCCAACCCAAAAAGGCCAAAACGCCATTCAAGGAGCGCTGACTCTCGATCCGGATTCGCATGACACGCGGGCAGGGAGTTCCCTTTTCAGTCAAGGATCTTTTCCAGATCCTTGCGGGCCTGCTTGAGCCCATCCCGTAACCCTTCAAGCCCCCCCTCCCGGATATTGCTCAACCGCGCACCCGCTTTGGTCAGCCTTTTGGAGAAGCTTTGCAGCTGCTCGGCCAGAGCCGTCTCCACCCGATCCAGGGTGCCCAGAAAGCGGTGGACCTCCTTAACCTGTTTCTTGGGCTGTTTCTCCTCCCCTCCCGCCGGAAAATGGGTGTGGATGTCGGCCTCCAGACCTTCGAGCAGCATTTTGAGATGTTCGATCTGAAGCAGTAGGCTTTCCGGCGAAACCTCGGTTTTCGAGGTTTTTCCCTCGGCCACTTTTCCAGCTTCTTCCTGAAGGCTGGGGATCAGGTTGCCCCGCAAACCGGGAACGGCCTGCAGTTCCTCGGCCGCGGCCCCGGCAATCTTGGCGGGAGAATCGAAACCGGCCGCGACCAATTTCTCTGCGGTGACAGCGCCGACGCCCTTGATTTTCAGCAGCTCTTTAACCTTATCCATGGGGATCTCCTCGTATGGTGTTTTGCCGCTCTACTGATATTCTTTAACAGAAAATTGTTTGGGTTTGATTAAAGGGCGGAAAACCCGGAAAGTTTTTGAAAAATTTTCCCCAAAAACCGCAAACCCGGGTGTCTCTAACAGAATCCTAGCAGGATCCTAACGCAGCAAGGTTAAAAAAAGTAGTTGCCCTCCCCATTGCGTGAGTTGCGATATGCATACAGCCACCGCGGAAACCGTTACAGCCGAAATCCAGATGCCACCTGCCGCCAGGAAATCTCCTTCCAAGACCAGCGAGAGCAAAAACGTGGATCTCAACCTCCCCGAACTCTATCTGAACCGGGAGCTGACCTGGCTGGAATTCAACGAGCGAGTGCTGAACGAAGCCCGCGACCGGAGGACCCCGCTCCTGGAACGGGTCAAGTTTCTCGCCATAACCGGCTCCAATCTGGACGAATTCTTCATGAAGCGGATCGGAGGGTTGAAACAGCAGCTCGGGGCTGGCGTCGTCGAGGAAACCGTCGACGGCAGAACCCCCCGGGAACAGATCGACGTCTGCTATGACTTTGTCCTCTGCCACCAGGGGGAATGGTTCCAGACCCTGGAAACCACCTGGAAGGATCTCCATGAAGCCGGGATCGAGATCCTCGCTTATTCCGAGTTGAGCGATGCCGACCGCCGTTTCCTCCGCAAGGAATATTACAACAACATCTTCCCCCTGGTCACGCCCCAGGCCATCGACCCGGCCCACCCTTTCCCGTTCATCTCCAACCTCTCCCTCAACCTCCTGGTGACCTTGCGCCAGCCCCAGGACCATTCGACCTCCCTGGCCCGGGTCAAAGTGCCCATCGGCGCCGGTGCCCCCCGCTTCGTGCGCATCGGAAAAAGGCACCGCTTCGTACTGCTCGAAGAGGTCATGATCCACAACCTCGACATGCTGTTCCCCGAGATGGAAGTGGCCAACTGTGAGCTGTTCCGAGTCACCCGCAACGCCAATACCAGCCCCAACCAGGAACATGCCGACGATCTGCTGTCCCTGATCGAATCGACACTGCGCGACCGGAAATTCGCCCCCATCGTTCGGCTCCAAGTCCAGCCCGACATGGACCCCACCCACCGCGGTTTTCTGGCCGCGGAACTGGGCCTCGACGAGACTGCGGATGTTTTCGAGGCCCGGGGGATGATGGGGATCCGCGACCTGTGGCAGATCGCGCGTCTCGATCTCCCCAAACTCAAGGATCCGCCCCACCGCCCCATCGATCATCCCGCCCTGCAAAACCAGCGAAACATCTTTCACATCATCCGCGACGCGGGGGAAATCCTGCTGCAGCACCCCTACGAGTCTTTCTCCTCGTCGGTGGAAAGGTTTCTGGCCGAGGCCGCCGAGGACCCAAAGGTGCAGGGGATCAAGATGACCCTGTACCGAACCTCCTCCGACAGCCCCATCGTCGACACCCTGATCCGAGCCGCGCAGCGCGGCAAACAGGTCGCGGTGGTGGTGGAACTGAAGGCCCGTTTCGACGAAGAGGCCAACATCCGCCTCGCCAACCGGATGGACGAGGCCGGCATCCATGTGACCTACGGCATCGTCGGCCTCAAAACCCACTGCAAGGTGATTCTTGTGATCCGACAGGATTACGATGGGATCCGGCGTTACGTCCATATCGGCACCGGCAACTACCACCCGGTCACGGCCCGTCTCTACAGTGATCTCGGGCTGCTGACCTGCGACAAATACATCGGCCAGGACGTCACCGAGCTTTTCAACTACCTGACCACCGGTTACACTCCGAAACGCCATTATCACAAACTGCTCCCGGCCCCCAAACACCTCAAGAAGGCGCTGCTCCAAAAGATCCGCAACGAAATGGAACTCCACACTCCCGAACGCCCGGCCCATATCATCTTCAAGATGAACGCTCTGGAGGATCCGGAAATCTGCCGGGCTCTCTATCGCGCCTCCCAAGCCGGCGTCAAAATCGATCTACTAGTCCGGGATAGCTGCCGGCTGCGACCCAATCTCCCCGGCATTTCGGAAAACATCCGGATACTCTCCATCGTTGGCCGCTTTCTCGAACATGCCCGCATCTACCATTTCGCCAATGGCGGGGACCCCGAATTCTTCATCGGTTCGGCGGACGCCATGCGCCGCAACCTGGAAAACCGGGTCGAGGTCGTGGCGCCCATCGAGCATCCAGACCTGCAGCGGGAGCTGAAAAACCTGCTGGAGGTCCAATTGAACGACCGCCGCAACGCCTGGGAGATGCAGCCGGACGGGAGCTATCTCCAGCGCACCCCCGCCAAAGGGGAGGAAAACCGGGGCAGCCAGGAACTCCAGATAGAATTGGCCGAAAAACGCTATCGCGATGCAAACCGCATCCGCAAGCGCAAGTCCAAGGAATTCGGCAAACGGAACCTGCGCTGAGGAAGTTTCGGATGCCGCCAGATATTTGCCACTTCACCGTGCCGCAGAAAACCACCGCCGCTGAGGTTTTCGCCCAGCTGGAATCCTTGGGCAAGGTCCGAACCGAGGCGGCGGGAAACCTGCTCCGCACCTATTTCGACACCTTCGACTGGCGCCTCTGGCACCACGGCAGCCTGTTGGTGGAGGAGCGGAGTCCAAACCGCAACGATGTCTGCTGGCGGTATCTGGCCGACGGACGGATCATCGGGCAGCTGCCGGGTGCGGTTCCCCGGTTCCGGGAGGGGTTCCCGGACAGCCCCTTGGGCCACGGAATCGGACCCATCATCGACATACGCGCCCTGCTGCCGGTGGCGGTGACCCAGGTCGCCCGCCACCGGGGAAAACTGCTCAATCGAGACGACAAGATAGTGTTGCGGATCGTCATCGAGGAGGCCATAGCCGGGGAGGACGCCGAAACGATACGGTTCCCGGTGCCGCTCCGGATCCGGCTCGAACCCCTGAAAGGCTATTCCAAGCCGTTCCGGAAGGCGCAGAGCCTGCTGGAGGAAATTCTGGCCCTCCCGGCCGCCGCTTCCGAACTGGAGACGGTCCTCGAAGCCATCGGCCAAAAAGCCGCGGGCTATTCGAGCCGGCTCAATCTGAAACTGGGCTCGGCCATGACCGCGGGCGCTGCGGTCCGGATCATCTTCGGCCGGTTGCTGGAGACCATGGAGCGCAATTGCGACGGCGCCCGGGCCGATATCGACCCGGAATTCCTCCACGACTTCCGGGTCGCGGTCCGCCGAACCCGCAGCCTCTTTAGTCAAACCAAAGGGGTCCTCCCCGAAGAAGCGGTTCAGCGTTTCCGTCCGGAATTCAAATGGCTGGGGGAGATCACCGGTCCGACCCGGGATTTCGATGTCTATCTGCTCACCTTCCCCGCCTACCGGGCCTGCCTCGATGAAGCGATGCGGCCTGACCTGGAACCGCTATTGGATTTCCTGGCCGAACGGCAGAGAACGGCCCACAAAAAGCTGGCCCGGCAGCTCGGTTCGCTTCGCTGCCAACTCCTGTTCAGGGAATGGCGGGAGTTTTTGGAGGCTCCGCCCGCGAAATGGACCTGGCCGCTCAAAGCCGACCTCCCCATCGGAGGGATCGCCTCGCGGCGGATCTGGAAAGCCTGCCGATTGACCTGGCAGGAGGGGATGCTCGTCACCCCCTGCTCCCCGCCGGAGACCTTTCACGAGATGCGCATTCTCTGCAAAAAACTGCGCTACCTCCTGGAATTTTTCCAAACCCTTTACCCGCCCAAGGAAATCCGGGAGCTGATCAAGATTTTGAAAGAACTTCAGGACAATCTCGGCGCTCACCAGGACCTCACGGTGCAGATCCGTGCCCTTCAGCTCTTCGCCGCCGAGATGCAGCAGGAGCGGAAGATGCCCCCCGGCGCCGCCTTCATCGCCATGGGGGCTCTCATCGACCATCTGAAGCAGCGACGACTCGCTCTCGGCGCAGCTTTCCCCCCTCTCTTCGACCGGTTTGCGGAAAAAGAAAGCCGCCGCCTCTGCAAATCCCTTTTTGCGGACAAAAACCGCCCCGAGGAGGTTGAATGACCATTGTGGCTACCTACAACATCAAGGGCGGAGTCGGCAAAACAGCCACCGCGGTCAATCTGGCCTGGCTGGCCGCGGGTGAAAAGATGCCGACCCTGATCTGGGATCTCGACCCCCAGGGAGCGACCACCTTTTACCTCCGCGTCAAACCAAAGGTCCAAGGGGGAGGCAAAGGGCTAATCGGAGGCAAACGCAACCTGGCGGAGCTGATCAAGGAAACCGACTTCGAGCATCTGGATCTGCTCCCGGCCGACTTCTCCTACCGCCATCTCGATCTGCTGCTGGATGACGAGAAGAAACCGAGCCGTCGCCTGCGCAAACTCCTGAAACCGCTTTCCGAACGCTATCGATGGATCTTCCTCGATTGCCCCCCCAGCATCTCCCTGGTCTCGGAAGCGGTTTTTCAGGCAGCGGACGTGCTGCTGGTGCCGCTCATCCCGACCACGCTCTCGCTGCGCACCCTGGAGCAGCTGACCCGGTTCCGGTCCGAGCAGAAGCTGGACGGCCTGAACATCCTGCCGTTCTTTTCCATGGTGGACCGCCGCAAAAAACTCCACCGTGAGATACTCACCGAACTGCCCCGGCAATACCCCGACCTGCTCCGGGCCGAAATCCCCTTCGCCAGCGACATCGAGAAAATGGGAATCCATCGTGCTCCCTTAGGGGTTTATTCTCCCGGCAGCCGCGCCTTGGAGGCTTACCGGGCCCTCTGGCGCGAAGTCCGCTCGGGTCTGGGGCCGGAACGAAGGCAGGAGCCATGAAGCGCCTGGCCCTGATGCGCCACGCCAAATCGAGCTGGAAGGATCCCGCTTTGGAGGATTTCGACCGTCCGCTCAATAAACGGGGACGGGAAAACGCCCCCCTGATGGGGCGGCGGCTAGCCAGGTTCGGATTCCAGCCCCAGTTGATTCTGGCCAGCCCGGCGCTACGTGCCCGCCAGACCGCTGAACTGGTCGCTGCCGAACTCAGCGGGTCCAGGAGGGAGGTCGTATACGAGCCTCGCCTGTACCAGCAACAACCAACCACCTTATTGGAAGTAATAAAAGATATCGACGAGGGTATTCAGGATGTGCTTCTGATCGGGCACAATCCCGAACTCACCGAGTTGGTCAATTTTCTGTCCACCCGGAAATTCGACCAGCTGGCCACCGGCGGAGTGGCCTGCCTCATCTTCCAGATTGAATCCTGGCAACGAATTCAGCCTAACTCCGGCGATATCCTGTTCGAAAGCTATCCCAAAAAGCCGTTCCCCTTTCCCTGAAGATCCTCCCCCGAATTTCGGCAAGCCGAGCAGGCCTTTCAGGTCAAGATCTGGTCAGGAGAGCAGGGCCATATTGAAAACATCCCCAGCCCAATCCGCCTTTTTTTT
>JAFGOW010000035.1 GCA_016926265.1 Deltaproteobacteria bacterium | reverse complement strand
TTACGGTTCCCGGTGCCGCCTTCCTTCCCACAGCCGCCGGTACTCGTCATGGCGCAGCAGATAGCGACGGCCGTCATCTCCTTCCACGACGAAACAACGCCACTCCGGATCCCGCCAGCGCCGGATCACCCGGACCACCTCGATCCAGACCCCTGCCAAGACGAAGGAGCGGGGGTACTCCTCGCCGCGGAATCCGGCATGGCCGGCGACGGCGATGACCTGGAAATCCTCCAAGATCGAGCGCTCCTGATGGTGAATGGGGATAGTTTCAGAATGGCAGAAAGCGGAGATAAAAAGAAGGGGGAAACATTTTCCCCCTTCCTGAAGTCCATGAGTGAATCTCGGTGTTACCGAAATTTACTTCCCGGCGAAGCGGCGGTAGCCGGCCAGCCCGACCAGACCGGCGCCGAGCAGCAGCATGGTGCCCGGCTCGGGGACGGGGGCGCCCCCGCCGGCCCTGTTGTCAACGATGGTCAGGTTGTCGATCCCGACATCTTTCAGGCCACTGTCGTGGATCTGGATCCGGGTCACCTGCCAGGCAGCATCGAAGAGGAGGGAAGACAATGTTCCCGTTGTTCCGTCCCCTACGCCTTCGACGACAAAGACATTGTTTCTCCAATTCTGAATGCCGTCGTCATAGACATCCAGGCCGAAATCCCTTTTGCCTGTTTCATCATAAACCGCCCACTGGAAGCTGATCTGCAGGATTTCATAATCTGATTCGTTCCTGCCGAGGGGGTCAAAATCGATTCTCCCGGGATTAGCACCGGTTGTCGCAATAGCGTCGCTCCCGAACAGGGTATCATTTCCATACCAGGTCAGGTTGTTGACCGTAAGATCGCCGCCGAACACCTCCTCCATGTAACTTGTTAGACCGCTTTCACCGTCCTCAAAATTGAAGGTGGTGGTGGCGGCCTCGGCGGAAACCATAAACAGGATTACAGACAGGATGGCACAAAGGGAAAGTATTTTTGCTTTCATTTTTCCTCCTCCGTTCAAATAACCTCCGGAAGATCCGGAAGTAGATTTTTCACGAAATTTTTTTAAGCAAATTTTGAACCAAAAAATTTTCGCTTTGAAATCATTGTATTATTAAAGCGGACCGGGGCAATGTAAAAAATTCCGACAAGCTCGTAATCGCGGTTTTCCAATTAAAATTACGGGAATCATCCGGTTGTTTTTTGCCGGAAAAGGAAATACGCATCCTGACGGAGGATATGGTGGCCAAAAGGAAATTTATAAAAAGGCTAATAAAATAAACTTGTTTTTTTGATTATACTAATAATGGAAGGGTATTTCTTTGGCGGAAAAGGGTTCTTGGCGAAAAAATGTGTTAAGCCTGGGAACCGGACAATGCTCTTTCCTCAACCAAGGTCACTGTAAATTTTTTCGACATAGGCCTGTGTATTTGCTTTTTTTAACCGGGTTGTGTCTAGGTGCCCGCCAGCACCGGTTCTCTCAGGGGGATTAAGGGATAGATGGGCAAAGAATTTTGAGGCAGAATTTTCAACGGCTGCCGTTTTGGAAAATTTCTCGCCAAAGCAGGCCCAAGCAGCAAGCCATTCGTATAACAGGGCCTCCAAAAATGCCTAAAACCATGCGGCTTTCCGGCTATGGATGTTTTGAAATTCTATCTTTTGCGTTTCGCAACAAATCCTTGTTTTGGCTTAATTGGCGGCATCTCAATCGTCGTCGCAAATCCACCCCAAAAAAAGAGGCGACCTTTTCAGATCGCCTCTTCCTGATATCGATTTAAAATTTTCGGTCAGTGCCCCTTGCGGGCCGCCACCTGGATGCGGATCAGCGCCCGCGCCAGGGCCGCTTCCATGACCTTGTATTCCTTGTCCTCATCGCTCAACTTCTTGAGGGCTTCCTCGGCCCGCCCCAGAGCCTTCCTGGCGCGCTCCAGGTCGATGAGGTCGGCGGGCTCCGCGGTCTCCACCATGACGGTCACCCGGTCCTGGTCCACATCCACATACCCCCAGTTGACCGCGACGAAATGGCGTTTCCCCTTCTGCAGGTAGGAAAACTCCCCGACCTGGAGCAGCGCCAGCATCGACCGGTGGCCCGGCAGGACGCCGAACTCGCCCATCACCCCCGGCGCGGTGATATCGTCCACCTCCGTGGTGAGAACCTCCCCATAGGGAGTGACCATTTCCAATTTCAGCTTATCCGCCATGAGCGATCATCCTTTGGCAAACACGAGAGACCCGGCCGGCATCCGTCCTAGGCCGCCAGCTTCTTGGCCTTTTCAAGGACTTCTTCAATGGTTCCCACCATGTAGAAGGCCTGTTCGGGTATTTCGTCATACTTCCCGGCGGCGATTTCCCGGAACCCCTTGATGGTGTCCTCCAGTTTGACGTACTTGCCGGGAGAGCCGGTGAAGGCCTCGGCGACGTGGAACGGCTGAGACAGGAAGCGCTGGATCTTGCGGGCCCTGGAAACGACCAGCTTGTCTTCTTCGGAAAGCTCGTCCATGCCGAGGATGGCGATGATGTCCTGGAGTTCCTTGTAGCGCTGAAGGATGAACTGGACCTCGCGGGCCACCTTGTAATGTTCCTCGCCGACCACCTGGGGATCGAGGATGCGGCTGGTGGAATCGAGCGGGTCGACCGCCGGATAGATGCCGAGCTCGGCAATCTGGCGGGACAAAACGGTGGTGGCGTCGAGGTGGGCGAAGGCCGTGGCCGGAGCCGGGTCGGTCAGGTCGTCCGCCGGAACGTAGATGGCCTGGACCGAGGTGATGGAGCCTTTCTTGGTGGTGGTGATGCGCTCCTGGAGTTCCCCCATCTCAGTACTCAAGGTGGGCTGGTAGCCTACCGCCGAGGGCATGCGGCCCAGCAGCGCCGAGACCTCGGAGCCGGCCTGGGTGAAACGGAAGATGTTGTCGATGAAGAAGAGCACGTCCTGGCCTTCCTCATCGCGGAAGTATTCCGCTACCGTCAACGCGGAGAGTGCGACGCGGGCGCGGGCACCGGGGGGCTCGTTCATCTGCCCGTAGACCAGCGCGGCCTTGTCGAGAACCCCGGACTCCTTCATCTCATGCCAGAGGTCGTTTCCTTCGCGGGTCCGCTCGCCGACGCCGCCGAAAACCGAGTAGCCACCGTGCTGCTTGGCGATGTTGTGGATCAGCTCCATGATCAAAACCGTCTTGCCGACGCCGGCGCCTCCAAACAGACCGATCTTGCCGCCGCGGGAATAGGGGGCCAGCAGATCGACGACCTTGATCCCGGTTTCGAAGGCCTCGACGGCGGTGGACTGTTCGACGAATTCAGGGGCGGGGCGATGGATCGGCCAATATTTATCCGTTTCCACAGGTCCCATCTCATCCACCGGCTGGCCGACGACGTTGAGAATCCGTCCCAGCGTGACCGGGCCGACTGGCATCGAAATCTGGTTGCCGGTATTGAGGACCTCCTGGCCGCGGACAAGACCTTCCGTGGAGTCCATGGCGATGGTCCGAACCGTGCTCTCGCCCAAATGCTGCGCCACCTCCACCACCAGGTTCCACTCCTCGTCGCCGATGGCGGGGTTGGTGATTTTGAGAGCCGTGTAGATCTCAGGCAGATTTCCTTCCTCAAACTCCACGTCGACAACCGGGCCAATGACCTGAGAAATCTTTCCTTTATCCATAAAACCCGAACCTCCCTTATTATCCCCCATATCGGTGGATGCCGTTGCTGTTCCGGTAAACTTCTATTTGATCGCTTCCGCGCCGGAAATGATCTCCATCAGTTCCTTGGTGATGGCCGCCTGGCGGGCACGGTTGTACATCAGGGTCAGTTTCCCAATCATCTCCGAGGCATTCTTGGTGGCGCTGTCCATGCTGGTCATGCGGGCGCCGAACTCGGAGGCCCGCGATTCCAGAATCGCCCGGAAAATCTGGACTTCTACGTTCTTGGCGAGAAGCTGGCCAAGTACCTCCTGGGCGCTGGGCTCGAAAATATAATCGACCCCGGTGAAGAGTTCCTCTTCCGCTTTCGGAGTTACCACCGGCAGCAGCTGAAGCTTGGTTATGACCTGGGAGATGACGCTTTTGAATTCATTGTAATAAAGATAAACGACATCGTATTTTTCCTCGGTGAAGGCCGCCGCATACTCGGTCCCGAGCAAGGATGCGGTCTGGTAGTTCACTTCCCCGGTGATGTTTTCATAGACCTTGACGATGTTGACGCCGGGACGCCTTTTGAGGTAGTCGTTCCCCTTGCGGCCAATGACGGCGACATCGATCTGTTGGAAATTCTCGGGATTGTCGCGGACAAACCGCTCCACCGCTTTGGAGATGTTGGTGTTGAAGCCGCCGCACAAGCCCCGATCTCCGGTTATCAGCAGCACCAAGGCCCGCTCACGGGGGCGTTCCTTGAGCAGCGGATGGGAAAGATCCGGAACCTTGGCCACCAGATTGGCGATGATGGCGTCCATCTTCTTGGCGTAGGGACGGGTCGCCAGCACCGCCTGCTGGGCCTTGCGCAGCTTGGCGGCGGAGACCATCTTCATGGCCTTGGTGATCTGCTGGGTGCTCTTGACCGAACTGATCCGTTTCTTGATTACCTTCAGGCTGGGCATCTGTCCGCACCTTTTCCCTTGTCGCTATGCCGCAAACTGTCCCTTGAATTCATTCAAAGCGGACTTGATTCGCTCTTCCAGGCCTGAGTCGATGGCCTTCTTCTGGGCCAGATCCTTCAGCAGCTCGCCATGTTTGGAATCCAGGAAGGAGAACAGTTCCCCCTCGTAGCGGCGCAGCACGGCGGTTGGGTAATCATCCACAAAGCCGTTGTTGGCGGCATAGATAACCATGACCTGTTTTTCGACGGGAAGCGGTTGGTACTGCGGCTGCTTGAGGATCTCCACCAGCCGCTCGCCGCGGTGGAGCTGCTTGCGGGTGGCGGCGTCGAGGTCGGAGCCGAACTGGGCGAAGGCGGCCATCTCGCGGTACTGGGCCAGGGAAAGACGCAGGGTGCCGGCGACCTGTTTCATGGCCTTGATCTGGGCGCTGCCGCCGACGCGGGAGACCGACAGGCCGACGTTGATGGCCGGGCGCACCCCGGAGTAGAACAGGTCGCTCTCCAAAAAGATCTGGCCGTCGGTGATGGAGATGACGTTGGTGG